>DATKLM010000209.1:0-71590 GCA_035542415.1 Spirochaetia bacterium
GGGCAAGGTCGCCGTCATCACCGGGTTCTTCGCCGTCGAGGCCCACGAGCTTCGCCGCAAGGGATTCGAGGACACCATCGCGAAAGAGGCCCCGGGCATCACGATCGTCGGCCGCGTGGAAAACAAGGACAAGGCGGACACGGCGTACAGCCAGGCCCAGGACTTCATGACGGCCAACCCGGACCTCAACGCCATCTACGTCACGGCGGGCGGGCCCTTCGGCGCCGCCAAGGCGGTGCAGGACGCGGGCAAGGGCGGCAAGGTGAAGATCGTCTGCTACGATTTCGTGGATGAGACGATGCAGTTCGTGAAGTCGGGCGTGATCACGGGGACCCTCGGCCAGGACCCCTTCGCGCAGGGTCACGACCCGGCGATCCGTCTGTACAACTACCTCGTCGGAGGCGTTGTTCCTCCCGCCGCGCGTCTTCTGACCAAGGCGGACTTCGTCACCAAGGACAACATCTCCCAGTTCTACAACAAGTAGGAGTTTCGATTCCCTTTCGGGAGGCGGCGGATGCCGCCTCCCGCGGGGGAGAAGCGGCCCCGCCTGCGGCGGTGAAGAAAGCGGAGACGGCATGGACGCGACTGACGTGATGCTCCAGGTGCAGGGACTCTCCAAGAGCTTTGGCGGGCTGCACGCCCTGCGGAACGTGAGCCTCCAGGTCCGCCGGGGGGAAGTCCACGCCGTGGTCGGGGAGAACGGCGCCGGCAAGTCCACCCTTATGAAGATCCTTGCCGGGATCATCCTCCGCGACTCCGGGCGCACGACGTTCAAGGGCGTCGACGTGTCCTTCACCTCCCCGCGGGAATCCATTGCCGCGGGGATCGCCATCATTCACCAGGAGCTGTCCGTCCTGCCGACCCTCAACGTGATCGAGAACGTCTTCATGGGACGGATGCCCACGCGCGGCGGGCGGGTCTTGTGGAAGGAGCTGGAAACGGCGACGCGGGAGGCGCTTGCCGGCGTGGGCCTGGACATCAATCCCCGCCTTTTCATGAGCCGGCTCAGCATCTCCCAGCGCCAGCTCATCGAGATCGCCAAGGCGCTCTCCATCCGGGCGGATCTCATCATCATGGACGAGCCGAACTCCTCCCTCAGCGAGACGGAAACGGCCCGCCTGTTCTCCGTCATCGAGTCCCTCAAGGCCCGGGGCGTCTCTATTGTCTATGTCTCCCACAAGATCGAGGAGGTGCTGCGGATCGCGGACCGCATCACCGTGCTGCGTGACGGCGCCTACGTGGGGACCGTGGATGCCGCGGCCGCGACGGTGGACTCCGTCATCCGCATGATGGTCGGGCGCGAGCTGACGCGGGAGTACATCCCGCACCACGCGAAGGGTGACGTCGTCCTCAGCGTCCACGGTCTCAGCGGAACCGGCTTCAGCGACGTTTCCTTTGATCTGCGCAAGGGGGAGATCCTCTGCTTTGCCGGGCTGGTGGGCGCGGGCCGCAGCGAGACGTGGCGCGCCATCTTCGGCGCGGACCGCCGGCGGTCCGGGGAGGTCGTCCTGGACGGCCGGGCGGTGAGCTTTTCCGAGCCGTCGGAAGCCATCGCCGCGGGGCTTGCCATGGTCCCCGAGGACCGCAAGAAGCTCTCCCTGTTCATGGACCAGCCCATCTGGTTCAACATCGCCATGGCGGGACTGCCGTCCATGAAGCGCGGCGTGGCCATCGACCACCGGCGCATCGCAGAGGTCGTGCGGTCCTTCGTGTCCAGCCTCGCCATCAAGATCCGGTCCTCCGCGGACCCGGTCCGCAACCTCTCCGGCGGCAACCAGCAGAAGACCGTCCTGGCCCGGTGGCTGGCCCTGCGGCCCAAGGTCCTCATCCTGGACGAGCCCACGCACGGCATCGACGTCGGGGCGAAGTCCGAGATCTACGAGCTCATCCGCAGCCTGGCCCGGGAAGGCATTGCCGTGGCCCTCATCTCCTCCGAGCTCCCGGAGGTCATTGCCATGGCGGATCGCGCGGTCGTCATGCACGAAGGCAGCGTCACCGGCATCCTTGGCCGCTCGGACATGGAAGAGCACCGGCTCATGGCGTACGCGACGGGGACCGCCCGCGCGGAGTGAAGAACGCCTCCTTCACCGCGCCGACGACCTCCGGCGGCAGGAAGGAGTGGCTCAGGGCGGCGAGATTGATCGCCTGGAAATCCTCCTCATCCAGCCCGTACTGACGCGCGCAGATCTCGTACTCGTTCACGAGATCGATGCCCATGAGGTTGGGGTCGTCGGAGTTGATGGAGAGAGGAACCCCCGCGCGGTAGAACCGGGGAAGCGGGTGCGCTCCCAGGTCCGGCACCGCGCGCGTGAGCCAGTTGGAGGTCGGGCAGAGCTCCAGCAGGACGTCCTCCTCCCGCAGCCGCTGAACGACGCGGTCGGTTCCCCACGCCTGGATCCCGTGGCCGATTCGCCCCGGCCGGAACAGGTCCAGCGTTCGCTCGACATGCGCCGCGTCCGTGTCCTCACCGCTGTGGACGGTGATTCCCATGCCCGCCTCCCGGGCCATATCCACCAGGGGAACAAACGGGAGAGGGTCCACACCGCGCTCCTGCGCCGCGAGGTCGAAGCCGCAGATCCGCGCGGCAGCGGGCCGGCCGCTTGTCTTCCAGCGCGCAAGGTCGCGCGCGGCGCGTTCGCTGGCCGCAAGCGGCAGTCCGCGCGGAAGAATCCCGATGAGCCCGACCTCGATGGGCCACTTCGCCATGCCCTTCACCACGCCGTCCAGGACTCCGCCAATGATCTCATCATTGGAGAGGTCTTTCCCCTCCGCGATGAACGCCGGGGCGAACCGAAGCTCCACGAGCTTGACCCCATCCCTCCAGGCGTCCTCGATGTTCTCCAGGGTGACCCTGCTGAGCGTCTCGAAGGAGTCCAGGACCTTCTGCTGGGTGGCGAAGCAGGCGAGCGCCGCTTCCAGGGACTCCACGGGCTGCCGGATGACAGCGGCCTGTCTCAGCTCCTCCACGGAGCGGGCGCCGATGTCGATCCCATGACTTCGGGCGATGTCCCAGATGGTCTGCAGGCGCACGCTCCCGTCGAGGTGCCGGTGGAGCTCCACCTTGGGGAGAGAGCGCAGGCGGTCAGCGCCGCTCATGACGCGGCCTTTCCGCCGCCCGGTCCGTCCACCTCGAAAATCTTCCCCGGGTTCAGGATGGCGTCCGGATCCAGGGCCTTCTTGATCGAGCGCAGGGCCGCAAGGTGGGCCGGGCTGAGGTTGCGGCCCAGGTACTTCTTCTTGGCAAGGCCGATGCCGTGCTCGCCGGAGATGACGCCCTTGCGCAGCACGACATCGTCGTAGATCGCCTCCCGCACGTCATCCACTTTCCGCCGCCAGCCAGGGACGTCCGGACCGAACACCCCATCCTCCAGGATGCCCCGCACGCAGTGGCTGTGCACGTTCCCGTCCGCCGCATGCCCGTAGGTGGGGATGGAGATGCCCAGGCGCTCCTCCAGTTCATGGACAAAGACGACGTGGCCGGCGATCTCGGAGCGCGGAACGCAGATGTCGAACATCTCGACGGTGGCCGGACGGATAGCCTCGTAGAGGTTGCTGCGGATATCCATGATCTCCGCCTGTCTCTCCCGGTTATCCGTGAGGAGAACGTCCAGGGCACCGGCGGATTCCAGGACCTCCCCGACAGCTTCCGCCTGGGACGTTGTGTCCTCCTCACTCCTGCCGTCCAGGATGATCATGAGGGAGGCGGTCCCGGCATGCGTCGGCCACGCCTTCGACAGGAGGCGCTCCGCGCAGCGGATGACGGAGTGCCCGACGAACTCCACGGCGCACGGGATGATCCCCCGGGCGAACATGGCCGGCACGGCGCCGATTGCAGCCTCCACGGCCGGGAAAGGCGCCACGAGGGTCTGCACGGATCCCACCCGCGGCAGGAGCCCCAGGGTGACGCGCGTGATCACTCCCAGAGTGCCCTCGGAGCCCATCATCAGGTCCAGGAGATCGTAGCCGGTGCTCGACTTGATGAATTTCCCGCCCAGCTCGACGATGTCTCCGCTGGCGAGCACGACCTGGAGTCCCAGCACGAACCGCCTGACCGTGCCGTACTTCACCGCGCGCGCGCCGCCCGCGTTTGCCGCCGCAGCGCCGCCGACGAACGCCCCGTCAGCACCGGGATGGGGCGGGAACCACAGCGACATGCGCTCGACCTCTTCGTACAGACGGCCCAGCGTCATGCCGGCCTGAACCGTGATGGTGCGATTGGCAGGATCAGCGTCGATGACGCGGTTCATGAGCTCCATGGAAAGGACGATTCCCCCCGGACACGGGACGCAGCCCGCGGCGAGCCCGGTGCCTCCGCCGCGGACCGTCAGGGGCACCTTCTCCTGTCGGCAGAGCCTGACGATCTCCGCGGTCTCCTTCTCATCCACCGGTTTCACGACGGCCTCCGGCGCCGCGTGGAAGGAATCCACGGGGAACTCGTCATGGCCGTACGGCTCCAGCGTGTCGTGACCGCTCAGGACCCGGTCTCCCGCGATCTGCCGCGCTTCCGTCCACCATCTCGGGCTCAGGGACATGGGTTTCTCCTCACAACAAAGTACCATGAAAATGGTACGGTAGGTCGATGAGCATGACGTATCAGCTGAGGGATTTCCGCATCGAGGACTACGAAAAGGCGTACGAGCTCTGGGAGTCGAGCGAGGGCATCGGCCTGAGCGCAGCGGACTCCCGGGAGAACATTGCCGTGTTCCTGGAGCACAACCCGGGACTGAGCTTTGTCGCGGTGCCGGCGTCCGCGGCCGGCGCTGGAGCCGGGTCACCGGAGCTCCTGGGCGCCGTCCTGGCCAGCTGCGACGGCCGCCGAGGCTTTCTCTACCACCTGGCCGTCGCCCGTTCCGCGAGAGGGCAGGGAATCGGCCGGGCGCTCGTCGACCGGTCCCTCGCCGCCCTGGCCGGCGCGGGGGTGCGCAAGTGCCACCTCTTCGTAGCCCGTGACAATCCCGCGGGGAAGCGCTTCTGGGAGAAGGCCGGTTGGGAGGAACGGACGACCCTGTTCGTGATGTCCCATGACGTGCGCGCCTGAAGGCTGCGGGGAGACCGACGCGTGAGCCTGGAGGAGATCGTCGTCAGCCTGAACAGGCTGGGAATCCGCACGTCGGTGATGGAGTCCGGCGCGGACGGCGCGCTGCTCATCCTGCCGGAATACGGCCGCGTCCTGGGCGTCTGGCCGCATTGGCGCGCGGAGAACGTGCTGTGGGAGAATCCGGATTTCCTGCGGCTCCTCCAGATCGGCGCCAAGGACGATGACTGGCTGAACCCGGGCGGGGACCGGTTGTGGCTCGGGCCCGAAAGGGAGTTCTTCCCGCGGGGGGCGGTTGCCCCGGCCATCGATCCCGGCCGCTACGCCGAGCTTCCCGAGAAGGGAATGTTCGTGATGGAAAACCGGGGAGAGGCACGGGCGTGGGCATCGGATATGCGCATGCGCTTCCGCGTGGTGCGCAGGATCCGCCCCCTCGCGGACGGGGAGATATCCGAGCATTGGCAGACGCAGTGGCTCCGCCAGGCCGGCTACGTGGAAGAAGCCCAGCTCGAAGCATCCGGTGAGATCCCTCCCGGCGCGTGCCTGTGGAACATCACGCAGGTCAGGGCCGGGGCCGAGGTGCTGCTACCCCAAGCGGCCGTCGCGCTTCGCGGAGAGAAGCCGGTGCGCATCGAGCTGGCCCCGGCGCAGGCGCCGGCGAAGATCCTGTGCATCGAAGAGCGGGAAGGGGGGCGCGGCCACCTCATCGTCAAGGAGTTCGAGAAGCCGGCCGAGACGGACGGCGCCTGTCCGCTGGTGGAATGCCGGTTCGCACCCGGACAGGGGTTCGGGGAGTTCTCGTGCGTCTCTCCTGCCGCCGGGCCGCGTGAGCGGCGGCGTGTCACCTGGAAATCGACGCTGTATGCATTCTCCGGCCGGGTGGACGAGCTGAGAGCTGCCGCGCAGCGTATCAGCGGCTGACGGAGAAAAACCGGCGCCTCATGCCGTCGCGAATCGACTTCACCCCCTTCGGTGGCTATACTTGTTGAAGAGGTGGAGCGAGACGTCCCATGGCGGCTTCGGAGAAGGATAGACCAAGCCTCTACGAGAATCTCATCAAGCAGGGCGTCAGCCGGGAGCAGATCGAACGCGTTCACCGCGATCTTCGGGGCCGGGGATACGGGGAAGAGGAGGCGCGCAAGAGAACCAACGCTCAGCTGGAGCGCGTGAAGGCTCTACCGGAGCCGAAGGAGCGGCGGGCGGAGCCGCCCGTGTCCCGGCCGGCCCACGCGCGCATTCAACCGCCGAACGGCCCGCAGGCGGAACCGCAGCCGTCGGGACCGCTGCCTCCCGGCGCGGCGATCGACGCCCAGCTCGGCAAGCGCGCCATCGATTGGCTGCCCGATGTTCCCGCCTGGCTGCGCCGGCGCATCAACCGCTACGCGTATCGAAACGGATTCCTGATCACGCGGCTGGCTGAGCGCATCGACGACTTCTGGAGCGTTTTCGATCCTTCCCGCGCGGACTACGCGAGCCGGGCGCTCCTGCGGCTGCTCGCGGAGCGGCGCGGCTACGTGAATCGCAGCCCCTGGGGCCTGTCGTTCATCGACGACCTGGACGCGCTGCGCGACTCCGCGCGCAGGCTCCTGGGAAGCGGGACGGACGACCCCGACTCCGACCAGGCTGCCGCGAAGGCGGAGACGGAGGCCGTGGCCCGGGGCGTGCGCGCGCGCGAGCCGTTCGCGCTGGAATTCTTCGGTGAGTTCACGCAGCCGCAGGAGATGCTCTCCAGGAGCCTGGAGTACCTGGCCGCCCGGTACGAGACCGGCGGCCGCGCGCGCGTGGCGGAGCTGGCCCGCGTGGTCAAGGACGGCTGCCGCCTCATCGCGGTGACGGAGGCTGTGGAGCGCGACAAGCTGGAGCTGCTGTTCGACGTGGTGCGCGCGGCGAACGCGTCCCTGCACCCGGGGGAGGAGTCCGCCGCGGAGATCGCCGACGCGGAGTCCCTGTTCCGTGCCGCCTACCAGAACCTCGCCATCTATGGCCACGAGCTGTACCCGGCGCTCCTCAAGATGATCGCATCGTTCTACCCGGAGGAAGAGGCGAGTCCGGAGAAGCGGGCGCGCGTCCTGGCGTTTCTGGGCCTGCGGGAGGACCAGGTCCTCACGTGGCGGGGCTGGCAGGAGAAGATGCGCGCCCAGCGGGAGCGGGCACTCCAGGAGCAGCGCGCCCGCGAGCTGGAGCGCCTGGAGCAGGAGAAGCTGGAGCAGCTTTCCAACCGGTTCGAGGGCATCCTCTCCACGCTCATGGCGTTGTTCCCGGAGTCCGGCATCGACAGAATGGAACAGGGCGAATTCGTCCTCCCCTTTTTTGCCAACCGGGTCTTCCGCCGCACGGCGCTTTTCAAGGCGCGCCTGGAGGACCTGGAGCGGGTCTCCTCCGTGGACGCGATGGGCCTCATCATGGTGCTCCACGCGATCCTCGACGATCTGCTCACGTCCCTGGAACCGTACGCCCTGGAGACGGTGCTGGGCCGGGAGACGCTCGCCGGCGAGCTCATTGCGCTGCGCGGCATGTGGGAGGCGGTCTCCACGCGCCTGTTCGAGCCGTACCTGGACGAGATCCGGGAGTACGCCCGTGAGGTCGAAGGGGACCCCCAGTTCGTGAAGATCTTCCGCGAAAGCCAGCGCGCGCGGAACATCGAGGAGCGGATCAACCGCCTGCGCAACCGGGCCGTGCGGGACTTCGGCCACGTTGTCACCGACACCGACCCCTACGAGGGGCCGAAGCTCTACGAGCTGGCTGCCCGGCTGGCCGAGATGGCCGCGGACGTCGGAAGAGTCGTGAACCAGGGTCTCTTGAGCGCGGAGGACCCGGTCCGCCGCAAGATCGCGGCGGACCTGGCCCGGGGCCGGCTCGTGGACTTCATCGCGCGCTCCCAGACCTCCTCTCCGGACTACCGCCCCGTCACGCGCCAGATCCGCCGCTGGGCGGAAGCCCGCTACCGGGAGTCCGTGCTTGACATTCCGCAGAAGGCGCAGATAGCCTTCGTCGACGTTTTTCGCGGCATCGCGGAGCTTTACGACTACATCCTCAATGATCCGAAAAGCTTCGCGGCGAAGATGACCTCCGGGGTCGTGATCGCCACGTCGGAAGATCGGGAGCGCTGGCTGCGGGAGCGGGGTGAGCGGGGCAGGAACGGGGCGGAGACGCTGCAGGCTGCCCTCCTGGAGGAGTTCCCCGGGCAGCACGCGGACGCGCTCACCGGGCTGAAGAACAAGGACTACTTCCTCAACGAGCTGCCCAAGCAGCTCGCGAGGCTGCGGGCGCAGCACAAGCCGCTGACGTTCCTCATGATCGACATCGACCACTTCAAGTGGGTCAACGACGAGCTGGGACATCCGAGGGGGGACGATGTGTTGAAATCAACGGCCGGGGTTCTCCTGGACAACATCCGGGACGGCGACCTCGCCATCCGCTACGGCGGGGAGGAGCTGCTCGTTGTGGTGCCGTCCGACCTCCACACGGGGATCATCCTTGCGGAGAGGCTGCGCCACGCGCAGGAGCAGGGGGTTCGCGCGCGCGACGTGATGCGTGACGTGCGGGAGATCGAGCAGTCCCACGGGGAGCCCTGCGGCACGCTCTCCATCGGCGTCGCTGACGTGACCTCCGTCGCGGAGATCGGCAAGGCGGTGGAGCGCAGCGATCGCGCGCTGTACCAGGCCAAGAAGACGCGAAACTGCGTGGTGTTCGTGGATCCGTCCAAGGAAACGGTCTCGGGGGATGCGTTCACCACGTACACGGAGTACGAGCAGAAGGCACGCGGGGCCTCCGCGTGACCGGCATCTACGCCCTGTCCGCGGGCCGGTGGGTCCTCGCCGCCAGCGCCGCGTTCATCGTCGGCCTCAGCAAGACCGGGATCCCCGGGCTGGGAATCATCTTTGTGCCGATGTTCGCCCTCGTGCTTCCCGCGCGCGTGTCCACCGGCGCGCTGCTCCCGCTCCTCATCGTCGGGGACTTCGTGGCCGTGTTCTGGTATCGGCGCCACGCCGTCTGGCGCCACCTCGTGCGTCTCATCCCCTGGGCCGTGGCCGGAGTCGTCATCGGCTTCTTCGCCCTGGGGCGGATCGATGACCACCAGCTCAGGCCCCTGATCGGCATCGTCGTGATCGCCATGCTGGGGGTGGGCATCTGGCGGGACCTGGCCACCCGGGGGAAGGCCGCCGTCCCGTCCTCGTGGTGGTTCGCCGCGATTGCCGGGGTCCTCGCCGGCGCCACGACCATGCTGGCCAACGCCGCGGGCCCCGTCATGATGGTCTACCTCCTGGCCATGAGGCTGCCCAAGGAGGAGTTCATCGGCACGGGCGCGTGGTTCTTCGCGATCGTGAACTGGATCAAGGTGCCTTTCAGCGTGGGCCTGGGGCTGATCACGCCCCCGTCTCTCGGCTTTGACGCCGTGCTCTCAGCGGCCGTCCTCACCGGCGCTGCCCTGGGGATCTTCGCCGCGCGCGGGATCCCGGAAAGGGCGTTCTCGATTTCGATGCAGGCTCTCACGTTCGTCTCCGCGGTGCTTCTGTTCTTTTGACAGTCCTTCGAGCCTCTCGCGCAGCGCTTCCGGCACCAGCGCCCTGATCCGCGAGCCCCGCTGGGCATCCTCCTTGGACAGCACGGTGCCCTGCTCGTAGATGAGGCTCACGAGGTCGTATCGGTCGTACGGAATGGTGACCCGGATCTCGGTCAGGCTTTCGGCCAGCACGCGCTCGATACGCCGCAGAAGGTCCGGGAGACCGTGTCCGGTCTTTGCGCTGATCCCCGCCACCTCCCGTGCCGCGGGGCCTGGAAGCCGGGGCAGGGGGCGGTCCGGCGCCAGGTCCATCTTGTTCCAGGCGACAAGCACCGGCGTGGCAGCCACGTCGAGGCCGGCCAGAACCTTCTCCACGGCGGAGACCTGCTCGGAGGCGTGCGGATGAGAGCCGTCCACGACGTGGAGGATGAGAACCGCCTCTTCGATGCCTTCCAGGGTCGCCCGGAAAGCCGCAACGAGCTCATGCGGAAGCTTGCGGATGAATCCGACGGTGTCCGTGAGAAGCGCTTCCCGGCCGCCGGGCAGGGAAAGACGGCGGGTGGTCGGATCCAGCGTGGCAAAGAGGCGGTCCTGGACGAGCACCCCGGCACCAGTCAAAGCATTCAGCAGGGAGCTCTTTCCGGCGTTCGTGTACCCGACCAGCGCCACGAGCGGCAGGCCAGCCCGGCCGCGCTGCCTGCGGTGCTGGTGTCTCTGCACGCGGACCTCTTCCAGCCCGCGTCGGAGGACCTCGATGCGACGGCGCGCCTGCCGGCGGTCCAGCTCGAGCTGGGTCTCGCCGGGCCCCCGAAGCCCGACCGGGCCGGCCCCGCTCCCGCCGACCTGCTGGGAGAGGATTCCTCTCATCCCGGCCAGCCGGGGGAGAAGGTACTGGTACTGGGCCAGCTCCACCTGGAGCTTGCCCTCCCGGGTCCGGGCGTGCTGGCTGAAGATGTCCAGGATGAGCCGCGTGCGGTCGATCACCCGAACGCCGTCTCCCAGTTCCTTCTCCAGATTGCGCTGCTGGCCGGGGGAAAGCTCGTCGTCGAAGAGCACCACGCGGGCGGCATCCGCGGCCGCGAGCTCGCGGATCTCCCGCACTTTGCCCGAGCCGACCCACGTGGAGGGATCGGGGCGGGCGAGCTTCTGCCACGTGCGACCGGCGACTTCCAGGCCGGCGGTGTCGGCGAGCCGGCGCAGCTCTTCCAGAGAGTCGGTGATGGTCCAGCTCTCCGAGGCGCCCTTGCGCTCCACGCCGACAAGGATGGCGCGCTCGGAGACGGCCGTGGGATGAGTCGCAGGGCGTGAGGAGCGGGCAGGCACGAGCCGATCATATCAGATTTTGCGGCCGCGCGCCGATACACTACTTGACGGAAGTGAGGGAGAAACGGCCCGGGCCGGTGGAAAAAAAGCTCCGCGGCCCTGAAAAAGCTTGCATTGTTTTTTTTGATGGTGTATGCATTGCGATGACGACTCGGGGGAGGGGACCAACCGGCCGCGCGTGGATTCAAAACCGTGACAGGTAACAGAGGTTTCCCGTACCCCCAGGGAAAGGGCGTTGCCTTTTCCCAGCTTGACGTGAAGGAGTTCTGACAGAGATGGAAACCAGGGTGCTCAGCACTGAGGAGGCAGAACCTCCAGGTACCCAGCCCGTAGTCCAGGAGCTCGCCGGGCTTGCCGGCATCCGGACTACGATCCCGCCTTTCAAGTCCTACCAGAAGACATTTAAAAGACCAGTTGCACAGACGCCGAGGTTCCCCGCGTCGGCCCGATCCGAGCAGTTCCGCGCGCGGTTTTTCCCGTTCGCCGCGGGCGCGGAATGGGCGGACTGGCGCTGGCAGATGAGGAACCGCGTGAGGTCGCTGGAGGCGCTGGAGAGCATCATCCGGCTCTCGGATGACGAGCGCACGGCCATCACGCGCAGGACAGGCTCCCTTCCCTTCGCCGTGACGCCGTACTACCTCAGCCTCATCGACCCGGAGAATCCCGAGCAGCCGCTGCGTCGGACCATGATTCCCGTCACGGATGAGTTCCTCCACACCGCCGGGGAGGCGGAGGATCCCCTCGGGGAGGACCGGGACAGCCCGGTGCCGTGCATCGTGCACCGCTATCCCGACCGGGTGCTCTTCCTGGTGGCCAACACGTGCGCGTCCAACTGCCGCTACTGCACCCGCTCGCGCATCGTGGAGAACCCGGTGGCCAACAGCATCTTCTTCCATTCCCAGTGGGAGCAGGCAATCTCCTACATCGAGGCCCATCCCGGGGTCCGGGACGTTCTTCTTTCCGGCGGGGACCCGCTCACGCTCTCAGATGAGAAGCTGGACTGGCTCCTCAGCCGGCTGCGCCGGATTCCCCACGTGGAGTTTCTCCGCATCGGAACCAAGGCGCCGGCGGTGATCCCCCAGAGGATCACCCCCGCCCTCACGCGCATTCTCAAGCGCTGCCATCCCCTGTGGATGAGCATCCATTTCACCCATCCGGATGAGCTCACCCCCGAGACCGTGGAGGCGTGCGCCCGGCTTGCTGACGCGGGGATACCCCTGGGGAGCCAGACCGTCCTCCTTGCCGGCATCAACGACACCGTGGACACGATGAAGCGCCTGATGCACGGCCTGCTGAAGGCACGGGTGAAGCCGTACTACCTGTACCAGTGCGACCCCATCGTCGGCTCCTCTCACTTCCGCACGCCGGTCTCGCGCGGGCTGGAGATGATCCAGGGCCTGCGCGGCCACACCACGGGATACGCGGTGCCCAGCTACGTGATCGACGCACCGCAGGGCGGGGGGAAGATCCCGCTCCTTCCGGAGTACGTCGCGGGCCGGGACGGGGATGACATCGTGCTGCGCAACTACCAGGGCCTCCTGTTCCGCTATCCGGATCCTCTCGGCCGGCGCCCCGCCAGCGGCGGCCAGGCCATCCAGGAGCCGCCTGCGGGCCTTTCATGAAAGCCGTTTCCGCCGCGCCGGCCGCCGGCGCGGCGACCTCCTGACATGGGCCAACGAACCATCGCGCTCGTCTACGGAAGGGTGGACTCCGACTCCCCTCCGGACGAGCAGGATGTCCTTGTCCAGCTCGACGCGGTGCGCAGCGCCCTGCAGGCGCTCGGCTACGACACCACGGACGTGCCCCTCTCCCTGGACCTCGGCGTGAGCGCCGCGGTGCTGCGCTCCGTTCAGCCGCTTGCCGCGTTCAACCTTGCCGAAACGATCGAGGGGAAGGGAAACCTCATTCACCTCGCGCCGAGCCTCCTGGAGAGCCTCGGGATCCCCTACACAGGGGCTCCTGCCGAGGCGATCATCCTGACGTCGCACAAGCTTGTGGGAAAGAGACTGCTTGCAGCGGCCGGGATCGACACGCCGCCGTTCGCTGCCGGGGAGGCCGCGGACGGGCTGGCCGCTTTCGAGCTCCCCGGGATCGTGAAGTCGGTCTGGGAGCACGCCTCCGTCGGCCTGGAGGACAGCTCCATCGTTCGCACCCCGGCAGAGCTCGCCGCGGAGATCAGCCGTCGAAGCCGGCGGGAGAGCCCTGCTCACCTGTTCGTTGAGCGCTACATCGACGGCCGGGAGTTCAACCTCGCCCTCCTGGGAGGCGCCGGCTCCGCCGAGCCCCAGGTCCTGCCGCCCGCGGAGATCCGGTTCGTGGACTACCCCCGGGGCAAGCCGCGGATCGTCGGGTACCGCGCCAAGTGGGACGAAGAGTCGTTCGAGTACCGGAGCACCCCGCGGCGCTTCGATTTTCCCCGGGCGGACGCGTTGCTCCTGGACGGGATGTGCGGCATTGCCCGCGCGTGCTGGAAGCTTTTCGGCCTGCGGGGATACGCCCGGGTGGACTTCCGCGTGGATGAGGACGGACGCCCCTGGGTCCTGGAAGTCAACGCGAACCCCTGCATTTCACCGGATGCCGGCTTCATGGCCGCGGCCGGGCAGGCGGGATTGTCACGGGAAGAGGTCGTCCGTCGGATTCTCGCCGACGCGCGTGTCCCGAAAGAGGAGCCAATCGCATGGGCAGCCAGCTGATCACCCTTCGCACCACGGTGGACGAGGCGGATCTCCGCAACGTCCGCGCCATCACCGAGTCCACCGGTTTCTTCTACCCCGAGGAGGTGGAGACGGCCGTGGAGCTCGTGGAGGACAGGCTCGTCAAGGGCCCCCGCTGCGGCTACCACTTCCTGTTCGCGGAGGATGAGGGCCGCACGGTGGGCTACACGAGCTACGGCCCCATCGCGTGCACCAGGACGAGCTACGACCTGTACTGGATCTGCGTCGCCGGGGAGGCGCGCGGCAAGGGCCTGGGCACCCACCTCCTGGAAGCCAGCGAGCGCGCAATCCGCGCCCTGGGGGGAACGAGGGTGTACATCGAGACCTCCATGCGACAGCTCTACGAGCCCACGCGGGCGTTCTACGTTGCGCGGGGGTACTCGGCCGTGGCCGTGCTGGATGACTTCTACGCGCCGGGGGACGCGAAGGTCATCTACCTGAAGGTCATCTAGGAGATCGTCCGGCGATGGGACGTCCTCTCCCGATGAACACGTCTGCCGGAAATCGCGCCTCGCGCGATCGGCCCTAGCGCGCTTCCGTGAGAGGACGCCTGGCGCTCCGGCTCCTGGCAGGAGCGCTGATCTTCGACGTTCTCATCGATCTTCCGGGCTTCTCGGGGGCCGCCCCTGCCGCATCCCTCCTGGCCCCTTCCCTCGATCTCCTGGTGGTCATGGCCCTTCTCCTCCTGGTGTCGAGTGCCGCTCCCCGGCTGCGGTCCGGTTTCGCTGTCGCCATTTCCATTCTCCTGGCGGTCCTGCTCGGGTGGAAGGCCGTAGACAGGCTGGGGCCCGCGGAGGTCATTCGGTTTTTCACCGGCGTATCCGCTCTCGGGAAGGCAGCTCTCGTTGCCGGCGGGGCCGTCGTCCTGGCCGCTGCTGCCTCGGCCGCGTTCCTCGGCTCCCGACTGGTGCTCCGCGGGTTCGAAGATGCCCTCCTGAGAAACGTGTTTCTCGCCGCGGCGGCGGTGTGCGCGGTGACACAGGCGCTTACCGGGCTGCGCGTGTTTTCACCGAGTGAAATCCCGAAGATTGCACGAGAAATCTTTCATTGACAGGATTTGGATGACGGGGCTCGGACAAAAGGGAAGGGGATGTGAGAGGCTCGTGTCAGGGTTGCTCTCTTTGAGAGCCCTTCATCCTCCATCGGGAGGTCCCTGCTTCTCACAGTCCCCTTCAGTGATGAATGAAATTCATCGAGGGCATTATACGTCCGCCCGGAAACGGATGCAAGGAAAAAGAAGAATCTTCCGGTTGATCTGAAAACGACGAAAATGTACCTTTTTGCGATGGATTCAGTGCCCCGCCGGGTCGGCGAGATCGACTGGGAGACCTGGAAGCCCACGGAGCGAGCCACTCTCCTTTTCGTTCTCCAGGACGGCCACATCCTGCTCATCCACAAGAAGACCGGGCTGGGAGCCGGCAAGATCAACGGACCCGGAGGCCGTATCGACCCCGGGGAGACCGCAATGCAGGGTGCCGTCCGGGAGGTGCAGGAGGAGCTGTGCGTCACGCCCACCGGCGTGCGCCAGGCGGGCGAGCTGTACTTCCAGTTCACCGACGGCTATGCCCTCCACGGGAGCGTCTTCACGGCCAGCGGGTACCGCGGCGAGCTGTGTGAGACGCACGAGGCTGCGCCGATCTGGACCCCGCTGGAGAACATCCCGTACGAGAAGATGTGGGCTGATGACGCGCTGTGGCTGCCCATGCTCCTGGAAGGCAGGGGGTTCATGGGGTACTTCGTCTTTGAAGGCGACCGGATGCTGGATTCCCAGGTGAACGAGCCGGAGGCGGAGATCTCGGAATCGTGGAAGAGACAGGCGTCGTCCTAGAAGCCGGGCAGGGCACGGCGCGCGTGCGCATCGAGCGCACGGAGCAGTGCGCGCAGTGCCCCGGCTGCATGTTCGCTGATGACGGCGCCTCGCTCGTGGCGCGCGCGGTGGATCGCGTCGGCGTCGCCCCCGGAGACGTCGTGAAGATGGAGACCCGGGGAGCCTCGCCGCTGTCCGCGGCTCTCCTGCTCTTCCTCCTCCCGCTGGGCTTTCTTCTTGCCGGTTATGCCGCGGGCTCGTGGGTCGCCTCAGCCCTCGGGTTCGCTGCCGCCCGCCAGACCGTGGGGGCCGCCGCCGCTTTCGTGTTCTTCATCGGTTCCTTCGGGATCCTGCCGCTTTTGAGACGCAAAGCCGGGCCGGTCATCGTGGAAAGGCTGAGTCGAAAGGCTGAAGCGGCGCTCAGGCAATGACGAGCCGCACGCCGCGTGAGCCCAGCATGTCACGATGCTCCTGGCTGATCCCGCTGTCCGTGATGATCACCTTGATCCTGTCGAATCCGCAGAGGAAGAGGCTGCCGCGCCGGTCGAGCTTGGAGGAGTCCGCAAGAACCACCAGGTCCTTCGCCCGTTCGATCATCGCCCGCTCGGTCTTGATGAGCAAGGAGTCGGTGTTTGTGGCGCCCGTGTCGTCGATCCCGTAGACCCCCATGAACAGCTTGGACGCGGAGTAGTTGCCGAACACGTCGCCGCCGAACGGGTCCAGAACGAGCTGGGACTCCATGTTCACGATGCCGCCGTTGAGGATCAGCGTACAGCGCGAGCCGGGAACCAGCGCCGCGGCGATGGCGAAGGAGTTCGTGATGAGCCGGATCGGGCGGTCCCGCAGGAACTCCACCATGTGATAGGTGGTGGATCCGCCGTCGATGATGATGGTCTCCCCGTCCTCACAGAGAGCGGCGGCCGCCTTCGCGATGGCCCTCTTCTTCTCCGCGAGGATCCCCTTGCGGTCCTCCAGGGGCAGCTCCGCGATGGCGGAAGCAGCCGCCCCCTCGTCGGAGAGCTCGGCCCCGCCGCGGACCCTGCGGATGAGACCTGCGTCAGAGAGCAGGGCAAGGTCGCGCCGGACCGTCGCCTCGGAGGAACGGGTGGCCTCGCAGATTTCCGCCACGGAGGCCCACCGCCCCCGGCGTAGAACGCGCAGGACGACGTCCCGACGCTCGGCGGGAAGCATTCCGTCAGCCCGCCCGCGGGGCCCCGCGCCTTCCGACGAGGGAGAGGAAGCGCTCGATGTTCCGCCCGAGGTCAGCCTTGCCGTCGTACAGGGACGAGGTCCCCGCAACAAGGACCTCGCCGCCGGCCTCGATCATCCGCGGGATGTTGTCCCAGCTGACGTTGCCGTCCACCTCGATCTCCAGGTCCCACCCGGCGGATGCGGTCATGTCTGCGATCTCCCGCACCTTGAGGAGAGTGGCGGGAATGAGCTTCTGTCCGGCGTAGCCCGGATTCACCGTCATGACGCAGACGAGGCTCACGTGAGGCAGGATTTCCCGGACCGCTGACGCGGGAAGGGCTGGGTCGACCGCGATTCCCGGCCGGCCTCCGAGGCTCCTGATCTGCTCCACGGTCCGCAGGGGGTGCCGGGAGGTCTCGGGGTGGAAGGAGACTGTGACGCCCGGGATGCCGGCGAACAGCGGCACGTGCTCCTCCGGGGTTTCCGTCATGAGATGGATGTCCAGGGGGATGCGGGAGTGCGCGGCGACACTCCTGCAGAAGTCCGGCCCGAGGGTGAAGTTGGGAACGTAGCGGCCGTCCATGATGTCGATGTGCAGGTAGTCGATGCCGCCGCCAGCCATGAGGTCCAGCTCCCGACCCAGGGAGATGAAGTCCGCGCACATCAGAGACGGGGAGATCTTGATCTTCTTCACGACCACGCCGCCCTTTCGCCGTTGGGCGCCACAATTACCTTGAGCCCCGCGCGCGACTCGTGGAACGCGAACGCTTCCCGCGTCTCGTCGAGAGGAAACATGCGGGAGATGTACTTCTGTGCGTGGACCGCGCCGCGCGCAATCAGGCCGACGGCGGTCTGGTGGTGGCGCGGCAGGGAGCCATGGCTCCCCATGACGAAGCACTCCTTGTAGTGGATGAGATTGGAGTCCAGGGAGAGCTTTGGCTGGTTCTTCAGCCCTCCAAAGAGGTTCACGTAGCCGCGGTGGCGCACCATGCGGATGGCCTCGTCATGGGATTGGACGGTGCCGGCCGTGGTGATTGCCAGGTCCACGCCCTCTCCGCCGGTCTCCCGCATGACCACCTCCACGAGGTCTTCCTCCTCCGTGGCAACGAACCGCGCCTCCGGGAGGAACTGCCGCGCCATGTCCAGGCGCACGCGTGAGCGCTGGGCGGCAAAGACCTTCGAGGCGCCGAACACGCGGGAAAGCTCGAGCATCATGCACCCGATGGGGCCCAGGCCGATGACGCAGATGCTCTTGCCCAGGCTGAACTGGGCGAGCTCCAGGCCGTTCACGGCGCAGGCCAGAGGCTCCGCGATGGCAGCCTCGGCGAAGCTCAGGCCTGCCGGCATGGGCGTGACGGGACCGTATTTCAGGATGGTTTCATTCAGGACCATGCGCTCCTGGAAGCCTCCGGGGAACTGGTAGCCCACGGCGTAGTTGATCCGGCAGTTGGTGCCCATGCCGTTCGTGCACCAGTGACAGGTCCCGCAGGGAACATCCGCCCCCAGGGCGATCCTGTCTCCAACCCTGACGCTCGTGACTGACCGCCCGACCCTCACGATCTCTCCGGCGATCTCGTGCCCGATGACCGTTGGCGGTTTCACCCGCTCGTTTCCGTAGTGGAAGATGCGGATGTCGGAGCCGCACACGGCGCAGGCGTTCACCTTCAGGATGGCCTCGTTGTCTCCGCACTCCGGCTCCCTGACTTCCTTGACGACGATCTTCTCCAGTGCCTCCAGCACAGCTGCCTTCATCGGGATCCTCCCTTAGCACGATTATACCTGAAAACAGGACTTGATCAAGCAATATCAATCATTACAGAGCAGAATCAATCAGTTTTGCCTTGATCAGGGGCCTCTTTTAGTATAGGGTGCTGCGCATGAAAGCTCTCGTCCTCGTCAAGGACAAGACCCTCGAATACAAGGATGTGCCGGAGCCCCAGAGGCCCGGACCTGACTGGGCCCTCATCAAGGTAGCCTGGTCGGGCATCTGCAACTCGGACATCCATCGCGGCTTCGAGGGGGCCTCCTATCACTACCCGCTTATCATGGGACACGAGTTCTCCGGCGCCGTGGAAGAGCCCGCGGCCGGCGGGAGGTTCGCACGCGGCGCCCGGGTCATCGTGTTCCCGCTGATTCCGTGCCGGCGCTGCATCCCCTGCCAGACCGGGGACTTTGCCCAATGCCTGGACTACGACTACCTGGGCTCCCGGCGTGACGGCGCGTTCGCGGAGAGGGTGTGGGCTCCGGAAGCGAATCTCATGCCTGTTCCGGAAGGCGTCGAGATGCGCGACGCGGCGATGACGGAGCCCTGCGCGGTTGCCCTTCACGGGGTCGGGAAGCTCACCGTCAGGGCGGGAGATACCGGCGCGGTGTTCGGCGCCGGGCCGATCGGCAACATGGCAGCGCAGTGGATGCGCCTCCGCGGGTGCGAGCGCGTGTTTCTTGTCGATATCGACACGCAGAAGCTCGCCCTTGCCGGGGAAATGGGATTCGACCCCGTCGATTCCTCCCAGGGTGACCCGGTGGAGCAGATCCGGGAGGCGACGGGCGGGTACGGCGTGGACCGCGTCGTGGAGGCTGTCGGCCTGCCGCAGACGTTCCTGCAGGCCGTCATGGCCGGCGCGCGCTTCGGCGAGGTGGTCTTCCTCGGGAACATCCGGGGGAGCTTCCAGATCGGGGAGAAGGACTTCTCTTCCATCCTGAGACGGGAGCTCGTGATCAAGGGAACGTGGAACTCCCGCGTGGTGCCCGAGGGGAGAAACGAATGGACCACCGTCCTCTCTTTCCTGGGCCGCGGCCTCCAGGTGGCTGGCCTGATCAGCCACACGCCGAGGCTCGCTGACGGGGTGGACGTGTTCCGCCGCGTGGTGGGGCGCGCGGAATCCTTCAACAAGGTGGTGTTCCAGCCATGACGCTTCACCTCGGGGTCAAGAGTGATCCAATCGAGAACCGCTACTCCTTCGACTGGCTGTTCGGCATCATGGCGGACTTCAAAGTGACGAAGCTCCAGATGGGGAGCTTCTTCACGACCTTCACCGCTGATGACGGCTACTTCAAGCGCCTGCGCGGGCAGGCGGATGCACGGGGGATCCAGATCGCCAGCCTCTTCACCTCCCACCGGGAGCTGGGCGGTTTTTCCAGCGGGGACGCGTCCCTGGTGGCCACGGCCCGATGGGGGTGGGAGCGCATGATCCGCGTTGCCGCGCTCCTGGGCGCGGAGAGCGCGGGATCGAACGCGGGAATCCTCATGCGGGACCAGCCTTCCTTGCGAGAGCCGGGGCTCGCGTGCTTCTTCGACAACATGCGCCAGCTCATGAAGGTGGCGCGCCGCGAAGGCCTGCGGGCGCTCACGATAGAGCCCATGTCCACGGAATGGGAGTTTCCCTCCACGCCGCAGCAGCTTTCCCGGCTTGCACGGGAGCTGGAGCCACCGCATCAGGCTGACCCGGACGGCACCGTGCCGATATACCTCTGCGGCGACATCTCCCACGGGTTCGCGGACGAGAACAGGCGTGTCGTCCACGACAACTGGGAGATGTTCGAGCGCGAGATCCCCCGGATGTGGGAGTTCCACTTCAAGAACACCGACTCGATTTTCAATTCCACGTTCGGGTTCTCCCCGGAGGAGCAGGCAAAGGGGATCGTGGACCTGGACCGGCTCGCGGCCCTCATTCGGCGCAATGGCGACCGCTTTCCCACGCCCGAGCCCATCGGGTACCTGGAGCTTCCCGGCCCCAAGCTCGGACGGGAATACACCGACGGCCTGCTCCGCGGTCAGCTCGAGGCCTCCCTCGCCGCCCTGCGGCAGCGGTTCCCCGCCTGATTGCGCCGGCCGGCTCCGGCCTCTATACTCATGCCCGCGCGCCGGCACGCACGTCAGAAGGGAGAAAGAGCATGATCGACCTCAAGAAACTGGAAGCATGGTTCGTCACGGGCAGCCAGACGCTGTACGGGAAGGAAGTCCTGGACACGGTGGCCGAGCACTCCCGGGAGATCGCGAAGGCTCTGTCGTCTTCCGCGTCCATTCCCGTGAGCGTGGTCTTCAAGCCCGTCGTGACGGGCCCCGAGGGCATCCTCCAGCTCTGCCGCGAGGCCAACTCTTCGGCGAACTGCATCGGGCTCATCACCTGGATGCACACGTTCTCCCCGGCAAAGATGTGGATCGCGGGCCTTTCCGCCCTCCAGAAGCCGTTCGTTCATCTGCACACGCAGTACAACCGGGACGTCCCGTGGTCCTCCATCGACATGAACTTCATGAACACGAACCAGTCCGCCCACGGGGACCGGGAGTACGGCTTCATCGGGACCAGGATGCGGATCAACCGCAAGGTGGTCGTGGGACACTGGAAGGATGAGGAGGTCCTCCGGGACCTGGGGATCTGGATGCGCGCGGCGGCTGCCTGGAACGACGCCCAGGGCATGAAGGTGGCCCGGTTCGGCGACAACATGCGCGAGGTGGCGGTGACGGAAGGGGACAAGGTGGAAGCCCAGATGCGGCTCGGGTACGCGGTGAACGGCTTCCCCGTCGGCGACCTCGTAGAGACGGTGGACGCCGTCTCCGAGGCGGAGATCGACAGGCTCGTCTCGGAGTACGACCAGGCCTACACCGTGGACAAGGACCTGCGCCAGGGCGGTAGCAAGCGCGCGGCGCTGCGTGACGCGGCCCGCATCGAGGCGGGCATGCGCGCCTTCCTCCGGGAGGGGGGCTTCAGCGCGTTCAGCACGTCCTTCCAGGCCCTCCACGGTCTTGCGCAGCTGCCGGGGCTCGCCGTGCAGAGGCTCATGGCGGAAGGCTACGGGTTCGGGGCAGAGGGAGACTGGAAGACGGCCGCGCTGGTCAGGTCCATGAAGGTCATGGCGTCAGGGCTGCCGGGAGGCACTTCCTTCATGGAGGACTACACGTACCACTTCGATCCCAGCCGCAGCCAGGTACTGGGCGCGCACATGCTGGAGGTCTGCGAGTCCATCGCGGACGGAAAGCCCTCCCTGGAGATGCACCAGCTGTCCATTGGCGGAAAGGCCGATCCTGCCCGGCTCGTATTCACGGCAAGGAGCGGCCCGGCAGTCAACGCCACGCTCGTGGACATGGGAGACCGGTTCCGAATGATCGTGAACGAAGTGGACGTCGTTCCGGCGTCCCAGCCCCTGCCCAGGCTGCCGGTTGCCCGCGCGCTCTGGGTGCCGCGTCCGAATCTGAAGACAGCCGCGGCCGCGTGGATCCTTGCCGGCGGCGCGCACCACACGGGCTTCAGCTACCCGGTCACCGCGGCCCACCTGGAGGACTTCGCCGACATGGCCGGGACCGAGTTCCTCCTGATCGGGAAGGACACGACCATCCCGGACTTCAAGAAAGAGCTGAGGTGGAACGCGGCGTACTGGCGCCTGGCGGGGGGCATCTAGCCGGCCGGAAGGAGATCCGCCGCGGCCGCATTCTGCGCCACCTGCTCGGGACTCTTGCAGCCCGGGATGACCGCGGTGACCGTCGGGTTCTGCAGACACCACGCAAGCGCCCAGGCGCTCATGGAGACCCCCGGGGGCACTTCCTCTTTTCTGATCCGCTCGGCCTCAACCGCCATGCGGTTCAGCTCCTCACGGGTCTTCGTCGAACGGAAATCCTCCGGTCCGAACACGGCGCCTTCGCGGTACTTGCCGCTGAGATAGCCGCTTGCCAGGGGCACCCGCGCAAGCACGCCCAGGTTTTCGCGGGCGCAGAGGGGGAGGACCACGCTCTCCGGCAGCCGCTGCATCCGGTTGTAGACCACCTGGAGGCACTCCGCGCCGACCTGGCGCGCCCGCGCCGCCTGCCGCTCCTGCTCCTCCCGGGGGATCGAGTTGCCGATGGAGATCCCCACGTGGCGCAGCTTTCCGGCCTTCTTCTGCGCTTCCAGCATTGACCACAGCGCATCGTTCTCGAATGCGTCCCGCGTCCCCGAGTGGAACTGGTAGACGTCGATGGTGTCGATGCCGAGAGCGGCGAGAGAATCCTCGAGCTGCCGCCTCACGTCGTCAACGCCCCACAGCTGCTCCCTCTGGAACGGCGTGGTGTAGCGGTGGCCGAATTTCGTGGCAATCACCCACCGCTCCCGGTCCCGGCGGACAGCCCGGCCGACGAGACGTTCGGAGAGGTGGTCTCCGTAGCACTCCGCTGTATCGATGAGCGTGATCCCGCAGGCGCGCGCCCTGTCGAAGATCGCTTCTACCTCGGACAGTGAGAAGCTTCGACCCCATTCGCCGCCCAGCTGCCATGTTCCGATACCGATCACGGAAACCGAAAGCCCCGTGGACCCCAGAGATCGATATACCATGGGCCATCGTACCATACCGGGCAGCGTGGCAACGGGAACCGCCGCGCATGCCTGCCGGAAAGCGCTCTGCCGTTGCGAGATCGCCTCACGTTGGACGGCAGTTTTGCCGAATAGATATATTAGTTCATTGTCAGACGGCGCCAGTCGTGCCGCCGTTCGACGGACTGCAGACAAACGCCGGTGGCAATGCCGGGACCGAGATGAGCATTTTCGAGCATATCGTCAACGTCTCCAATGATTTCATCACGCTCATCGACCGCAGCTACCGGTACGTCATTGCCAACGACGCCTACTGCCGGGAAATGCAGAAACCGCGCGAGGTGATCGTCGGTCACACCGTTGCCGAGGTGTGGGGACAGGAACGGTTCCTCTCACCGATCAAAGGGTACCTCGACCGCTGCTTCAACGGCGAGGAAGTGAACAATATCGACAAGTTCAAGTTCGGCCCTTTCATGAAGTACATGCACATCACGTACTTCCCCTACCGGGAGGGGGACGAGATCACCGGCGCTCTCGTCTTCTCCCACGACATCACGCGCATCAGCGAAATCGAGTCCAAGCTCACCAACTACGAGTATCGCGACCCCGTCACGGGGCTTTTCAACCGCCGGTCTCTCGGCGTCATCCTCGAGAAGGAGATCGAGAAGGCCCGGCTCTCCCCGCACGTGGACCTGCGGGCCGTCGTGATCCTGAACCTGACCGGCATGGAAGAGATTTCGCAGCTGCACGGCTACGAGATCTCCGACCTTCTCCTGGAGAACACCGGCCTGCGCTTCCGCAGGACGCTGCGGCCCAGCGATTACGTGTTCCGGTTCGACGGCTACGAGCTTGCCGCGGTCATCACGGACATTCCGGACAAGACGGCGCTCGCCTCCCTGGCCAGCTCGATCTACAACGAGGTGACCACCCCCTATCTCCACCACGAGCAGAATATCTTCCTGTCGTGCGCCATCGGGATTGCCCTGTACCCGGATGACGGGGACGACGCGGAGACCGTCACGCGCAACGCGCTGAGCGCGATGGGGGAGGCGCGCCGGCGCCGCGAGCCGTACATGCTCTTTGACGCCCAGCTCCACGCCGCCTCCCGGGCCCAGCTCCTCATGCAGGGGGAGCTGGCCAACGCGTTCCGCCAGGACCAGCTGTTCCTGGACTACCAGCCCATTGTCACTCCGCGGGGAAGGATCGTCGGCTCGGAAGCTCTCATCCGCTGGCGCCACCCCACGCGCGGGATCGTCCCTCCCCTGGACTTCATCCCCCTGGCCATCAACACGGGGCTGATCGACAAGATCGGCCGGTGGGTCCTGTTCAACGCCTGCGCCCAGGCCCGCAGCTGGGCGGCGATCTCCGATGCCTTTGTGTCCATCAACCTCTCGGCGAGCGAGTTCCGCGGCATCCACCTCCTGGACAACCTCGCTCATGCGCTCAAGAGGGCGGACGACCTTTCGCCGGACCGCATCCGCCTGGAGATCACGGAAACGGAGAGCATGGTGGATCCGGAGGCGACGATCCGCCGCATGACGGATCTGCGGAAGATGGGGGTCGAGGTCTTCGTGGATGACTTCGGCACGGGCCACTCCTCCCTCAGCTACCTGAAGGAGCTGCCGGCGAGCGGCCTGAAAATCGACAAGTCGTTCCTCGACGACGTCGGTACCGTCGAGGACGAGCGGCAGTTCCTCCGCTGCCTGATCGACATCATCAGGATCCGCAAGAAGCTCGTGATCGTCGAGGGGATTTCCTCCCAGGCTCAGGCGTGGGTGACAAACGCACTTCCCTGCGACATGCTGCAGGGATATCTGTTCAGCCCGCCGGTGTCCGCCCCGGACTTCGAGAAGCTCCTGGTTTCCCAGATCGGCGACGGCGGCGCCAGGACCCGCGCCAGCGTGTAGGATCCAGCGTCACGGCCGCGGCCCCGCGGGCTGCGCGAACGCGAGCTTCACAGCATCACGAACCATCTCGACGCCGCTGAACGTTCCCGCCGCCGGTCTTTCCGCTCCCGCCCCGCCGGGGCCGATCAGGGACCCGAAGCCCAGCTCCGAGCACGCCCGGGCCCTCTTGTCGATTCCGGGAACGCTCCTGACCTCCCCGGTCAGGCTCACCTCTCCCGTCACCGCCATGCCCGCGGGAAGGGCCGCGCCTGTGCGGGCCGAATAGAGCGCCAGGGCGAGCGGCAGCTCCACGGCGACCTCGCCGATCCTGATCCCGCCGGCGACGTTGACATAGATGTCGTGCTCCGCGAGATGGAGGCCGAGGTGCTTCTCCAGCACGGCTGCCATGCGCGCCACCCGGCCCGTGTCGATGCGGTCGCTGTAGATCCTGCTGATCCCGCTCTTTGCCGGGACGGTGAGACTCTGGATCTCCACGAGCAGGACGCGCGAGCCTTCGAAAACCGGGGCCACGGCAACCCCGGCCGGATTGGATCCGTCCCGCCGGGTGAGAAAGAGGCTCGTGGCGTCGTCAACCTCTGCCAGGCCGCAGTCCGTCATGCGGAAAAACCCGATCTCGTCCACGGAGCCGAACCGGTTCTTCACCGCCTGGAGCGTGCGGATCTCCGCGCTCGCCTCTTCGAACGACACGACGGTGTCCACGAGGTGCTCGATGAGCTTCGGCCCGGCGATTGCCCCTTCCTTGGTGACGTGCGCCACGAGCATCAGCGCAGACCCCCGGGAGCGCGCCCAGTCCACCAGTTCCTGCGTGCAGGCCTTGATCTGGTTCACCGTGCCCGGCAGGGCGTTGATCTCCCGGGTGTACAGCGTCTGGATCGAATCCACGATGACGATGACCGGCTTCACCTGCTCCAGGACCTGCATGACCGCTGTCAGCTCGGTCTCCGCAAGGACTTCGATCCGCTGGGACGACACGCGGATCCTGTCCGCGCGCATGCGCAGCTGTCCCGCGGATTCCTCCCCGGAGACGTAGAGGCTCCGTCCCTGCGTCTGCAGGCGCGCGGCGAGCTGGAGCATGAGAGTGGACTTGCCGATTCCGGGCTCTCCGCCAACCAGAACGGAGGAGCCCCGCATGAGCCCGCCGCCCAGCACGCGGTTCATCTCCGCAATCCCGGTATCCAGGCGCATGCCGTCGCGCGTTTCAATGGAAGAGAGAGGGATGGCGCCAGCCGAGCCGGCCGCGGCGCGTCCCGGCTGTCCCGAGCCGGCCGCGGCGCGGGAGGGAGACAGCGGCGCCGGGGCGACCTCGGTGAAGCTGTTCCACTTCCCGCACTCCGGGCACCGGCCAAGCCATCGCGGTTCCTGGTGTCCGCATCCTGCGCACTCAAAGAGGGTTTTCGTTTTCACGGGCCACCGTCCTCCGAGGATAGGGAGCGCCCCGGGGGCTGTCAATCATAGACAGGGATGTCTACCGCGCCGAATGACGCGCAAGCGCGTCGGGCGCGGCCCCCGTTGCCCGCACCCCTGTCCGTGCACTATGATGGGCCGCACGGAACCCCGTCCATGAAGATCACGCAGCCTGACTCTCGTACCGTCCGCGTCCAGGACGACGGCGGGATGGCCTTCCATCTTCCCTACCGGTTCCACTGGAAGGGCCACGACCGCGAGCCGGTGAGCGTGGTTCTCAGCACGTCGTCCACCGGCGGGCGTGTGTCCTCCGAGGTGAAGGCCTTTTTCCTCTTCGGCATGGTGATCGACAGGATCACCCAGGATGCCCACGGCATCTCGATCCAGAGAAGCTGGAAAGTGGAAACCCCGGGGCCGGTCCGGTTCCTGGTGGACATTGACGTGGAGACCGTGGAGTCTCCGGTGCTCCTCTTTCCTGGCGTCCATGCCGAGCAGGGGTTCCCGAAGAAGCCTCTTTCCTTCCTGGGAGAAAAGACGAGCTATCCGTCCTCCGTGATTGTGCGCCTGGGGGAGCGCGCGGTGGTCGTGTTTGCCGGGTCGTCACACCTGGAGGGAGAGCCCGGCAGCATCGGCATCCAGCGCCGCGAAGTGGAGGACGAGCCGGACAGGCTGCACGTGGAGATCCGCATCCCCGGGGTGGAAGGTCCGCGGTCGCGCGTGGGACCGAAGCCGGAGCATTTCGAGGTTCCGGACGAGCCGGTGATCGAATCCCCGGGCAGCCTGGAAAAGAGCCTCGAGATATTCCTTTCCTTTGCGCCCGCGCAGGACATCCTGACCGCGGCTCCGGCAGCGGTCCTGGGCAGGCTTGTTCCCCGGGCACCGTCCCGGTCCCGCGCCTCGTCTCCGGTCGATCGTGAGGCCCTGCGGAAGGCCGCGCGGGAGATCCTCTCCACCCACTTTGTGGAGGAGGGCGGCGTTGCCGGGCTTCGCGAGGTCCCGGGCAGCCCGTGGCTGTCGCTCTCCGCTGGCGCCGCCATGGCGGTGGCCCTGCGCCGTCTTTTTCCCCGGGATCACGAGAAGGGAGAGACGGCCCTGCGGCTCGCCGACTTCTGCCTCAGGGGCCAGCTGCCCACCGGGCCGTTCTTCGAGAGCTACCTCATGGGGTCCAATCAGTGGTGCGGCGTGAAAGGAACGGCGCCGAAGCTCCTTCTCCCGGTTGCGCAGGCTGCCGGGATCGCCGACCTGCTTCTCATGCTTGCCGAGGATCTCGGAGAAGAAGGGCGTCCCGCGGACAAGTACTTCCTGGCGGGACAGCGCTTCGTGGACTATTTCATCGACGAGAAGTCGCGGCTGGCCGCGCCGGCAAGCCTCGTGTCGCCCCGCATGCCGCCTGTTTTCCCGGAGGGGCCTGAGAAGCGCACATCCGGTGCCCCGGCTCCTGGTGAGGACGACATGGCGGGCTGGCAGCTCTTCTTCCCTCTGGCCCGCGTGCATCGTCGGACCGGGCGGGACAAGTACAAGAAGGCGCTGGACGCCATCGCCCGGCGCTTCTCTTCGGCGCGGTGGGACTCCTCCCTTCCGCCGTCCTCCCGCTCAGAACGCGGACCGGACTCCGCCGCCTCTCTCCTCGCCGTCCGCCTGTTCGTGGGGATGCGGCGGATCGGGTACAGGCCGGTGGAGGCACCGGCGAGCAGCGCCGCGGCGGCCCGTGCGCGCGCAGCGCGGAGCACCGCGCTCTTCGCGTCCCACCTTCTTCCCTGGATCCGCCTTCACGGAGCAGGGGCCGTGGGGAGCATCCCTCTGGACGGAACCCTGGTCGACGGCCACGTGCGTCAGAGGGCCATGTTTGCCGGCTACGAAACGGCCTGGCTCCTTCTGGGTCTTCGCGGTCTTGCCGGAAAAGGCGAGCTCGGGCAGCTTCTCCGGAGCCTCGCCCTCATCTGCATCAGGAACGCCCGGGAGATTCCGCCGGGGACCTCGTTCTTCCAGCACACGCGGTGGGACGCTGACGGGAACATCGAGTCAGGCGCGGCATTGAGGGGACCGATCGATGCGCGCCGGATGGCTCGCGAGGTCCTGTACGGGTTGCTCATCGACGCGGACTTCCCGGGGCTGGGCAGGAGCTGATTCTCAGATCTTGCGGGCGATGGGCACCCGGCGCCCGGTCCCGAACGCCTTGGGGGACACCTTGAGCACGGGCGGCGCCTGGCGGCGCTTGTACTCCGCGCGATCCACCATCCGCAGCACCGAGCGGACCAGCGCCGGGTCGAAGCGGTTGCCGGCAATCTCCTCTGCCGACCTGTTGTCCAGGAGGTATTTCTCCAAGATCGCGTCCAGGATGTCGTACGGCGGAAGAGAGTCCTGGTCCTTCTGATCCGGCCGCAGCTCCGCGGACGGCGCCTTGGTGAAGATCGCCTCCGGAATCACAGCCCTGCGCGCATTGATGGATCGGGCAAGGCCGTAGACCTGGCCCTTGAGCAGATCCCCGATCACCGCCAGCCCGCCGCTCATGTCCCCGTACAACGTGCAGTACCCCGCGGCCAGCTCGGACTTGTTGCCCGTCGTCAGAAGGAGAGAGTTGAACTTGTTGGAGAATGCCATCAGAAGCGTCCCGCGGATGCGCGCCTGGATGTTCTCCTCCGCGATGTCCGGCGCCCGGCCTTCGAAGACCGCCGCCAGCGTGGACAGGTACGCGCCGAAGATGTCCTCGATGGGCAGGATCTTCAGGGTCAGCCCGAGATTGGCGGCCAGCTCCCGGGCATCCTTCACGCTTCCCTCCGAGGAATAGCGGGACGGCATCCCGAACACGTCCACCTTGCCCGCGCCGAGCGCTTCCACGGCGAGCACCGCGACGAGCGCAGAATCGATTCCTCCGGAAAGGCCGAGATGCACCCGCGTGAAGCCGCATTTCTTCACGTAGTCCCGGATTCCCAGCACGAGCGCGCCTTCGATCTGCGGCCACGGGTCCGCCGGCACCGGCACCTCCGGGCAGGCGGCGGCGGTGTCCACCACGGCGAGCTCCTCCTCGAAAGCTGCACCGAGGTGAACGAGCTTTCCTTCACGGGAAAAGACCATGGACTGGCCGTCGAAAATGAGGTTGTCGTTGCCTCCGACGATGTTCACGTAGACGAGCGGGGCCCTCGAAGTCTTTCCCACCCGGGAGAAGAGGTTCAGGCGCGTGCGCGGCATCCCGGCGTGGAAAGGAGACGCGGTGGGCGCGACGATCAACGTTGCTCCGGCGTCCAGCAGCTCCGCGATGGGATCCACCGCGTAGTGCAGGCCGGGGGCGGCCTCGTCCTCCCACCACAGGTCCTCACAGATCGCGATCCCGATCCGCTCTCCGCCGAAAGGGACGACGGTCCGTTCGGTGGCCGGCTCGAACCACCGGGCCTCGTCGAACACGTCGTACGTCGGCAGGAGGGTCTTTGCCTGCGAATGGAGGACCTTCCCGTCACAGATCAGAGAGGCTGCGTTCAGCAGCGCTTTGCCGGACCCCGACCTGTTCCTGTCGACGTGCCCGACAACAATGCCGATTCCCGCGGGGGCCTCCGCCTGCACGCGCCGCAGGGCCTTCAGGTTTTCCTCCACGAAGCTCTCCTGCTCCAGGAGGTCCATGGGCGGGTATCCGCACAGGCACAGCTCGGGGAACACGGCGAGGGTGCCGCCGGCGTCCTTCGCGCGGCGCGCGTATGCGAGCACCTTGTCGCCGTTGCCGGCAAAGTCGCCGATGGTCGGGTTGATCTGGCCGCACGCCACCTTCATCGAAGGCTCCTCTCGACAACGAATCTATCAGGGATGCCTCGTGAGCGGCAACGGTTGACCGGTGCCGACGCGCAGAGTATCATCCGCGCGCATGGGGAAGGCAGTTCTCGTCACGGAGGGAGACTCGCTCCTGGGTGCGGCGCTCGTCCGTCTCTTCGCATCGAAGGGCTGCGCGGTCATGAGCACCAGCTCAGCGGCGGAGCCGGGCCCGGCCCGGACAACCGGCAGAACGGAGCAGCCCGTCCGGGTGGTCACGTGGAATCGGCGCTCGCCGCTGTCCGCCCGCAACCTCCTGCTCTCCACGCTGAACGCCTTCGACGGGCTGGACGAGGCTTTCATCCTCGAGCCTCCGGCCCCGCCGGCGCGGCCACTCGCTGAGGCGTCCAGCGCGGACATCGAGGCTGCCTACGATGACGCCAAGGGCCCAGCGTTCCTCGTCCGGGAGGTGCTCGCCTGCTTCGCAGAGCGTTCCGCGGGCCTCCTGGCCCTGGTGAGCCCCGCCTCCGCGGACGGTGCGCTCGCAAGTGCTCTGCGTGAGGGGTTTCGCGGGCTTGCCGGCTCCCTGCTGTCCGCGCAGGTTCCTGCCGGAGTAGTCGTCAACGGATTCCAGGCCGCGGGGGAAGGTCCGGAGGAGTTTGCCGCGTTCATCGACCGGACCCTGGAAGAAAAAGCCCGCAGGATCTCGGGGCACTGGTTCGTCCTGCAGCCCCGCGGAGGTTTCCTCCAGGGAATGTTCTCACCCTCGGTCAGAAAAGCATAGCCTCCATGAACCGGTTCTGAAACTCCGGCTTCCCGCCCAGCTCCACGAACCGCGTCCGCCGCGCCGCCTCCTCGCTCCTGCGGAAGCACGGACGGGAGAGAAGCGCCCTGATGGCGCCCCGGAGCGCCGCGTTGCCCACGACGTGCACCTTTGCGAGATCCATCGGCGGAATGAGACCGATGCGCATGGCGGCGCCGGCGTCCAGGCCGGCTCCGAAGTTGCCGGCGAGCCTCACGGCGCTCAAGCCGTCCTCCGCGAGGCCCGTCAGCTCCAGGAGCGTGTCGATGCCGGTGCGGACAGCGCCCTTGGCGAGCTGGAGGGTGCGGATGTCCTTCTGCGAAACGTAGACTTTCCGATCGTCCGAGAGCGCGAATGCCGGCTCGCTGCCCAGCGGAAAGATCCGGGCGCCGAGCCCCGGCGTCGGCGCCTCCGATTGATCCACCAGCCGCCCGGTGGCATCGAGCACCTCCCGCTCCAGGAGCTGGGCCACGGCAGAGACGAGCCCCGTGCCGCAGATCCCGCGGGGAGGGATGTCCCCCACGACCTGCAGGGACACCGCGCCGTCCCACGACACTGTCGCCGCTGTCACCGCCCCCGGAAGGGCCCGCATCCCGCACGAGATCTGCGCGCCTTCGAACGCCGGACCGGCCGCCGTGGACGTTGCGAGCAGCTCCCCGTGACGCGCAATGACCATCTCTCCGTTCGTGCCGATGTCGATTGAAAGCGACGTGGAATCTTCCGTGTCCAGGTCCAGCGCGAGGATCATCCCCACCGTGTCCGCGCCCACGTAGGCGGAGACCAGGGGGAGGGTCTCGACCACTCCGTGCTCCTGGAACGCCCACCCCAGCTCCCGGGGATCCGCGGACAGCGCGTTCGAGGCGAGCGGAATGTAGGGAAGCCGCGTGAGCTGCCACGGGTCCATCCCGTGGAGAATATGGATCATGATGGGATTGCCCACGACCACGGTCTTCACGATCCGCGACGCGCTGACGCCGGCATCGGCAAGGAGCGCCCGCGCGCCTTCCTCGATGGTCCGCAGGCCCGCCGCGCGGACAGGCCCACGGTCTTCATGGAAGCTCTGGGCGCGGGAAATGACGTCCGCGCCGAAGGCCACCTGCTGGTTGAGGAGCGCCCGGCGCCCCAGGAGCGCGCCCTTTTCCAGGTCCACGAGGGCGACGTCCACGGTGGTCGTTCCGAGGTCCACGGCAAGCCCTGCCGCCCCGCCCTCACCGCCGTCCATCCAGAGGAGCTGGTTCTCATCGCAGATGGCATCCGCGCTCCAGCCCGTTTCGCGCAGGACCGCGCTGATGTGCTCCAGGAACCGGGCGTCAGGCCGGGCGGCAGAGACGCCCTCCCTGCCGAGCGCCGCCGTGAGTCTCTCCCAGTCCGGCCTCTGGTCTTCCAGGGACGGCTCCGGCAGCGTCACCCGCAGCCGCCGCAGCGAGCCTTCAGCCGCGCCGCTGATTTCCTCTTCGCGCAGGCCGGCTTTCCAGTCCCTTGCCGACAGGCGCTCCTCCGGAATCGTCACGGTGCAGTCGGTCTCCACGACGACCTGGCAGGCCAGGCGCACGCCGCCGGCGGATTCGCTTTCGGAGAGCTTTCCCCTGCCGCCGCGCGGCGCCGGGTCCAGGGAAACACGGCACTGCCGGCAGGTCCCCTTGCCTCCGCACGGATAGTCCAGGAGGATACCCGCGCGCCGCAAGACCTCACGCAGGGAAAGGCCGGGTTCTGCGATGATTTTCTTTCCCAGCGGATCGATTCGAATCTCCGGCATTGCCGCGATACTATGTGTTTTGCCGATGCGGGACAAGCATTCTTTCTTGACGCTCCCCGGTTCATACAGTAGCGTTGCGGCCATGCCGCGCTTCCCTGCCGTCCTTTGTCTCGCCGTCGCGCTCACGGCGTGCTCATCCAGCCAAACGTTCGTCATCCGCGGGGACGGCTCGGGGACGATGACGCTGCACGTGGAAGTCTCGCGGCTCCTCCATGACTACATCGTCAGCCTCGGGGAGGTGTCCGGGACATCGGCGGCGCCCTCTGGCGACAGGATCTTCGACCAGGAGGCGATCAGGAAGGGATTCGAGGCGCAGCCGGGCGTTTCGGTTGACAGTCTTTCATCGCCAGGCCCGAGCGTGCTGGATGCGTCCCTTTCGTTCTTGTCCCTGTCCGCCATCTTTGCCGGCACCGCCGGGCTCGGGGCCTCCCAGGCCGTCGTGCTCAGCGAATCCGAAGGGGTGAAAACCCTGAAGATCCATCTCGACAGGGCGAACTACCGGCAGGTGGCGGCACTCTTCCCGCTCCTTCAGGCCCCCGTTCTCCAGAGCCTGGGCCCCCAGGTGAACGAGAAGGTCAGCAATGAGGACTACCTGGAGATGGTCAGGTTCGCCATCGGGGATGACGGCCCGGCGCTCGTGCGGAAGTCTTTCATCGTCATCACGATCCGGCCGGAGGGCGAGATCGTTTCCCAGTCCGGCGGAACGCCGGCGTCCGGTGCCGTGGTGTTCCGCGTGCCGCTCCTGCGCCTGCTCGTCCTGGACTCTCCCCTGGACTTTTCCGTCTCCTTCCGCTGATCCGCGGCCTGCCCCGGATTGGACGTTTGCCCCGGGCGCTTCTTCGTGTTAAATTCCTGGCACTTGTGGAGCAGGCATGAGCCGGCGGACCCTGGACCAGCTGAGCAAGAGAGAACGGCAGCTCGTGGAGACGATCTACGCCATGGAGCGGGGAAGCGTCAGCGATGTTCGAACGGCCATGACGCGTCCCCCGAGCTATTCGGCCGTCCGCACGACGCTGAACATCCTCGCCCGCAAGGGCTTTCTTGAGCGCTCCCGGGACGGCCGCCGGTTCCTGTACTCCCCGACGCTGCCGCAGGGAAAGGCGGGCCGGATCGCGGTTCGGCATCTTCTCAGCACCTACTTCAACAATTCGATCGAACAGGCGATCACGGGCCTCATCGACGCCGGGGAAAGAAACCTCACCGATGAGGAATACCGGCGGCTGATCGCCCTCATCAGGAAAGTACGGAAACAGGAGAAGCGCCCATGACAGTCCTGTCCTCGCTTTCCCGTGAATCCTGGGCCGTGGTGCAGGGACTCTGGTTGTTCCTGACCGTCTTTCTGACCCGCGGCCTGTTTCTTTTCCTGCTGGCGTACGGCGTCACCCGCTTCTCCTCGCGGCTTCCCGCCTCCTTCCGCCACGCGCTCTGGTTTGTCGTTGTGTGCGGTTTCATTGCGCTGCCGGCGGTAAGGCTCGTCCTTCCGCCCATCACTCTGGAGGCCGGACAGGTCCACGGCGCGGGGCACGTTCCCGGTCTCGTCCTTGCCCCTCTCGCGTACCGCCAGACCCTGGAATCCCTTGTCGTCGATCCCGGCCGGGCGTTTGCCTCCGGGGCCGGGACGGAGGGGCTCTCGCTGCCGGCCATCGCCGCGGCGGTGATCTATCTTGCCGGCGTCCTGGTCTTCGCTGCGCGTTCCACCGCGGCGCGAATCGCGCTTCGAAACGTGATCGCGTCCGCGCGACCTTCCGCCGAAGGCGGGCAGGCGGCGGCCGCCCTGGCCCGGGGGCTGGCACTGCGCCGCGAGATTCCTGTTCTCGTCCACCCCGGCACGAACATTCCCTTTGCGTGCGGCGTGCTGAGACCCTGCGTTGTCCTGCCGGCAGGTTCGCGGACGTGGCCGCGGGAACGCCTTCGCGCGGTGCTGGCTCACGAGCTCGCGCATGTCAGGCGTCGGGATCCCCTCTTCAACGCGGTGTCGGAGGCCGTCTGCATCGGCCTCTGGTTCCTGCCCCCTGTCTGGATTGCGCGATGGTTCCTGAAACGGGAAGCGGAGATGAGCTGTGATCACAGCGTGGTGGAGCAGGGTTTCCAGCGCACGGACTACGCGCGGCTGATTCTCGAGCTTGCATCGGTCCGAAGGGACGGTCTTTTTTCCGCCGCGCACGGGTTTCTGGGGAGCCCGAGCACCCTGAAGGAACGGATTCTTCGCATTCTTCATCCGGCCCCGGAAGCGCAGCCCGGTGCCCGCCGTCGCTCCGCGGGAATTCCTGCCGTGGCGGCGGGGCTCGCGGTTGCGGTCCTTGCCGTGACGATCAGCCTGAAGGAGACCGAGAAACTCTTCGGCACCTGGACGAACTTCGGGATCGCCGGCCCCGCGCGCTACGCCTGGACCGAAGGGGGAGTCGGCCGGCAATTCTCCCGGAGCTACGCCTCCAACGACGGGGGAGTAGGGCGGGAGTTCGGAAAAGCCCTGGCAAGCCTCCCCTGCTCGCAGGGGAAGTTCACCATTGCCCGTGAATGGGTTGATGCACAGGGGAACACCTGGTACCAGGTTGCCGCAACGTGGAGCTCCGTGGGCTGCATCCGCTACGCGCTGATCAGGGTGGATCCTTCCGGCAGCACGTATGAATCCGATGAGTCGTACGACGGCTTTCCCCCTGCTTTCCAGGGTCCCGTCGGCGCCGGGATGCACCAGCTGTTCTTTCGGCAGCACGGTTGATCACGCGCGCCCCCTGCGCTGCGGGCGGCGGCCCCGCCCGCGCGCTGAGTGCTAATTTTTTGACATTTCCCTTGACGCCTCGCTGGAAGTGTCAATAAATTGGCACTTACAGGAGGTGCCGTATGGATTTCCGTGCAGATTCCCGTGGCGCGCCGATGTGCGCCGTTTCGATACTCTGTGCCGTTCTGATCCTTGCGTCCGCCGCGCCCGCCGCGCGCGCGGATGTCGTCACGGACTGGAACGCGAAGGCCGCCGACATCGTGTACGCGGCAACGTTTGCGCGGCTGCCCGCGCCCGCCATGATCCGCGCCATGGCGATCGTGCAGGTATCCGTGTTTGATGCGGTCGCCGCCGTTTCCGGACGCTTCACGCCGCTGCGCGGAGCCATCGATCCCGCGCCGGGCACATCCCTGGAGGCGGCGGTCGCCGCGGCTAACCGCGCGGTTCTCCTGGCGCTCGTTCCGTCACAGCAGGGCGGGATCGACGCCGCGTACCAGGCAGCGATGGCCGCCGTCCCCGAGGGCCCGGGGAAGGCGAGCGGCGTCGAGGCCGGGGAGAAAGCGGCGGCCGCGGTTCTCTCATGGAGTGCGGATGACGGATCAGCCGTGCCTGCCGCGTACCGGCCCAGGACATCGCCGGGAGTGTACGTGCCGACGGTGCTGCCGGCCGTGCCGGGCTGGGGCAGCCGCAGGCCGTGGCTCATGACGCGTGGTGATCAGTTCCGGCCGGGGCCGCCGCCGAGCCTCTCCAGCAGCGCGTGGACCAAAGACTACAACGAGATCAAGGCTCTCGGGGGGAAGACCAGTTCCCAGCGCACCCCGGAGCAGACGGACATTGCCCGGTTCTGGGAGGCCACCGGCTCGGCGATGTACTGGCCGATATTCCGCTCCGTGGCCGCCAATCAGCCGGGGAGGGAGGTGACTGACAACGCGCTCCTTCTCGCGGCTGCCGGCATGGCGCTGGACGACGCCATCATTGCCGTCTGGGACGCGAAATACACCTACAATTTCTGGAGGCCGGTGACTGCCATCCGCAACGGTGACACCTACGGAAATGCCGCCACGGCGCGCGACGCTTCGTGGACGTCGTTCATCGACACGCCGATGCACCCCGAGTACCCGTGCGCCCACTGCGTTGCCGCCGGAGCCGCGGCCGCGGTCCTGGAAGCGGTTGTCGGGACGGGCCCGGATCCCTGGCTGACGTCTCCAAGCCCGACGGCACCCGGCATGATCCGCCACTGGGCCACCCCGAAGGACCTGGTGGACGAGGTCATGATGGCCCGCATCTACGACGGCGTGCACTATCGGAACTCCACGGTTGTCGGCGCGGCGCTCGGCCGCAAGGTCGGGCAGCTGGCAGCGGCATGGTTCCTGAAAACGGCCCAGGCCGCGCCGCCGGCGCGGCTGGCCGCGATGGAGGAAAGGCCGCCGCTGGATGTCGGGGAGACGAAGGTCACCATCGGAAACGGGATCGTGGGTATCATCAATCGGCCTGCCGGGAACGCGAAGATGCCCGCGGTGCTTCTGCTGCACAGCTTCGCCAGCCAGAAGAACGAGAACGGCGACCTGTTCAAACGCCTGGCAGCCGCCCTGTCGGCCAAGGGGATTGCCTCATTCAGATTCGACTACCCCGGCTGGGGTGAGAGCAAGGGCGATATCGCGGACTCGACGATCGGGGGCTGGATCGATAACGCCGCGGCCGGCCACGGATTCCTCGTGAAGCAGTCGTTCGTCGATCCCGCGAGACTCGGCGTGCTGGGCTTCTCCGTCAGCGGAGGCATCGCGATCATGACGGCGTCCCAGAATCCGGGCTGGTTCACGTCCATGGTCACCTGGTCATCCGTCGGCAGCTTCAAGGAAATGCTCGGGCTCCTCGGCCAGGACAACATGGACAAGGCGGCCCGGGAGGGCAAGGTTGACATCGATCTGCACTGGACGAAGCTCACGCTGAAGGATGCTTTCTTCAGGAGCCTGTTCGCCTACGACGTCGCGGGCTCTCTGAAGTCCTACCCCGGCGCCCTGCTCGCCATTGCCGGGAGCAAGGATTTCTCCGCGGCGTACGTGCAGCCTTTCGTGAACAGCGTCACCGGCAATCCCCGAAAGGCCGAGATCGTTCCTGACGGAGATCACATGTTCGGCGTGTTCGGCAATGATCAGTCCATGTCGACCTCCGTGATCAAAGACACGGCGGAGTGGTTCGGGAACACGCTCTGAGCCAAAAAAAAGGCCCGGCCGTCATGGCCGGGCCATCCTGTTCCAGTGACGAGCGTCAGTCGTGGCCCCAGTCGCAGTCCTGGTGGTCGCCGTCCCGATCCTGGTCATGGTAGCGGTCGCACCGATCCCGGTCCTCGTCCCGATCCGGCCAGTGGCGGCCCCAGTGATGGGAGTCCAGCATATGGACGAAATCCTTGCCCTCCACGGCCAGACCGCTGACCGTGGCGCCCTGGAGCACTCCTTCCGTTGAGCTGAGCGTCAGCGTCGTGTCGTCGAGATGGAAGAAGAACACGGCGTCGGGCTTGCCGTCCCTGTTGACGTCCCATGTGTGATGCCGCACGTGGTGATGGCGCCATCCATGCCACTTTGTCTTCTCGCACTGAAGAGCATGGGCTCCGGCAAAGGTCACCGTGGCCGGATCCAGGGTGCGAGCGTCAAACGTGTCGGAGGAAAGCACCGCAACGGGGATGATCTCGTCCCTCTTCATGTTGATGTCGTTCCCGCGGCACCAGGGCTCGATGTCGATCTTCACGAGGATCCTTCCAATGACGGTGATCAAGGTCTGCGGCAGAGTCTGGGACTGAGCCGCGCCGGTGGGATCCAGGCAGGTGACCGCCGCAGCGGCCGCATTCACGGCAAGGTCTGTGCCGGATTTCGTTGATGAGGCCGTGAAGCTCACCTGGAAAACCTCATCCGAGGACAAGCGGGAATCCTTGTTGCCCACGTATTTGCCGACATCCAGCCAGGTGAGGGTGGTTTCCCCCGTGGAGGAGTTCGTCACCACGCTGTCTGGAGTCACGCTGAAGCTCCCGTGGCCCACGATGTACGACGGGGTCACCTCCACGACATTCACTCCGGACGGCGCGGTTATCGAGACGACCTCCTTGTAGATCTGGTCGTACAACGCCTGCAGGTTGGCCGCCGTGGGAGCGGAGTAGTACACCCCCCCGGTCTGGGTCGCCATGTTCTGCAGCCGCGCGACGTCAGCGCCGCTTCCCAATCCGACGGAATAGATGCGATACCCCTTGCTCTTCGCATAGGTGATCCAGCTTGTGAGGATCGTCGATTGCCAGCCCGAGGTATCCAGCCCGTCCGTCAGGAAGATGATCGCCGCCACCGCACCGGTGCGCTGGGAGGCGTCCAGCATCCGGATGCCCTGCTGCAGGCCCATTGCCAGGTTCGTATTTCCATTCGCGTCTATCGTGTCGATCTGGCTCTTCAGAGCGGCAAAGTCCGTCGTCAGATAGGACGTCACCGGCAGGACGGGGTTGGGCGGATTGGAGAGTGCGCCCGGATCGCTCGGGTTGGGATACGGGGAGGTCGAAGGGTAGGTGAAGTCAATGCCGTCGTCCCAGCTCACGACAGCCGCGCGGTCTCGAGTCGGATTGAGCTTGTCCACGAACGATTTCGCGGCGGTCAATCTCAAGTTGGTCTGGTCGTTTGTCGTCATGCTCCCCGAGCTGTCGATTGCCAGGATGATGTCCATGGGCACGGCAGTGGTCGTCGTCCCGCCGTAGCCGGTGACGCCGATGGTGACGGTGGTGGACTCGACGCCGAGTCCGGAGCCCTTGAGGTACACCTGCGCGGGATTGACCGTTTCCTGGATGAGCAGGGTTTGCGGAGTTACGGCCATCGGCTGGACCCCGCTTGCCGTGTTTTTCAATTGCGTGGTCCCCCCGGTGCCCGTGGGCAGGGGACAGCCCGTGATGAGCGCCGCGGCAGCCAGGATAACTGAAAGGAGAAGGACCGCGGATACCGTGCGATGTTCGTTTTTCATCTCACCCTCCGACATTCTGAAGCAACAAGAGATCCGAGGATCATAGCTCACGGGCCGGGCGCGCGCAACAGGCCTTCCCGGCCCTCCTCAGGCCCTCAGCGCCGCCCGGGCCGCCGCGGCGGCCAGCATGGAGACGGGGTACCAGCTCGCCCGGTTGAAGACCACGAGAGCTTCGGCGCGAGCGCGGGTGCGCACCAGCATGAGCGCCGGGGCCAGGAGCAGCACGGTACCCGCCGCGAGAGAGCAGGCAGCGTACAGCGCCGTCGCGCCGAGGGAGGACTCCCGCGGCAGAAAGAAGCTGGCAGCGACTGAGGCGCACACCGTTAGGAGCGCGAGACGGCTCGCCGTCTTTTCCCGCAGCCGCACCGGCAGAGTCTTGTGACCGAGCACCCGGTCCTCGTCGATATCGCTCCAGTCGGAGGGGATGTTCTGCCCGCCGATCTCCCAGAGGAAAAGCCAGGCGAACAGGAGCGCGAGCCGCCAGGGCTCCGGGGACGGGTCCACGGCAAAAACCGCGGCAAGCGGACCAGCCGACTTCACGACGCCGCTGATGAGGGTCCGCAGGGGCGTTACGCGGCAGAGCAGGCAGTAGCCGGCCTCCAGGGCGAAGGCTCCGGCGAAGATCAACGCGCACACCGGGTTGAGAAGGATGGCGCCGGCGAGAGCCGCCGCGCCCCACGTTCCGGCCCACGCGACGGCGCCCCGCATGCTGATGACGCATTCCGCGATGGGATGCCGGATCAGGGTCGCATCCAGGTAGTCTCCGTAGTCCCGGCAGCCGAGGGCGAGACGCTTTCGGTCCTCCCGGCAATCGACGATGTCGTTCAGGGCGTACACGGAGGTATAGCCGGCGAACGCGGCGAGCGCCCCGAGGAGGATTGTCCGCAGCGGAGGAAGACCGTCCAGCCACAGCACGGCGGCCGCGGCGGGTGTTGCCAGGTCCAGAAGGGCATGCGGCGTGCGTGACAGCGCAAAGAGACAGGACAGTGAGCGTCGTATGCGGACCAGGGCACTCGTGACGCTCATGTCCGGATGGCTGCCCCCACGATGGTGTACTTCGTTTCCCGGTAGCCGGGCACAATTCGCAGGCCGTTCGCCTCCAGCTCCGCGCGGTACTGGGGCCCTTCGAAGCGGTCATTCCGGGGATGGACCAGCACGCGGCGCAGGAGAAACCCGGCATAGAGGGCGGGGTAGATCTCCTCGAAGAGGAAAGCGCCTCCCGGCCTCAGCACCCGCGAGATCTCCCGGATACCCTGTCTCCAGTCCTCGAGATGGTGGATGATTCCGAAATTGAACACCGCGTCCATGGAGCCGTTCGAAAAAGGCAGCTCCTGCGCGTCAGCCACCTGGAAGCTTACCCGGCGGGCCAGCGCCGGGCGGGTCCACCGCCGGGCGCGGCGGATCATGTCCGGATCCACGTCAATGGCGTCCAGCATCCGGGGGGAGTACTGTCGGAGGATCATCCGCGCTCCCGCCCCGCGGCCGCACCCCACCTCGAGGAGACGCCCCCCGGGGGAGATATCGCACAGATCCTTGAAGAAGCGGATCTCGGAGGCGATGAAGGGAACCCGCCACGGACCATCGACCCACAGCCTTTCAACCAGGTTCGTTTTCATCAGCCGTCTCCGCGGATCGCGCTGAAGAGAACGGCGATTCCGAAGCTCAGCGGAGTTGCCCGGGGCCGGATGAACCCGGCCGCGGCAAGCTCACGGAGGAACTGCGGCGTCTCGGGGAAGCTTTCGATGGAATGTTTCAAATAGCTGTACGCGTAGTCGGTGCGCGAAAGAACGTTTCCCAGGAACGGCATGATGACGGAGAGCCACGCGCCGTACAGGAGCTGGACGGCCGGCGTCGAAGGGACGGTCGTCTCCATGATGAAAAGGCGGCCGCCCGGCTTCAGCACCCGGCGGAACTCGGCGAGCACGGGCGCCCTTTCAGGAATGTTCCGAAGAGCAAACACGTTCGTAACCACGTCCGCGGTGGAGCTGCCGATGGCCGTACGGCGGATGTCGCCGTTCCGAAGCTCGACCCGTCGGCCTGTTTCCAGCGGGAGCGCGTCCACCTTCCGGCGCGCCTCGCGGAGCATGCGCTGTGAAAAGTCCACGCCGATGACGCGAACACCGGGGTATCGCCGGGCCACGGCGATCGCAATCTCACCGGTTCCCGTTGCCATGTCCACGACCGTCTCGCCGTCCCTGCCGCGCACTCTCTCGGTGAGGGTTTTCCGCCAGCCCGCGTCTCTGCCGAGAGAGAGGATGCGGTTCTGCAGGTCGTAGGTGCCGCCAATTGCCTGGAACATCCGGCGGAGCTGGCTCTCCTCAAGGAATGCCCCCACGCGGGCAGGCCCGACGGCCTGTTCCCTCCCGGCGAAGAAAAGCCGGGCAATGCCTCGGGAAGGCGACAGGAGACTGGTTGTGCGACTCATGGCAGACCTTCCATGGGGGGAGTGTAGTATGCGCGCCAAGTTCGCGCAACAAAGCGCTCCGGCGAAGCCGGGATCCGGCAGGACAGAAACGGCCCGCGCCATCTTTGGCGCAGACGAGGTGCAGAATACGACTGAAAACGCGTCTGCCGGGAACGAAGGCCCGCCGCACGGCGGACCTTTTTCTTGCGCAGAGACTATTGGCTAATGAAAGTGCACAACATCAACCAGCCCCGCGACCTCCAACCTGTGTTTCACCGGGGCGGACGCATTCCTGATCTGAAACGATCTGCCCTGATGCTCCAGGAGGGCCTTGAGCGAGAGAATGGCGCCCAGTCCCGTCGAGTCGATGTGAGTCACATCCCGCAGATCGAGCGTGAAGCAATATCCCTTCTCTTCCAGGAGTGACCCAAAGAAATCTCTTAACCTGTGCGCGGTTTCGAAGACTATCTCGCCCGTCGGATGAATGACGTATTTGCCGTCATGCAGCGTATGATGCAGCTCCATTCTTTCTCCCTCCCCTTGGCGTGCCATTGCTGTCGGGCAACGGTTAGGAAAAAGCGAATATCTCGTTGCTTGTTCATGAAATCGCCGCGCGGAGGAAATCGCGAAAAAAGCCGCCTTCCGCTAATGAAACCTTAACCGACGTGGCGTTCTTATAGGCGAGGTGATCAGCCAACGTGCCAGGCGTGATAGTTGACTGCCGCATCGCGGCGGTCCAAAGGGGAGGAAACTCATGTCGGATGGAAGCGCGCGGAGTGATCCTTGGACAACCGAACGGAGGAGGGCTGAAAGAGTCACGGTCGAGATTCGTGCTCAGCTTCTTCTGGAGGACCGGCCGTACGACTGCTCCGTGCTGAACATGTCTTCAAACGGCATGCTGCTGAAGTTTGACAACGAACCCGACCGCTTGACGCTCCATGACCCCACGGGGAAAGTCGGAACGGTCATTCTCGGAATCGGACAAGACAACGAAAAGAGCCTGCACGGCACGATTGTGCGGTTTCTCTCCAGCGACGACGTCTGCGTAGCCGCCCTCTCCGTCGTCAGCTGACGCCCGGCTCCCGTCACTGCCCAATTAACCGCAATTTAAGGAAACCCAAAGACTCCGCTAACACGAAAAGCCAAACCTGACCCTCGCGCAAGGGGGATATGGATGGCGACGAGGAAGAAGGGCCTCTGGGAAAGCGTGTACTATGCAATCGTTCAATCGAAGACGCTGACCGTTCACACCTTCACCTATCTGCCGGAAGAGCGTGTGCACATCGACAGGATTCTCAATGCGTTCCTCACGGCCGCCGGTATGACGCGTCTTCGAAACAACCTTGCGTACTGCGTGCATGAGCTTGCCGGCAACGCGAAGAAGGCGAACATCAAGCGGCTGTATTTCCGGGAAAAGGAGCTCGATATCCTTGATGCCGCTGACTATCAGAAAGGGATGGAGACGTTCAAGACCGAGACGACCGAGCAGTTTCCCCGCTTCCTCTCACTGCTTCGAGAAAACGGGCTGTACGTGAAGTTCCAGTTTCGCAAGCTTCGAAAGGGAGTGCGCGTCACAATCCGCAACAACTCGCTTCTCGCTCCCGCCGAGCTCCAGCGGATCCAGGATAAGGTCGCGGTCGCGCGCAGGTACCGCTGTCTTGCGGATGCCTATTCCACGACAGAGGACGGATCCGAAGGCGCCGGGCTGGGGATCGTCATGATGCTGTTCATGCTGAGGAACCTGGGCTTTTCGCACGACGCATTCTCCATCCGGATCTCGGGAAGTGAGACCGTCGCAACCCTCGTTCTCGTTCCTTCGCAGGAGTCAGGCGTGGAGGACGGCCTCGCGGCGGCCGCCGCCCGCATGAACGCATCATGAGTACTTCAGGATCACAAATGTCAGATCGTCTCCCTGGGGCTGGTCTCCCCGGAACGTCTCGAAATCGCTGGAAAGCGCGTCCTTGAGATCGGAGGGGGAAAGGTCGCGGTGGCTCTTCAGCAGCCGATAGAGCCGGGCCTGCGAATACTCCAGCCCTTCCCTGTTCGTCTGCTCCACGATTCCATCAGTGAACAGGAGCGCCATGGAACCGGGGCGGAACTGGTACGTGCCGATTGCGGGCGTCAACGCGGCCGAGACCCCGAGCGGAGGGTTCGCCGCCTTCGGGCTGAGACGAAAGAGCTTTCCGCCCTCCATGACGACGACATACGAATGACCCATGTCAGAGAACGTCGCTGTCCTCGTGGCCTGATCGAGCTCGAGGAAGACGCCCGTCACAAAGTACTCCAGCTGGAAGGTTTCTACGAGGTAGAGGTTCACCTTTGTGAGAAACTCCCGAAGGGAGCTCTCCCTCGTGTAGGTATCGAAAATACCGCCGAGGACGGCGGTCACAAGTGACGCAGCGATGCCCTTTCCCGATACGTCACACAGCCCGACCAGGGTGCGGCTGTCATCCAGCCTCTTGACGAGGTAGAAGTCTCCCCCGACCTCCTTTGCCATCTTGGAGGAGCAGACGATCGTGCACCGGGGATCCTCCATGGACAGGTTCTCCCGCACGATCGCCGTCTGCAGGCGCCGCGCGAGCATGATGTCGCGCGCCGTGGTATCCGAGAGGTAGATCAGCAGGTTCTTCGTGGAAAAGACGCCGCTGTACTTCCCGCCGCCGTCAACGAGCAGGTACCAGGTGTCATCCGTTCGCCGCAGCTCTTCCCGCACGGTGTCCGCGACTGCGAAGATGTTCAGGTCCTCATGAAACGATCGGGCCTGCCTCATGAGGGCGGACACGGGCTTGCGCTTGAAGTAGTCACGGCCGTAGGGCTTTCCCAGCTGGTCAAAGAGCTCCTGGCGGAGGACCAGGCCGACAGGCCTGTCCTCCGTATCAACAACTCCTACCGCCACGATTTCCGGGGCCTTGTCCATCGCCGCCGCGAGATCGTTCACCCCTTCGTCCTCCCGCACGGAGAGCCTGCTGCTGGCAAGTTTCCAGATCCGTTCTCCCTGTTTCTCGGTGAGGGGGGCCTCACAGAAAATGCGCCGGGGACCATCAAGAAGGAGGGAGGGGAGAGACGCTGTTTCCATGTCCGCGCTGCCTCAGGCCCGCAGACTTGCGCCGGATCATTAACGGATGACGAATACTGTGCAAATTCTCCGTTAACTTGGCGAGTTTTCATACAGTCTTAACAGGGAACGATTTCGGATAGGGTGCCAAAGCGGGAGGGCAAGGATCCATGGATTTGAACGTCCGGATCTTCAAGGACAACTGCGTCATCGACATCAAGGGTGAGATCGACATCTACAATGCCCATCGCATCAAGGAGGCGGTCTTCCAGATGATGCAGAAGCGGGTCTGCGCGTTCGTCCTCAATCTGAAGCGAGTCACGTACATCGACTCCAGCGGCATCGGGGCGCTCCTGGCCGTCAACGCCGCGCTGATGAGAAGCGAGCTTCCCTTGCGGATCGTGAGCGTTCCGCCCGCGGTCATGAAAGTGATGCAGCTCACGCGGCTGATCGGGTTTCTCCCCGTCGAGCGGACAGAGCTGGAAGCGCTGGACGAACTGGAAGTGAAGCGGAAAGGAGCAAGGTCATGAAGAAGGTTCTCGCCGCCTGTCTCGCGCTTTGCGCGGCGGCAGCAGCATTCGCAAGCGGGAGCGCGGAAAGCGGGCAGGGAGGTTTCAAGGGAAGCTGGAAGCTCGGCGGCTCGACCACCGTTGACCCCATCGTGCGGGGAGCCATCGAGGCCTTCGCGAAGAAATATCCCGCCGCGAAGCTGAGCTACGACTCCCAGGGCTCGGGGGTCGGAATCAACGGCGTTCTCACCGGCGTGTACTCCCTGGGCGGCTCCTCCCGGGAGCTTACCGATGAGGAAAAGGGCAAGGGGCTCGTGGAAAACGTCATCGCGCTCGACGGTCTCGCCGTCATCGCCAATACGAGCATTCCCCTGGCCGATCTTCCCCGCAGGCAGATCGCGGACCTGTTCAACGGGACCATCAGGAACTGGAAGGAAGTCGGCGGACCCGACAAGCCGGTCGTCGTCGTCACGCGTGATGAAGCCTCCGGGACCCGGGTCGCCTTCACCGAGCTCGTCTTGCAGAAGGAATATGACAAGAAGGACCCGAGGGCGTCTTTCCGCAAGGACGCGATTACCGTGGAGTCCAACGGCGACATGGTCTCCCGCGTGGGCGCTACCCCGGATTCCATTGGCTACTGCGGGGAAGGGTACCTGGAGCAGGCAATCAGCGCGGGAGCAAAGCCTGTCTCCGTGAATGGAATTGCCGCGAGCGAAAAGACGGTGCTCAACAGGACGTACCCCGTTTCCCGGCAGCTGTACCTGATCTCCAAGGGTCCAATCAAAGATGGAACGCTGGAGATGGCTTTCTACGAATTCCTCCTGTCCGCTGACGGTCAGGCGATCGTGAAACAGGAAGGTTTCATCCCGGTGTCTGCCCGGTGAGAGCGCGCCGTCTGTTCGAGCGGTCCATGGAGAGGACGCTGCTCGCGTGCGCGAGCCTGTGCATGCTTTCGGTCCTCCTCATCACGGTCTTCATCTTCGAGAGGGGACTTCCGTTGTTCCGGGAGGTGTCCGCGCGGGAGTTCCTCCTGGGGACGACCTGGCAGCCGACGTCGGAGACGAGCCCGGGGTACGGCATCCTTGGTTTCTTCGTCGGCACCATCGCCGTGAGCCTCGGTGCCCTCGTGCTGGCTGTGCCTCTGGGGGTCGCCTGCGGGACCTTTCTCGCGGAGTTGGCGCACGGTCCGGTCACGCGCATCCTTCGAAGCGTGGTGGAGCTGCTGGCCGGGATTCCGTCCGTCGTCTACGGGTTCTTCGGCGTGATCATCATCTGCCGGCTCCTCCGGGCGGTCTTCGGAGGAACCGGCTACAGCGTGCTCGCCGCGGCGCTGGTTCTCGCCATCATGACTCTTCCCACCATCGTCTCGATCACCGAGGCGGCGGTCCGCAGCGTTCCGCGGGACCATCGTGATGCGTCCTACGCCATTGGCGCGACGCAGGCGCAGACGATCTGGCGCGTGATGCTTCCCGAGGCGCGCGCCGGGATCATCGCGGCGGTTATCCTGGGGATCGGTCGGGCGATCGGTGAGACACTTGCTGTCCTCATGGTGGGCGGCAATGCGCCGGTGATGCCGGACGGTCCGCTGTCCATGGTCAGGACCCTGACGATGAACATCATCACGGACATGGGGTATGCGTCGGGCGTGCATCTCGACGCCTTGTTCGCCACCAGCATGGTGCTCTTCATTCTGATCATGGTGACCAATCTCAGCGTCGGGGCCATTTCCCGCCAGGCGCTTCTCGCGCGGGTCTAGCGTGGAGCAGAAGACATCCCCCGTTCTGCCTTCGTCATTCACGCGCCGCGCCAGGGCTCGGGATCGCGCCCTGCGGGTTGCGCTGTGGTCCGCGGCTGTTCTCACCATGGGGATCCTCGGCGTCATTCTCGGCTTCATCCTCTACCGGGGAACGGTTTCAGACAACCAGCGCCAGTACCCGGTCATCGGGAAGGGAACGGACCGGATCCCGATCGGGCCGGGTGAACACCCCGCGGTGGCTCTCATCGTGAACAGCGGCGTTCGGGTGACCGAGCTGGCAGCGAACGAGGCGCGGGACCTGCTGAGCGGCGGCTTGTCCAACTGGGGAAATCTCTCCAGCCAGGATCTTCCGGTGCGGTTGTATTTTCCGGACACGAACCACGAGTTCTCGGAGGCTGTGCGAAGGGCGCTCCTGGGGCCGGACACGGAGTGGGTTTCCCGGGATGGAGCTCTTCCCGACGCGCAATCCGTGATCTCCCGGGTTGCCGCCGTGAGGGGCGCGATCGGCTGGGTTCCCGACGTGGCACTGGCCGTGAACGCTCCTCGCGGCGTCAAGCCGGTGACCGTGCGCACGCTTGCCGTCATTGCCGCGCCGCAGGTCTCTGCCATCCACGAGGGGCGGCAGCTCAGCGCCCTGCGGGATGAGAACGTTGCCGCCCTGCTCAGCGGAGCCATCACGAACTGGAAGTCGCTGGGCGGACCGGATCTTCCCGTGCGGATCGTTGCCTATGACTCCGCGCGGTGGGAGCGCTCCCTCATTGGGCAGCTCTTCTTCGGCGGCGCCTGGATGCCGCCCGCGGGCGCCATTCCTGTCTCCGATCCCGGGTCCATGAAATGGACCGTCTCTTCCACGGCGGGCGCGGTGGGCCTGTGCGCGTGGACCGACGCCGAGCCGGGACAGATTCTCCTCATGCAGCGGCGGGAAGTCGATCGAAACCTCGCGTTGAGCTTTTTCCTGGAAGAGCCGCGCCGTGCCGGCCGCGTCGGCGGGGTATCCACGATCATTCTCAACACGATCCTGATGCTCGTGCTGACGCTGGCTTTCAGCACTCCCATCGGCGTCGCCGCGGCCACCTACCTCACGGAGTACGCGCGCCATGAAAAGATCGTATCCGTGCTGCGCTTCGGGGTGGAGACGCTCGCGGGAATCCCGTCGATTATCTTCGGCCTGTTCGGCTTCATCGTGTTTGTCACGATTCTCCGCCTGGGAATCGGGCTCCTCTCCGGCACGCTGGCTCTGACGCTGATGGTCCTTCCGACGATCATCCGGACCTCCGAAGAAGCGGTCAAGAGCGTGCCGTTGTCCCTGCGGGAGGTCAGCTTTGCGCTTGGCGCGACCAAGTGGCAGACCACCGTTCGCGTCGTTCTGCGGTGCGCGAGCCCGGGAATCCTGGCGGGAATCATCCTTGCCCTCGGCCGGGCCGCGGGAGAAGCGGCGGTTCTGCTCTTCACCATGGGAACCGACTACCGTCTCGTGGACGGTCTGCGCTCCTCCGCCAGGACTCTCGCCGTGCACCTCTATCTCCTTGTCAAAGAAGGAACCTCCTTTGACAAGGCGTTCGCAACGGCCACCGTCCTCGTCATCATCGTTCTCGCCGTCAATTTCGCCACGACCCGGCTGATCGGCCGATTATCCCTGGGATCACGGGAGGGCGCCCGTCATGGATAGACCCGTCAAGCTGAAGGTGCATCAGCTTACCCTTGCGTACGGCGCCTTGACCGCTCTGCGGAACGTTTCCATGGACATCTGTGCGAACAGGGTCACCGCCCTGATTGGACCCAACGGCTGTGGAAAGACGACGTTCCTCCGCTCGATTAATCGCATGAACGATCTCATCTCGGGCGTGAAGATCCACGGACGAATCCTGTACGACGGGACTGACATCTACGGTGACTGCGACGTCATCGAGCTGCGCAAGCGCATCGGCATGCTTTTCCAGAAGGCAAACCCGTTCCCCATGACCGTGTTCGACAACGTTGCGTACGGCCCCCGTGTCCACGGGCAGACGAAAAAGGCTGACCTGGAAGGAATCGTCGTGGAGAGCCTGCGGCGGGCGGCGCTGTGGGACGAGGTGAAGGACCGGCTGCGTGCGCCGGCCCTGGGCCTGTCCGGCGGGCAGCAGCAGAGGCTCTGCATCGCGCGTCTTCTGGCCGTTGAGCCGGATGTCATCCTGATGGACGAACCGAGCTCGGCCCTGGACCCCATCTCCACCTCGAAGATTGAAGACCTCATGGACAGCCTGAAGAGACGCTACACGGTGATCATCGTGACACACAATCTCCAGCAGGCCAGCAGAATCTCGGACACGACGGCCTTCTTCCTCGGCGGGGAGCTCATCGAAGCCGGCGATACGCGAGACATATTCTTCGCTCCTCAGGACAGGCGTACCCAGGACTACATCCTGGGGCGATTCGGCTGATCGCCGCGGAGGAAAGAGGGCTCACCCGCGGTCGGGCGGCCAGCGTGCGCTCTCCAGGGGAACTCAGGTGAACAACAACGACATTGTTTCGGGCTTCGACAATCAGGCCTGCGACTATCTGGAAATCGGACTCACCCGCGGCCGCGGCGCGACCATGGACCTCCTGATCTCGCTGAAAGGGAGCATCGACGCGTACAACTCCGACTGCCTGCGGCAGAGGATCAGGATGGTGATTGATGCCGGATTCACGAGGCTCAGCTTCGTCCTGAGCGGCGTCGACAGCATCTCCAGCACCGGCGTCGCGACATTCCTGAGCCTGCAGAAGGAACTGGAAGAAAAGGGCGGGGGAATCACCATGGTGAACGTGCCGGGGAAAATAAAGGGTGTCTTTGCTCTGTTGTGTCTTCAGACTTTCTTCCGCTGTATCGAGTCACTCGATCCCGAGAACGGGTGATTGACGTGCTCCAGGTTCCCCTCGAGGCTGAAATGGATATCAGCCCGCGCTACACTAGAGGCAGGTTGTAGAGGAGTCGCTCCAGGGTCTCACCAGGGCTGCCCTGGCCCCGACAGGAGATTCCGCGTGGCAAAAAGGGACGAGACGGTTCATTCTGAAAGCATCGTGGGAAAGCGCCTCTCCAAAGTCCAGAGGCAGGGCGGAATGTTCATCGTCTTTCAGGGCATGAGCATTCCCATCACGAGCCGCATCTCGATTGGCAGGGGCTCGGACAACACGATCGACCTGCAGGATGTCATGGCCTCACGCCATCACGCGGTTCTGCAGAAAGTGAAGGACGACTTCTTCATCGAGGATCTGCACAGCACCAATGGCACGCTGGTAAACGGGCGGCTCGTGCCGCCGGGAAAGTACCTGCGATTGAGTCACGCGGACATCATCCTGATCGGCCGAACGCAGCTTTCCCTGAGTCAATTCGGGATGTGAAAAGAGTCGTCCATGAAGAGGTGAAGCCTCCGCAGGAGGATGGCTCGGCCCAGCGCTCGCAGCCCGTCAACCCACAAAAAGCGGCGCCAGGTGCCTTTCCCAGAGATTTGCGGTTACGTTTCGCGAAATCGATGCCTCATGTTTTCCAAGCGCCTCAAGGTAACGCGGCCCCATTTTCGCGGCGACCCGGAAAGCCACATGAAAGAGCTGCCGCATGTCCGGGTTGAATCGAGGGTCAGTTTCAACATGCCGCAGGGACGCGGACAGGGCCTGCCCATCCCAGAGATCCACATCCGCCGGCGCGGGAAGCCTGCTCCTGTCGATCTCTACGACCGCGGCATACGGCTTCACGATCTCGTCGATGCTTTCGAACGCGGAACGATAGACTTCTTTTGCTATGGCAAGACCGTCCTCACCTGCTTCCGCCAGGCCGATGATTTCCTCAAGCCAGGTTGTTCCAGCCGTCTTCACGTGGATCCCGACACCCGCCTTGCGAATGATTCTGCGGACTCCGTCATAGAGGCTGAACTTGTCGCTGCCGGAATGGATTGAGAGTTTCAAGCTCCGAGGCAGTCCAAGCGCGGAGGAAGCCCAGGCAACAAGACCCACGTCGGCCTCGAATTCGCGGAGGAAGGCCGCCACGTCACCGGCATAGTCCACTCCCTTGTTGAAACGGCCCGTGAACTTCGGTGCGATCGTTTGAACCGGGACGCCTTCGTCTGCAAGAGCGCTCAGGATGACCGCCAGCTCCGCGGGGCCCTGCGCCGTTTCGGTCTCGTCGAGGGACACTTCAGTGACGAAATCGTCTTCCTTCCTGAGCTCGCAGATGCGACGGTACGTTCTTCCGGCTTCACTGACGGCAAAAAGGTAGCGCCTCGCCGCTTCTCTCATCTCCGTCATCCGGATCCGCACCGGCAGACCCGGGCTGGAAGGGAGAGAACGATGCCTGTGGAGGAACCTCTCAACCGCATCCGGATCCGCAGGCCTGTTGATGAAATCAGCCACATCGATTGTGAAGAAATCACAGAAGGGCGCAAACCGGTCTACTGTTGTCGCAGTAATGTGGTCAGCGTCGACGTAGTAGGGGCCACCCCAGCCGCTCTCGCGGATCGCCTTGTCGGCGGCAGCGCGCTGGTCGGATGGTTCAGTTCCTATGATCGTATGTTCCCGGTTGCTTTTGTTCCAGACAGGAGCGGCTGCTACGCCGCGCTCGCATGCCTTCCTGATTGCATTGATCTGCGCGACACCCTGGCGGCCGAAACGATCGCCGGTCCCGATGGAGTACTTCTCAATTGTCTTCATGGCGCTGGAACACGCGGTGCGGCGTACGAACCTACTTGATCTTGAAAACCATCTGCGTCGGGCTGACAAAGCGCAGCGCGACGACGAGACAGACCATGGCGGTGAGGAAGTAGATGACTGCCAGCGCGTCCACCGCCTGCGGGGGGCGCGCGCCCGCTGCGTACGCGTCTGCGTAGAGCGCCACGACGATCGTCTGAGACCTGGCGCCGGCCACCAGGTACGTCAGCTCGAACATCGATATCGTCTTCACGATCGAGAGGATTCCCGCGGTGAGGATGCCGGGCAGGGTCAGGGGGACCAGGATCCTGCGAAAGACGGTCCAGCGCCGGGCGCCCAGCATCTGGGCCGCTGATTCGAGATTGGCCCCGACCTGCTCAATGAACGGCATCAGGATCAGGATCACGAACGGGACGATGGGCACGAGGTTCGCAAGGATCACGCCGATCACCCGCGACGCCAGGTGGAACTTGTAGAGCACCACGGCAAGCGGGATCCCGTACGTCATGGGCGGCACGATCATAGGCAGGAGGAAGAGCTGGAAGCGGAATTGAGGATGACCGTGAAAAGAATGCCCAGGACGTTGCCCACGTACACGACCAGGGCGAGCAGGAAGAGGACGGTGCTCGGGGTGAATTTCCTCTTCTCGGATGCTACCATGCGTGCCTGGCAGGCATTCTGGACCCGGGTGGGTATCCTGTCAAGAAAGACCATGCGCGGGAGACGCTGGAGGCAGAATGAAGGCCCGATTCCCCGACGAGGATTTTCTTCTCGACAACGACATGGCGAAGGATCTCTATCACGACCACGCCGAGCACTCACCCATCCATGACTTTCACTGCCACCTTCCCGTCAAAGACATCGCCGAGGACCGTCAGTTTGCCAGCATCACGGAGATCTGGCTCGGCGGAGACCACTACAAGTGGCGCGCCATGCGGGCCTGCGGAATCCCGGAGCGTCTTATCACCGGCGATGCTTCAGACTTCGACAAGTTCAAGGCATGGGCGGAGATTGTCCCCTCCACGATCGCGAATCCCCTGTACCTCTGGTCTCACCTCGAGCTGAAACGGTACTTCGGTGTTTCAGACCGGCTGCTGGGCCCCGACACCGCGGAGGAAGTGTTCCGTACGTGCTCGGAGCAGCTCTCACGCAGGGACTTCAGCGTGCGCAGCCTCCTGCGGCGCATGTCGGTACGGGTCCTGTGCACTACGGATGACCCGGTGGACTCGCTGGAACATCATCGAGGCCTTGCCGCGGACGGGACATTCGACGTGACGGTCGTCCCCGGCTTCCGACCGGACGGCGTCATGGCAATAGAACAGCCTTTGGCATTCAACGCGTGGGTGGACCGGCTTGCGGCAGCCGCGGGCGTCGACATCAGCGACTGGGGAGACCTGATCGATGCGCTGCACCGGCGCCATCAGTATTTTCATGACAATGGATGCAGGATTTCGGACCATGGGATCGAGGCAGCATACGCCGACGCCTTCACGGAGTCCGAGGTCGGTTCGATTTTTCGAGGCGCGCGGGAAGGCAAAGGGCCCGACGCGGCGCACGCGCGGCTTTTCAAGTCTGCCGTCCTCCGGGAGCTTGCCCGCATGGATGCGGAGGCGGGATGGGTTCAGCAGCTGCACATCGGCGCGTTGCGGGACATCAATTCGCGGTTCTTCCAAAGCCGTGGACCGAACGCGGGCTTTGACACCATCGGGGATGTCCCCCTTGCCGCCTCCCTGGCTCGGTTCCTTGATGCGCTCGAGGTGAGGGACATCCTCCCCCGGACCGTTCTCTATTGCCTGAACCCGGCCGACAATGCGGTGCTTGCCGCCCTGGCGGGAGGCTTTCCCGGAGAGCACGTGAGAGGGAAAGTGCAGTTCGGCCCGGCGTGGTGGTTCAATGACCAGCCCCATGGGATCCGCGAGCAGCTCCAGGCTCTCGCTGACATCGGCCTCCTGTCGCATTTCGTCGGCATGACCACGGACTCCCGAAGCTTTCTCTCGTATCCCCGGCATGAATGCTTCCGCCGGGTCCTCTGCAGCTTCCTCGGAGCAGCGGTGGAGCGGGGAGAGGCGCCGAAGGACCGGAGACTCCTGGGAGGAATGGTCCGGGACATCTGCTTTGCCAACGCTGCGCGGTACTTCGACATCCCTTTGAAGACAGCGGGCTGACGCCGGGCACAACAGTCGAGCCAGATGATGGCCGCGGTGACCGCACGGAGGCCTCCCCGGACCTGTCGCTCGCGGGGTTCGATATTGTCGATGCCGTGCCGCGCCCGGTCGTGGTATAGTTGCGCCGTGAGGCTCACCTCCCGCGCAGTTGAGGCGGCAGCCCAGATCTTCCTTCTGCTTGCTCTTGGAGCCGGGTTGGCGGCCTGCGGCCCCGTGAGAAGCCCGAACACCGGTTCCGCCCTTCCCCGGAAGATCCAGGTCATGGCGTCAGACGGCTGGATCTACGACGTCATGGGAGAGAATGCGAAGCTCTTTGAGAAGGAGACCGGCATCCAGATCTCGTTCATGATCTACGCTCCCCATGTTTACTTCCGGGCACTCCAGACCATGCTCGCTTCCGGGGAAGCCGCGGACATCTTCCTCATGCAGTCCACGAGATGGTACCTCGGTGGTGAGATCGACCCGCAAAAATGCTGTCTGGACCTGACGAACGAGGAGTGGGTCAAGCGCCTGAAGCCGGAATGGCTTCCGGCTGTTTCGCAGAAGGGCCGGGTCTATGGCCTGATTGTCTGGGACGACACCCTTGGCTGGGTGTATACGTACAACGACAGGATCTTCAGGAAGCTGGGGCTCCATGCCCCGCGGACCACCAGCGAGTTCATGGCCGTCTGCGAACGGATCAAGCGAGCCGGCATCGTCCCCATCTACGAGCCCGGCGCCAGCCGCTGGCATACGTCCCTTACGTTCTTCGAGATGGGCTCCGCCTTCGAGGAGCGCGACCCCGGGCTGTATGACGGGCTCAATGCGAACCGCCTGACATTCGCCGGATATGCGCCGTTCCGCCGTGCGCTGGACCAGATCCTCCTCGCGGTCAACCGCGGCTTTTTCGGCAGCGACTTCATGGCGAACACCATCGAGGGTTCGAAGACCGCGCTCATCTCGGGGGCGGCGGCAATGACGCTGAACAAGATCGGGTTCGCGCGCAGCGTTCTCAAGAAAAACCCCGACTCCGGCGCGGAATCCTGGGGGATGTTCCCCATCCCGTGGCTCGACAATCGCAGCGTGAGCATTGAACGCTCAGCGCCCACGTGGTTTGGAAACGCCAGGAGCCGTGACCCGGCGGCAGTGCTCGAGTTCTTCCGTTTCCTGACGCGGGAGGACAATCTCTACCGTTATGCGGTGGCCCAGCCGGAGGGAACGAGCCTCTCCTTTCCCACCCGGCCGGTGCCTCTCCTGCCGAATGAGCAGTCTTTTCTCGCCTCCGCGCGCCTCGGGGGAGAGCCCTTCCAGGGAGGGGTGAAGTACATCATGGGCCAGTGGATGGAGATCGAGGCGGACTTCGAACAGATGATGGTCGGCGCGATGAGCCCGCAGCGCTTCCTCGCCGGCGTCGACGGCCGGCGCGCCAACATGGCCGCGGCGGCGCGGGATCCCGCCTGGCTGCCGTCTAGAGCCGGCTCATCGAGTCCTTGAACGCGGACGGGTTGAACCCCGTTTCCTTTTTGAACAGGCGGGAAAAATACAGCGGGTCCTCGTAACCCACCGCGGCAGCCACCTGCTTGATCTCGATGTGGGGGTGTCCGACGAGCAATCGCTTGGCCTTCTCGATGCGCAGACGGATCAGGTCCTGCGTGGGGGTCCGCCCCGTGACCTTTCGATACAGACGTAGAAGGTATGCCGGCTTGCACCCGAACGACGATGCCAACCGCTCGAGTGAATACGAGCGGCGGTAGTTCTCCTGGAGGTAGACCTCCACGGACTTCGCCAGCTCCGTTTCCCGAGCGCCGATCCGGTCCAACCCGAACTCGGCGTCCACCGCGCCGACCGTGGCCTCCAGCCGTATTCGAATTCGCAGGAGGATCTCCCGCAGTTTCTCAACGTCAATGGGCTTCAGGATGTAGTCGTCCACGCCCAGCTCGATGGCCCGGCGCGCGTACTCGAACTCGCTGTAGCCGGAGACAATGAGTATTCGCAGGTCGGGGTTCGCGCGCCGGATCCGCTCCACGAGCTCCAGCCCGTCCAGCACCGGCATCTTGATGTCCGTGATGAGCAGGTCGGGGAGATATCGCTCCACGAGCTCCACGGCCTCCTCCCCATCGGCCGCTGTCCCGGCGCACTCAAGGTTGCGGTCGAGCTCCGCGGTCTTGCGGGCCAGATAGTCCCGCATCCTCTCCTCGTCTTCCGCAACGACGAAGGTGAGCTTTCGTTCAGCCATTGAACCCTGCTCCCATGGCGATCCGCGCCCCTCCTTCGGGCCGGTTGGCGACCTCGAGAACGGCTCCCTGCCCAAACGCGAGCCTCAGCCTCTGGTAGGAGTTGAGGATTCCCATTCCCGAAATCGACAGGGGGGAGAGGCCGCTGCCCGCCCGCTCGCGGACCGCCAGCTTCTCGGAGATGCGCGCAAGGGTACCGGGATCGAAGCCGGGTCCGTTGTCCAGGATCTCGATCAACCACTGCCCGTCCGCGCACCCGCCGCGGAGCTCGATTCGCCACGGAGGTCGGGCGGAAGTTCCGTACTTGAAACAGTTCTCTATGAAGGGCTGGAGGATCAGGCGGGGAACGACAATCTCCCTCATGGCGCCGGGGATGTCGATCACGTACTCGAGGCTCCCCCCGAACCTGGCCCGCATTGCGGCGAGGTAGCTCTCTGCATACTCCACCTCGGTCCCGAGTGTGGCGGTCGTTCCCTCGGTGGACGATGCATAGCGAAGCACCCGGACAAGGTTCAGGATGAGATCCTGGATGGCCGCCGGGGAGCCCTCCTCCGCCATGATGCCGATTGTCTGGAGCATGTTATGGAGAAAGTGCGGATTGAGCTGCGACTGCAAGGCAACAAGCTGGGCCTCTTTTTCGTGCGCCCGCAGGGCGACGGCTTCCCGGATCGACTCGTTGAGCTTCATCCTCATGCCGTGGAAGGCCAGACGCAGCTCGTCGATCTCGCCGAGGTCAGGCTTCCGCGCGCCCTCCGCGGCCTTGTCCAGGTTCCCCAGCTCCAGCGCTTCGATCTCGGCGTGAAGCGATTTGATCGGCACGGTCACCCGGCGGGCGATGAAGTAGGAGGCGGCCAGCGAACAGACGATGGCACCGAGAGTAAGAAGCGCAATGCGAAGGGCGTACTGCAGGACGCTCGCCGCCAGCCCTGCCGACGGCTCGCCGATCAGGAGGGTCCAGTCGGTGTCCCGCGACGTGGCGACCGCGAAGATCCGCGGCTCCCGCGTGCCGGGAAGGAGGCCGGTCACGATCGGGCGGCGCGCCGCCTGATGGGCGAGCCCGAGGAGCGCCCGTCCGTCGGCGTGAGGGCCATCGTAGGGATACAGCTGGTTTCCGCGGCCGTCGAAGACGAAGATCGATGCAGACGATCCGCTCATGAGATCCAACTCGCTGAAAAGCGTATCGCAGTACTGCTTCACCTCGACGATCCCCTGCGTGGAAAGCAAGGCGTCCTGGAACGTCCTCAGCAGCGACACGTACCTCTTGTCCTTGACAATGACGGAGGTCTCCTCGAGGAGCGGATCCATGTGCGGCGGGCGTATCACGCGTTCGCCTGCCGCTCGCATGACCGCGGGGTACCATGGTTCGCCCGTCACATTCCGCTCAATGAGCCGGCTGTAGTATCCGGCCCCGATCATCTCGCCTTTCAGGTCGAAGACGTTCACCTGCGGGGCGGACCGGTTGGGCCCGAGAATCGTTTCACAGATCTCGATCAAGGCTTCCGTGTTCTCCAGCTTGGATATTCTCTGTTCGGCGGACACCGGTGCGCGCGGCAGGGCCAGGTGACGCGCATAGAGACCCTGAAAGACCTGGGAGTAGATCAACGTCAGGCTCAGCCGGTTCATCTCGGCCACCTGGGCGTCCAGGTTCGTCACCAGGGACCGGGAAAGAGAGGTCAGGGTGTCAGCAAAGCGCTCCCGCGCCACGCCCGAGACGTAGTCATACACGACCAGGGAGAACGCGATGAGCACGCACACCAGCAGGATCGAAACGGAAAGAAAGATGGATCCGCGGACGGTCCGGCGGCGAGACACGGGCACATGATAGCATGCTGCGCAGGGGCTCTGATATGGAATTTTCTCCATGATCCGGCGCAATCCAGTCCATTTACGACCCTCCGGCGCCGCCGGATACTGGGGTGCGAACAAACCCTGGAAGGAGGCATTCATGATCAAGCGATCAATTCTCTGTCTCGTCCTGGTTGCACTATGCGCCGGGGGCGCCATCGCCCAGCAGAAAGTGACGCTTACCGTCTGGGACTTCAAGTACGGTGAGGTCAACGGGGCGCAGAAGCCAATGCAGCAGATCGACGCCCTGTTCATGCAGAAAAATCCGGGTGTCACGGTCAATCACGTATCGCAGCCCGGTGAACCGCAGTACTACCAGATCATCCAGGCCGCCGCCAGTGCCAACCAGGGACCGGACGTGGCGATGTTCCACCCGGGAGCCCGGGAGTACGGGTTTGGCGACATTCTCGTCGACCTGACGCCCTCCATCCAGGACATCAAGAGCCAGTTCACGCCCGCGAGCATAGCGATGGTCTCCATGGACGGCAAGGTGGGCGCGCCGATCAAGATCCTGCCCATGACCATGCAGGGCTTCGGCATCTACTACAACAAGGCCTACTTCAAGAAGGCGGGCCTCGATCCCGAGCAGCCCCCCAAGACGGCGGCCCAGTTCCTCGCGGCATGCGAGAAGCTCAAGGCCGCGGGAATCGTTCCCATCACCGTCGGTCAGACCTACACGATTGACTTCCTCCTTCGCTGCCTCGTCGCGAACGCCTTCGGGCCGAACGTCGCGGGCCTCAAGGATGGCTCCGTGAAGTACACGGATCCCCTGTTCCGCGAGAGCGTCGAGTTCGTCAAAACGCTGGTCGACAAGGGGTATCTGGAGAAGGACGGCTTCTCCCGGCCGTATTTCATGGACGGGATCAACACGTTCGCGGCTGGCAAAGGCGGGATGTTCGTCGGCCTCCTGTCGGACGTCGGCAACTGGAAGGCGTTCTCCGACGCGCTTGGAGCAAAGAACATCGGCTATTTCCCCACGATCAACTTCCCGGACTTCACGTACAAGGACCAGCAGGTGGCCCAGGGAGCGGGGATCGGCTACGGGGTCATGACCTGGTCAAAAAACCAGAAGGTGGCCGTGGCCTACGCAAAGTTCTACGTGAGCGCGGAGGCGGCGCGCATTTACGCCGCTGCGACGGGGGCTCTGTCACCCAACACGACTGTCGGCGGCTTCGAGGGCAACTATCCCTCGCTCAAGACCATCCAGCAGTACCTCAAGGGAGGCCTGGCCCTGGACTATCTCCCGATGTTCTACAACGGGTACGAGGATGACACGAACCGGCTCAACGACCGCCTGTTCGTGACGGGCGAGCTCACCACGGACCAGTACATCGCCGAGTACCAGAAGCTCATCACGAAATAGAGCTCTCGCCGGGGACGGGGCGTCGAGCCCCGTCCTCTTTCCTGCGCGGAGCACCCCTGAGATGGGCCATCATCGGCTGGAAGAAGACGGCATCGCTCCCTATGTGTTCCTGGCGCCGCTGCTGGTGCTCCTTGCCGCTTTCATCCTCTATCCGGTCATCATGAACATTGTCGCGAGCTTCACGGAATGGAAAGGCTACGGCGCCATGAGGTGGACGGGCCTGTCCAACTACCGTGCCATGCTCGGTGACCAGGCATTCTGGACGTCAATCGCGAACACCGCGATTCTGGTCTGCTACATCCCGGTCAGCACGGCCGTGACCGTGTTTGTTGCCGCGCTCCTGCGGGAAGGCCTGCGGGGCTGGCAGGCCTATCGTGCCATCTTCTACATTCCGAACCTCCTGGGGCCGGTCATCATCGGCGTGGTATTCTCCATCTATCTCCGTGATGACGGGTCGCTGAACCTCCTGCTCAGGTGGGCTGCCGGATCGACGATCCGCTTTCTGACCTCTCCCTCGATTGCCATCAACACCGTCGGCCTTGTCCAGGTGGTCTGGGTCCACCTCGGGTTTGGTCTCATCTACTTCCTGGCCGCCATGAACGGCATCGAGCAGGGAGTCTACGAGGCGGCGCTCATCGACGGCGCCGGCTTCTTCCAGACCCTGTGGCGCGTCACCGTGCCGAGCATCCGTTTCGCCCTGGAGTTCTGGGTCGTGTTCAACTTCATCGAGGTGTTTGCCCGGATGTTCAGCTTCATCTACACGCTCACCCGCGGCGGACCCGGATACGGCACGTTCACGCTGGAGTACGGGATCTTCGCCCAGGGATTCGAGAAGTTCCGCGTGGGGTACTCCAGCGCATGGTCCGTCGTGCTTTTCTTCTTCTGCGCCGCCATTTCCGTCGCGCAGATCCGCCTTATGCGACGGAGAAGCTCATGAAGAGGGTTTCCGCCATCAGCACGAGCACCAGAGTGCTCGTCCAGCTGTTCCTGCTTGTGCTGGCCATCGGGTCCATCCTTCCCCTGTACAATGTGATTTCGGCAAGCCTCAAGTCGGGGGACGAGTTCGTCATGAACCCCTTCTTTCTCCCGCAAGCCCCCCGGGGAGACAACTTTGTCTACGCCGCGATCGACTCGCATCTGCTGACGTATGCCATCAACAGCCTCATTCTTGTTCCGATCGGCCTGGTGCTCTACCTGGCGGTGTGCGTCTCCGCGGGCTACGCGTTCGGCAAGATGCGATTCCGCCTCAAGCGGTCCCTGTTTCTCCTGGTCCTCTTCCTCACGATCTTTCCGCAGCTCCTGCTGGCTACCCAGGTCTTCAAGCTGATCTCCCTGCTGCACCTTACGAACACCGGCGCGGGAGTCATCCTTACGTGGGTGGCCTACTTCTCCCCGTTCGGGACCTACATCATGACCACCTACTTCACCGACATGCCGTACGAGCTGGTGGAAGCGGCGCGCATGGACGGCGCCTCGCACCTGCGGATCCTCGTGGGCGTGATGACGCCGCTCGCGATGCCCATGATCGCAACCGTCGCCATCATCGGTTTCCAGTCCATGTGGAACGAGCTGCCGTTCTCTCTGCTGATCCTGCAGAACCAGGCCTCACGGACGATGACGCTCGGCATCGCCATGATGAGAGGGGAATACGGCCTCGGCGTGCCCCGGACGAGCGCGGCCGTCGTCATTGCCATGGCGGTGCCGCTCGCCATGTTCCTGATTTTCCAGCGCCGCGTGACACTCGGGGTCACTGCCGGCGCCATCAAGGGGTGACCCGTGATTCAACACGACCGCTTCCGGGAGGACCTGCTTGATCTGGACGACCCTGCAGCGGCTTCCGATGGAGTCCATATCGCGGGACCCGCCACGGCCGCGCGTGTCGAAGACAATGCGGTCGTCTTCACCGTGCCGCTGTTCGCCTGCAAGCCGTTCTCGTTCGAGGCGGACCCCGGCGCCGCGCAACTCACGGTGCAACTGAGGGTTCAATCATGGGACGGGTGCATGGTACGGGCGACGGTGAGCTTTGGCGGCGATGGAGAGGCTGAACCCGCAAGCCTGGATTCGAGCCCGATGATCGAGCGCGACCCCGGCTTCCAGCCCGGGAGAGTCACGGTGACGGCAGGCGCCGCGGCCGGGGAGTATGTGGTACGGGACGCCTCCGGCCGGGCCGCATTCCGAACCGTGCCGCCCCGGGCTCCGTCGCATCCGTGGAGCCGCCAGCTGCCGGATCCTGCTCCCGTCTTCGACGCCGTCGTAGTCCCGGACGCTCGAACCGGCGTTCCGTTCATGGCCCATGACAGCTTTTTTCCGGCGCACCGGGAGTCCATCGGGCTGGGGTGCGTGACCCGCCGCGGCCGTCCCCGCTTGTCCCTGTTCTCCCTGCACGCGCGGCCGGGGGAGCGCTTCCTGGGCACGGGGGAGCGGTTCTCGCGGTTCGGCCTTGCCGGCTCCACAGTCGTCCTTGAAAACACGGACGCCCTGGGAGTGTCTTCGCGCCGGGCGTACAAGAACGTGCCGTTCTACGTCTCCAGTGCCGGCTATGGCCTTTTCATTCACACCTCGTACCGCACGCGCCTGTCGTTCGCCGATGTATCTTCACGCGCGGTCCAGGGGGCCGTGGAATCTCCGGTCCTGGACCTCTTCTTCATCGGAGGCTCCGTCCAGTCGATTGTGTCAACGTACCGGCGCCTGACGGGAAGGCCCCCGCTTCCGCCTCTCTGGAGCTATGGCACGTGGATGGCCCGGATGACCTACTTCTCCGCCGAGGAGGTGCGCGGGGTAGCCGAGGGGATGCGCCGCGGGGGATTCCCCTGCGACGTAATCCACCTGGACACGGGGTGGTTCAGGACCGACTGGAGATGCGAGTGGGAGTTCAGCCCCGAGCGATTCCCGGACCCCGAGGGCTTTTTGCGGGACATGAGGCAGAAGGGGTTTCGCGTGTCCCTCTGGCAGCTTCCCCTGGTGACCGAGGGAACAAGCCTGTTCTCCCTGGCGCGCGAAAAGCAGTACATCGCGCCCGGCACGCAGCCGCCGCTGGAGTCGAAGTTCGATGATGCCCGCGGATGCACGATCGACTTCACCAACCCGGACGCGGTGCAGTGGTACAAGGGCCTCCTCCGGCGGCTCCTCACAATGGGTGCCGCTGCGATCAAGACCGACTTCGGCGAGACCATTGACATGCAGGCCTCCTATCAAGGGATGGACGCGGCGCGCCTTCGCAACATCTACTGCCTGCTGTACCACCGCGCGGCATTCGAGGTGACCCGGGAGGTCTATCCGGACGGCATCATCTGGGCCCGCTCGGGCTGGGCGGGAAGCCAGCGCTACCCCGTGCATTGGGGCGGCGACGCCGCGGCCACATGGGACGGGCTCGCGGCCACCATCCGCGGCGGGCTTCAAATCGGCCTTTCCGGCTTTGGGTTCTGGAGCCACGACGTTCCCGGCTTCCACTCCCTTCCCAGCTTCATGAACGACCGTCCTGCGGACGACCTGTTCGTGCGCTGGACCCAGGTCGGCGTCTTCACCTCCCACCTGCGCTTCCATGGGTCCTCTGCCCGCGAGCCGTGGGAGTATCCGGCGGTCGCAGAGGTGGTACGCCAATGGCTCAGGCTGCGATATGCCCTCATTCCCTACCTCCTGCGGGAAGCCAGGGACTCGGCGGCCAGCGGCTTGCCGATTTTCCGCTCCCTCGTGTTCCATCACGACGACGATCCGATCGCGTGGACCGTGGAGGACGAGTTCTACTGCGGGAGCGCGTTTCTCGTAGCGCCGATCCTGAGCGCCTCCGGCGTCCGGAGCGTCTATCTTCCGGCCGGGCAATGGATCGACTTCTGGACGGGAGAGAGAGTCCGTGGCCCGGTGATGCTGGACCGCGTGGAGCAGCCCTTGGAGCGGGTACCGCTCTATGTCCGCAGCGGTTCACGCATCCCCTTCTATCCGGAGCCGGTAGCCTGTACCGACGAAATGGACCTGTCCCGGACCTCTGAATTGATCTTCGACCCGAGGTACCAGGGCTTCCGCGCGTCCGCCCTTGCGGCGCACATCAATCTATGACCGTCCAGACGCCGGCAGCCCGCGAGGCGTGCCGGGGGCTCTGCGTCAGAAATGGGAGGACCGCCGGTAGGCGCCCGGCGTGCTCCCCTGGACCTTTCTGAACGCCGCGTAGAAACGCTGAGGGTTCGCGAAGCCCGTTTCCTCCGCGATCGCCTCCACGGTGAGCGTCGTGTCTCGAAGGAGACGGCGCGCCGCTTCTACCCGGCGTCGGATGATCTCCTGATGGATGCTCCGTCCCCATGCGGTCCGGAACCTCTTCTCCAGGGTTCTGCGGGAACAGTGCACGGAGAGCAGGATCTGACCCACGGTCAGACCCGGAACGGCCGCGCCGTGGATGACTCCCAGGGCCCGATCCACCAGCTCATCGCCGGTCGTGATGGCGCGGGTGGACTCGCGCTCCACCACCTCTCGGGGGGGCACCACGACAGGCGCGCGCCCTGCCCGGCCGTTCATGAGATCATCCAGCGCCGCCGCAGCTTCCCACCCGATGCGCTCCAGGTCCAGCGCGACGCTGGAAAGCGGCGGCACGGAAAGCTCGCAGAGAATATCCTCGTTGTCCACGCCGAGAATGGCGATGTCGGCGGGAACGGCCAGGCCCAGCCGCCGACACGCAGCGGCTGCCTTCAGCCCTACCGTGTCATTGCAGGCGAAAAGCGCGGCGGGGCGCTCGAGCCGGGCCAGCCAGCGGTCGAGCTGCTCCGAGCGGTGAAGCTTCTCCCACCACGTGAGCGATTGTTCGAACACCGCTACGGAGTCGGCAGCTACCATGCCCTGGAAGGCTTTGCACCGCACCCGCGACCACCCGACGCGACTGACCCCGCAGAAAGCGAAGCGGCGGCGACCGAGGCCGGCAAGGTGACGCCCGGCGAGACGCCCGGTGGCGACGTCGTCGTTGCTCACCTGGCGGAAGCCGGGGCGCATCCACGCGCCGGCGACGTCCACGACCGGGATTCCCCGGGATGCAAGAAGATCCGCGTCACGGGCCGACTCGATGCGCGCGATAATGCCGTCCCCGTCCCAGTGCTCCAGGGAACCCATCGTCTGGAACATCCACCCGTAGCCGTACAGGTCCCAGTCCGGGCGTCCGCGGGCAAAACGGACCACCCCCCGCGCGATCCCGTGCTCGTAGTGGTCGATCAGCCCCATGAACATTCCGACGCGTCGGCGCCGATGAGGCCCCATCCTCCCCTGCCTCCTTCCTCCCTCCCCGCGGGGAATACGCGAAACGTGACAAAGTATACGCATTTCGGACATTCCGGAAAGCCGGCGGCGGGGTACGGTATCCGCGGAGGAATGCAATGGACAAGAACGATCTGATCGTGGTGACCGGGGCCGGCGGGTTCATTGCCGGGGCCCTCGTCCGATACTTCAAGGACCGGGGATTCTCCCGGCTGCGTGCGGTCGACAAGAAGCCGCTGCGGGAGTGGTACCAGCGCGTGCCGGGGGTGGAGAGCATCAGCCTGGACCTGAGCGACGCTGACAACTGCAGGCGAGCCGCCGAGGGGGCCGTGGAGGTCTACAACCTGGCCGCGGACATGGGGGGCATGGGCTTCATCGAGCGCCACCGGGTGGACTGCCTGCGGAGCGTCCTCATCAACACGCATCTCATCGAGGCGGCCTGGCGCGCGGGCGCGCAGCGGTACTTCTTTTCCTCCTCGGCCTGCGCGTACAACACGGATCTGCAGAAGGACCCGAAAGTCCGGGCGCTGAAGGAATCAGACGCCTACCCGGCCATGGCGGAGCGCGGGTACGGCTGGGAAAAGCTGATCTCGGAAATGTTCTGCCAGGAGTACACCGCGGAGCGCGGTCTGCCGACGTTCATTGCGCGATTCCACAACGTCTACGGCCCCTTCGGCACCTGGGACGGCGGACGGGAAAAGGCTCCGGCTGCCATCTGCCGCAAGGTCATCGAAGCCAAGGACACGGGCGCCGGTGAGATCACCATCTGGGGAGACGGGACGCAGACGAGAAGCTTCATGTTCATCGACGACTGCACGAAAGGCGTCGACATGATCATGCACTGCGACAAGCTTGCCGCCACGCCGATCAACCTCGGGTCCTCCGAGCTCGTCTCCATCAACGAGCTTGCCACGCTGGCTGAAACCATCGGCGGCGTGAAGCTCACCCGGCGCTACGACCCCGACGCTCCGCGCGGCGTGGCGGGGCGCAACAGCGACAACACCATGATCCACGGCATTCTGGGCTGGGAACCGGACACCCCGTTGAAGGACGGGCTGGCAAAGACCTACCGCTGGATCGAGCAGCAGTACCGCGACCGCAAGGCCGGCAAGGCCACGGTGAGCTGAGCCCCTATGGCGGCGGATATCGGGGACGTCATCGGTCTGATTCCCTACCGCATGGCCTTCGCCGGTGGGTGGATCGACCAGCCCTTTGTTTCGCGGCTCAATCCCGAGCCCCCGGGATCCATGGTGACCGTGGCTGTCGAGCCCACGTTCCGCTGGATGGACCGCTGCGGCATGGCTACCTCCACCCGGAGCGTGGCGCTCCGGCACTGGGGCGGCCGCATGCCGTCGGGAGACCCGGAGCAGCTCGTCCGAGAGCTGTACGAAGCAGAAAACCGCGGCCGGGCGGAGCCTTCCGGATCGCAGGACATGGTGGGTCTCCTGTATCCGGGCGTCTGCCGTCTGGATTACGACGCATCGGTGGAAGAGGGGATCTTTCCGGCCCGCGTCGAGAGCTGCACCGACCGCAGGGTGGCGCGGTGGCTCGAGCGCGTCGTCAAGGTGCTGCCTGTTGCCCCGCGGCCGCCCGGGTACGAGCCCCTGGCCGCGCAGAACCTCGATCCGGTGTGGATCGCGCGGCTGGGAAAATCCGGCCGGGCGTGCTGGGAAGCAATCCTCGCACGGGACGCTTCGGCTCTCGGCGAGTCCATGAACGAGTGCATGCGCTGCTGGGAAACGCTCCTGCCGCACGTCGTGCGCCCTCCGTCTTTTTCCGTGGACCTTGCCGGGCTTCTGCGGCACTACCAGGAAAAATCCCTCGGGGCGATGTACTCCGGGTGCGGCGGAGGATACCTGTACGTGGTGAGTGAGGAACCCGTGCCGGGTTCATTCAGCGTGCAGGTTCGGACGGGCGAGGCTGGTGGATGAGCCCGGCCGCGGGCCCTGGTACCGGGGGCGCTGCCGCCGGAGCGGTCCGCCGAGCAGAGTGCCGGAAATCCAACCTTTTGTGCCGTATCCTCGATTGTGTTCGGGCCAGGGCCGTGCCTTCATGGCGGTGAGGGGCTTCCCCGAATGCATGAGCTCATCCTCGAAGTAGAAGGTGTCTCGAAGAGCTTCCCCGGCGTGAGAGCGCTGGACAAGGTGTCGTTCGATCTCCGGCGGGGCGAGGTCCATGCCCTGGTGGGGGAAAACGGCGCGGGAAAGTCGACGCTCATGAAGATCCTCTCCGGGGTCTATCCGCCGGAAGCTGGGACCATCCGCTTCAAGGGGCAGGAAGTCCGATTCCACGACTCCACGCAGGCCCGCGATGCGGGAATCGGAATCATCTACCAGGAGCTCAACCTCATCCCGCACCTCTCCGTGGCGGCTAATATCTTCATCGGACGCGAACCGCTGACCTGGCTGGGCACCATGGACGAGCGGAAAATGAACGCCGAGGCCATAGCCATCCTCGAGCGCCTGAACCTGCATATCGATCCAACGATCACGCTCAATCGTCTTCCCATTTCCAAGCAGCAGATGGTGGAAATCGCGAAGTCGCTTTCGTTCGATTCCGAAGTCCTCATCATGGACGAGCCGACGAGCGCGCTCACGGAGTCGGAGATCGACGAGCTGTTCCGCGTCATTCACACGCTTCGTGACCGCGGCGTGGCGATCATCTACATCTCGCACCGTCTGCAGGAGCTGAAGCACATCGTGGACCGGATCTCGATCTTCCGCGATGGCCGCCATGTCAGCACGGACGACTACGCGGCCGTCACCCTGGAAGAGATCGTGAGCCGCATGGTGGGACGCAAGCTGGAAAACCAGTTCCCCGTCCGGCGCAACGTCCCGACCACGGAGAAGATCCTGGAAGTGAAGCGGATCCGCCGGGACGGCATCCTGCACGACGTCTCCTTCGATCTGTTCCGCGGCGAGATCCTCGGGATTGCCGGCTTGATGGGCGCGGGGCGTTCGGAGCTGGCGCGGGCCATCTTCGGCGCGGACCCCATCGACTCGGGGCAGATCCTCATGCAGGGCCGCCGCCTGTCGCTCCGCTCCCCGTCGGACTCCATTCGCGCCGGAATCGCCTATCTCTCCGAAAACCGCAAGCAGGAAGGGCTCGCGGTGAAGATGCAGCTCGCGGAGAACGTCACGATGGCCAACGTGGGGGACGTGTCGTCGCGGCTCGGAGTGATTTCACGCTCCCGGGAGATGGACGCCTGCCGCCGCTACGTGGAGGAGCTCATGATCCGGACGCCGAGCCTCACGCAGGTCGTCAACAACCTGTCCGGCGGCAACCAGCAGAAAGTCGTGGTGGCCAAGTGGCTCTTCTGCGACTCAAAGGTCCTGATCTTCGACGAGCCTACGCGAGGCATCGACGTCGGCACCAAGTTCGCCATTTACGAGCTGATCGAGCGCCTGGCGCGGGAGGGCGTGGGAGTCATCATGATCTCCTCCGAGCTGCCCGAGATCATGGGCATGTCGGATCGCGTCCTGGTCCTCCACGAAGGCAGCCTCGAAGCCACGCTCGTGACGAAGGATACGACCCAGGAGGAGATCCTGAACTACGCGGCGGGTCTCGGACGAACGGCCTCCAAGGGAGCCTCCGTCTCCCCGACCGAAGCGGAAGAGAGAATGCAGTCATGAGTGAGCCTCGCCCCCTGACCACCAATCGTCCCGGCCCCGAGGCCCCGTCCAACGGCAAATCCAGCGTCGCGCTGGACCGCTTCCTGACGTTCGGCGCCGTCATCGTGCTGTTCGCGGTGTTTTCCGTCACGGCAAAGAACTTCTTCACCGTGCGCAGCGTCCTCAGCCTCCTCCTGCAGACCAGCACGACAACCCTGATGGGCATTGGCGTGACATTCACAATCATCACGGCCGGGATCGACCTTTCCATCGGGTCTGTTGTGGCTCTCACCGGCACGGTGGCGGTCATGGCCGCCATTGCCGGGGTGCCCATCTGGATCAGCTGGCTCATTGGCGTGGCCACCGGGGGCGTCTGCGGCCTTGCCAACGGCCTCATGATAACCAAGCTGAAGCTTCCGCCGTTCATCGCGACGCTCGGCATGACCTTTGTCATCCGTGGCGTAGCCCTGACGATCACGAACGCCAACGCGTGGCCTGCCCCCGAGTCTTTTGGCGCGCTTGGGAATGACACCATTTTCCGGGCCGGCAACCAGTTTCCCGGCATTTCCTACCCCGTGATCATCATGATCGTCGTCGCCGTGCTCTGCCAGTTTATCCTCAAGAAGACGCGCGTCGGACGGTACACCTACGCCATCGGTTCGAACGAGGAAGCGGCCCGCCTCTCGGGGATCAAGGTCAACCGGGTGAAAATCATCGCTTACGTCGCCTGCGCTTTGTGCGCTGGGGTTGTTGGAACCATCCTCGCCTCCCGAATGGTAACTTCCCAGCCCAACAGCGCCATCGGCTATGAGCTGAACGCCATTGCCTCTTCCGTCATTGGGGGTACAAGCCTCATGGGAGGCGTGGGAACCGTGGGAGGGGCGGTCATAGGGTCGTTCATCATCGGGATCCTGACCGTGGGCCTCACCATGCAGGGAGCCAACTACTTCATGCAGCAGATCATCATCGGCCTTGTCGTCATCTTTGCCGTGTACTTCGACCAGTTCCGGAGGAAGTAGAGAGGAGGACCCTGATCCCGCGCAAGGGGCTCTTGATCATGGGAAAACGCGGTCCGTATGGACTGTGGAGAACTGAAGGAGGGTTTGTATGAGAAAGCTGCTTTTTGTTCTCGTTGCGCTTGCCTTCATTGCCGGCGCCGTCTCCGCCCAGGAGATCGCGGTCGTCGTCAAGACGGGCAACTCCAGCTTCTGGCAGAACGTCCAGACGGGGTGCTTCGCCGCACAGAAAGAGCTGAAGGCCAAGACCCCGAAGCTGTCAGTCACGTTCCTCGGTCCCCAGTCGGAGAGCAACATCACCGAGGAGATCAACATCGTCGAAAGCGCGATTGACCGCGGTGTGAAGGCCATCGTCCTCGCCCCCTCTGACGTCACCGCGCTGGTGCCCGCCGTCAAGAAGGCCAAGGAAGCCGGCATCCCGGTCGTCGTCATCGACTCCCTGCTGAGCGGTGATCCCTCCAACTACGTGTCCTTCCTGGCGACGGACAACGATGCAGCGGGGCGCGCGTGCGCAAAGGAGCTCATCGACCGCGTCAAGGCCGCGACCGGAAGTGACTCTGGCAAGATCGCGGTCATGTCGTACGTGGCCGGCGTCGGCTCCGAGATCGGGCGCGTCGGCGGCTTCAAGGACTACATCGCCAAGAACTCTCACCTGCAGATCGTGACGACCCAGTATTCCAACGCGGACATGCCCACGGCGCTGAACCAGACCACGAACGTGCTTTCCGCCAACCCCGACCTGGTCGGCATCTTCGGCGCAAACGAGCCGACGGCCGTCGGGATGGGCCGCGCCATCGCGCAGGCAGGCATCGCGGGCAAGATCGTGGCGATCGGGTTCGACGGCAATGCCGCCCTGCAGAACTTCGTCAAGGACGGGACCCTGCAGGCGATTGCGGTTCAGAGCTCGTACAACATGGGGTACCTCGGGGTCAAGACGGCCTACGATGCGGCTGTCGCCAGGAAGAAGGTCCCGGCGAAGGTCGACACGGGGTTCATCATCGTGACGAAAGACAACATCGATACGCCCGCGGCCAAGAATGTCCTCTACTGAGTGACTCTCTTCGGGCGGCCGCCATGCTCCTCCTCCGGGACCGGCGGCCGCCTTTCATTGGCAGGTCGGCCATGAAGGCGCTACAATAGGACGGCAGACGCAGGCACGGATCCGATGTACAGGTTCCTCATGGTGGACGACGAAGAGATCGTCCGCCGCGGTTTTCGCAACAAGATAGACTGGGCGACTCTCGGCTTCGAGTTCCTCGAGCCCTGCGAAAACGGCGAGCAGGCCATCGAGGCGCTGGAGGCGTCCCAGCCCGACGTGGTGATGACGGACATCGCCATGCCCCGCATGGACGGCCTGGGGGTGGCAGCGTACGCGGCCGAGCACTATCCTGAAACCGTGGTGGTGATCCTCTCGGGATATGACGAGTTCGAGTACGCGCAAAGAGCCATCAAGTCCAGCGTGTTCGAGTACGTTCTCAAGCCGGTGACCTCGCGGGACCTCACGGCCCTCCTCGGACGCCTCCGGGAGCGGCTGGACGCCCGGGCCCGCACCCGGGAGGAAGCGAAGGTCATCGAGAGGCAGGCGGAAGCAGCCGCTGCGCTCCTGAAGTCGCGGACCCTTCTCGGCCTGGTCACCGGGCCGGGCGATGCGCTCTCCGCCGCCCGGTTCCAGGAGCTGTTCGGTTTCTCGCCGGAGGGCCTTTCGTGCGCCGTGGTGATCGTGGACGAGGGTCCCGCGCCGGCGGGAGAGTCGGCAGACACCTCGGCGCTGGTATCGGACGTCGTGGCCGAGGTCGCCGGCGCTTCGCGCCGGGCCCTTGTTTTCTCCCCCGGCGAGCGGCGCCAGGCCGTCCTCGTCCTGGAGCACGATCCCTCATCATGCGAGCGGCTGGCGGGCGCGATCGGCGGCAAGGTTGCGGCCGCCGTCCCGGAGGCGATCGTCGGGATCGGCCGGCCGCGCGGAACATGGCACGGAGCCTCCACGAGCTTTCTCGAGGCCGCGGCCGCTCTTTCGTGCCGCCTGGCAGCTCCCGGGGGGGAGGTGTTCAGCTACGGGCGGGCCGTGAAGGACGATCCCCGGATCCTCGAGAGACTGGCGGAAAGGAAGGAACGCACCCGGCGGGCGGTCGTCTCGGGCGAGGAGCACGATACGGAAGCCCGGGCGGCCGACTATATCGCGCTTCTGGGCGGTCCGGGGGTTTCGCCGGCGCGCGTGCGGCACGAGGTCGAGGCGCTGTTCGCTTCAATCATGGATGCGCTGAATGAGCTGGGCGTCTCACCGGCCGCGGTGGCCCGGGACCTCGAGCTGGACTCCGATCTGGCCGTGCAGCGCCTGCGGACCTCTGCGGACGTGCTGACACTGCTGCGCCGGCTGACCGCGTACGCCGGCTCCATTCTCGACGGCCGCGCCATTCCGGCCCCGGAGTGGAAGGTGCGCGACTTCAAGGAGTACGTGGCGCGGCACTATGGCGAACGAGACCTGTCGGTGCGGGCCATCGCGGCGAGCCTCTCCATCAGCACGAGCTACCTCTCCAAGCTGGTCAAGAGGCACCTGGACCGGAGCGTCGTGGACTACCTGGTCGACTACC
>DATKLM010000210.1:0-7585 GCA_035542415.1 Spirochaetia bacterium
GCGCCGCACGAACGACAGTGCCAGCGCCCCCATGAGGGTGACGGAAAGCAGGACCAGGATCCCGTAACTCGCCGCCAGCTTCCACCGGATCGAGGACGTCATCGCGCCAGTCCGCCGCCTTTCAGATCGACGGAGGATCCGCGAACCGCGGCGTCATATGCGGAGTCATCATGCCCGGGCCGGGGAAGTCATCGTCCGGCAGCAGGTACTCCGCCAGCGGATTGCCCGTGGCGTACGACACGCCGAGCCACGCCTTCTTGCCGTCGGGGCTCGTTCCCAGGGTGACCGTGACGTCATGCGGACTGCCGGCCTCGGCGCGCCGCTGCGCCACGGAGAGCGTCACCTTGTCTCCGGCCTTCTTCCCGGCGATCAGGGCGCTCAGGGAATGGTCCGGATCCACCGCGGTGCCATCCACGGAGAGGATGAGGTCTCCCCTCTTGAGGCCCGCCTTGTCCGCCGGCCCTCCCGTCGTGACGCGCATCACGACGGCGCCGTTCGTATCACCGAAGAAACCCCTCATGCTCTCCCGCGCCTGGTCGCGCGCGTCACGCAGGTCCGGCAGGAGCGCGACTCCTATGGTGGGATGTCCCTTTTCGCCAGCGAGCACCACGGACTCGGTCTTCTCGTTGTCCCCGTGGCGTACCTTCAGGGTGACAGTGTCACCGGGGGATTGCTTTGCAATGGTCTGCCGCACGTCCCGCAATGTGTTCACTGCCGTCCCGTTGACGTTGAGGATGATGTCGCCGCGGACGATGCCCGCTTTCTCAGCCGGGCTGCCCGGCTGGACTGAAACGACGAGGACGCCGGGTTCTGACGGGCGGCCGGAGCCTTGATTCGACGGGCTTCCCGGTGCGCTCTGCGCGAACCCGAGGGCGGCCGTCATCGCCAGGAGAAACGCCGCTGCGGCCAGCGCGCGGCGCCCCATCGATGCTGTCTGAGCCATCTTCGTGTACCTCCGGCTCCCAAGCTATCACGGCGTGTTTAGCGCGTTTTTACGGCCGGGTTAAACTTCGTTAACATTCCGCTTCTGCGTGAACATGTATCCGGTCCCCCGCACGGTGATGAGCCAGCGGGGATTCGCCGGGTCCTCTTCCAGTTTCTCCCGCAGGTGACGCATGTGCACGTCCACGGTGCGCTGGGAATCCACGGAGCTCTCGTATCCCCAGACCAGCTCCAGGAGGGAGTCCCGGCTGAAGACCTGTTCGGGGTGGGTGACGAGCTGACGGAGGAGGCGGTACTCGGTGGGCGTCAGCGGAACGCCGCGCTCCCCGCGCGTGACGCGCATTCCCGACAGGTCCACGCGCACGTCACCGAAGGCGACCCGCTCGCCGCCGGCCGCGGAGGCCAGCTCCCCGTAGGCGCGGCGCAGCGCGGCGCGCACGCGGGAGACAAGCTCGCGGAAGCTGAAGGGCTTGACGATATAGTCATCCGCCCCAAGCTCGAGGCCGACCACCTTGTCCACTTCCTCGTCACGCGCGGTCACCATCAGAATGGGAAGCGTGCGGCCTTCCTCCCGCAGGGCGCGGCACACGTCGAAGCCGCTCATGTCGGGAAGGCGCACGTCGAGGAGCATGAGCTGGGGCGTGCTGCGCGGGCCCTGCGCGCCGCGGGCCAGATCGAGCGCTTTCTTTCCGTTGTCCGCCATGAGGACGGTGAACCCTTCCGCCTTCAGCCCGTACTCCAGGCCGCGCGCCACCGAGGGTTCATCCTCCACGACGAGGATCGTTTCACCGGACATCGCTTCCCAGTGTAGCACCTTCGCCGAACAGACGGAAGAAGCCCCGGGGACGGCGTACCCGCCGAACGCGTACTCGCGTACGGCCGAAGGCGAGCCCGCCTTCCTTTACTCGCTGCCAGCGGTGCGTTAGATTTCATCGGGGGTGAAACGATGCGAGCCTTCCTGTGCGCCGTGGTCCTTGTTCTTGCCGGAGCGCTGGGCTTCTCCCAGGGCGCGGCGCCGGCTTTGAGTTATGTTGACGGCACGGTGACCATCGACGGGGCGGCGGCGTCCGTCGGAGACGCGGTTCGCTATGGCGCGGTCGTCAGGACCGCGGCGGCATCCTCCGCGGAGATCGAGTTCAACGGCCGCAACGCCATCCGGCTTTCGGAGAACACGACGCTCGTCTTCAATCCGCGCAACCTCCAGACCGGCAGTGAGCTGAGGCAGGGCGGACTGGCGTTCGTGCTCAAGGGACTCTCAACGGCGACTGCGGGCCCGTCCTTCCTGGTTCGAACCCCCAGCGCGGTGGCCGGTGTCCGCGGCACGAGCTTCTTCATGCAGGTGGAAAGCCCGACGAGCACGTACGTGTGCTCCTGCAACGGGGCTGTCCAGGTGCTGGATGCCTCGGGGCGTGTGGCGAAGGAGCTCGCCGCGAGCCATCACAAGGCCGTGCGCATCAGCGACACGGGCTCGGGACCGCAGACGACGGACGCGCCGCGTCTCTATCACACCGACGCAGACCTGGAAAAAGTGGCCGGGGACGTCGGCGTGACCATCGACTGGAACGTCATCGATAGATAAGCGCCCGCGGTCTGACGGCTTCCGGCCCCCCGGCCAGGCTCTGCGGCCCGAGGCTGACGTAGATGCCCAGGTCCCGTCCCGGATCGAAGCCTGCCGGCGCGGACGTGTTGATCCGCACCGCCACTCCGATCACGAGTAAGAACGGCACCGCGTCGAAGTTCATCAGCAGGCTGAAATCTCCCCCGACGTAGAGCGACGGGTCCACGCTGATCGCCGCCAGGGAGTTGTCCCACCGTCCGATGCCTTCCGCGTGAAGCCCGAACGCGGCGCCCGTGGCAGCAAAACTGAACGCCAGCGGCTGGTCGAACAGGGCGATGGGAGCGATGTAGTCGATGCTTGCAAGCGCCTGTCCGGGGACGGTTCTCGTGGCTGGTCCGGCGAATCCGCGCGGAACAGCGAAGCTGTCCGTGTAGGTGGCGAACGGCCCGCCGAGCACGTCGCTCACCTTCACGCCGATCCTGATGACCTGATGAGGAGCCACGGAAGGGAAGCCGAGCCCAAGCTGGACAAAGAAGTCGCTCTCCGGCGTGGAATAATCCAGCACGGGCAGCAGGGTGGCGTTCTGCACGGCGGCCGTGAAACGAAGGGGCGGGCTGAAATCGATGGGCCCTCCGCTGCGCTGGACCTGAAGCTCGACTCCGCTCGTGACGAAGAGGGTGTCGTTCCACGCCGACGACAGGGAGTCAGCAAACGTGAAAGGGAAAGCCGATTCCACCAGGGCTTGATGTCCCATGCCCAGATCGACGGACAGGAACTTCTGAGTGTCGAAGGAGCTCTCGTTCAGCAGGGGAAGGCCCAGGGAAACGGTGCTGACGACGGCGTCCCTGTAGTCCGTGACGTACTCGTAGGCGAGCCGGCTGCCGAGGTTGAGGGTGAACGGCCCGAGCACGGTGGAGATGGCGAGATCGGCAAGAGGCTGCCGCGACGCGAATGACCACGCGGCGTCAGCAAGCCAGGTCGTCCGACCCAGGAGAGAAGCGCCGTACACGATCGCTCCAAGGCCGAGCTCGACCCCGGAAGAACCCGGTCCGGTTCTTGTCACGGCCGGAAAAGGCGCCCACACGAGCGGCAGTGCCCAGTCCGTGAAGGGCTTCTCCGGCGCGTCCCGTCCCGTCCATTCGAAGCGCGCGGGATACGCCGCGGCCTCCGACGGCTCGATCCGAACCGGCGCGAGATCCGACATCGCCGTCCTCTTGAGACACCAGCCGTCCGCCGAGCAGCTCGAGTACAGGAGGGAGTCCCCGTCCCGCACGGCGGAGATGGCGGCAACCGGATCTTCCTTGATCCGCTCCACGGTGCCCGACGCAAGATCCGCGCGATAGAGAGCGAGGCTTCCGCCGCGGTCCGAGGAGAAGGCGACGGACTCGTTGTCGATGAACGAGGGGAAGTACTCGCCGAACGCATCGGGACCCAGGACCGGTCTCGCGGCCTCGACGTTGACGTCCGTCACGGGAAGCCGCGGATCCTCCAGGGCGGACGAGCTGCCTTCCAGCGCCTCGGCGTCTGCGACGCAGACGTCCTGGAAGCCGCGAATGTTCAGGGTGAATGCGACCCGGCGGCCGTCCGGGGAGAAGGCCGGCGTATAGACGTTCCCTTCGACCCGGGAAAAGAGCACGCGCAGGGTTCCCGTTCGGGGGTCCACGGACACGAGCCGCGTGTAGGGCCCCGTTCCCTGGACAGCCACGAGAGAGCTGCCGTCCGGAGAGACGGCCGGCTGCCAGAGATGCGCGTTGCGAGTGATCTGCTGCAACGCGCCCGTCTCAGTGTCGAGGCGATAGAGGTCGGAGACGAGCCGGGGATCCGCCGGATCGTCGAACTCCTGGGTCATTGAGGACAGGTAGATCAGGCGCCCATCCTTCGTTGCGGTGAAAGAAAAGCCGTCGTTGACCACGGCATGCAGGACGCGAATCCTTCCAGTCTTCGGGTCGAACCTGACCAGGGACGGGAAGAGATCCTGGGAGCTGTGATACACGTACAGCCCGCGGTCAGTGTATTGGGGATGGATCCACATGCCCGGCTTTCTCGGGGTGACAAGCTCGCCGGCAGGAATGGAAACACGGGGAGCGTACTTCGCGCTGAGGAAATCCTTCAGGTCGGCGAACACCTCCGAGGCGCTCTTTCCCGTGACGCTCCTGATGGCCGACCACGGCCCGAAGAACGGGAAAGAGAGATAGGCATCCATGATGCGGCGGAAGGTGTCCACCCCGTACGCCGTCAGGAGCCAGTCCACGAGGATGTAGCCGCCCACGTAGATGCGGTCCGGCGGCGGAAAGGATGATCCGTAGGCGGCCTGCTCCAGGCTGAAGAGCCTGTTCTCCTCTACCGGTGCCTCGTAGGACATCTCGAACAGCGGATTGCGGCCGCGCCCCCCGCTCGTGAACCGCGTTTCCATGTTCGTGCTGGGCCCCTCGATCATCCAGCCGGGAAGGAAGAAGAAGGGCGCGCCGGCGAGGTCTGCGCCGAACACCCGCGAGAGAGCGAAGAAGAAGCCGCGGTCCATGGTTGCGTGCACGTAGTGGGTCAGTTCGTGGGTGAGGAGGATCTTGAGCCAGCTTTCCGTCCGCGCGCCCAGGAAGTGGTCCGTCGGGGCGGTAAGGTACAGCTCGATGCGCAGGGGGAGGAACGAGCTGAAGCCGTTTGCCTGGTCGATCCTGCCGCGGATGATCACGGGCACCTTCTTCGGGTAGGAATTGAAATAGCCCGTGATCCTGTCGTAGATCGGCTCGCAGAAGGTGAGAAGCTCGTCCACCGCCGGACGGTCCCGGGGCTCGAAGATGAAGCGGAAGTGCGTGGTCTCCGCCTGGACCCAGGTCACCTCGTGAGCCCTTGCGGGCAGAACCGAGACGAAGGCCAGGACGGCCGCGGTCATGAGCATGCGACGCAACGGGATCCTCACTTTCTCTCGTAGTCCACGAACCGGTGGGGAGGGATGCCGGGTCCCTGGATGCCCGCGGGCTCCTCGGCGACGGCTCGCCATTCCTCCCAGCGCACCGGGGGGAACAGCGTGTCCCCCGGGACGTCGGCATCCACGTGCGTGATGAGGAGGCGCGAAGCCACCGGGAGGAAAAGCTCGTACACCGCGGCCCCGCCAATGACGAACAGATCCTCTCCCTCGCTCATCCGCAGGGCTTCCTCCCGGCTGCCGGCGGTCTCCGCGCCGGGGAACCGGACACCGGCAGATCTGGTCAGCACGATGCTGCGCCTTCCCTCGAGAGGCTTGCCCAGGGACTCCCATGTCTTTCTGCCCATGACGACCTGATGACCCATGGTGAGCCTGCGAAACCGCGCGAGGTCGTCCCGGAGGCGCCACGGAAGCCTGCCGGCATTTCCGATCACACGGTTTGCCGCCACGGCGGCAATGAGGGACACCGGCATGGAGGCGGCCTCAGACGGAGATGGCGCCCTTCAGGGGCGGATGCGGCTGGTATCCCTCCAGGACCACGTCTTCGAAGCGGAAGGAGAAGATGTCAGTGACCTCGGCGTTGAGCCGGACCCGCGGAAGCGCACGGGGCTCGCGCGCAAGCTGCGTCTCCACCTGCTCGAAGTGATTGCGGTAGATGTGGGCGTCCCCCATCGTGTGGACGAACTCGTGGGCGGCAAGGCCGCAGACCTGCGCGATCATGAGCGTCAGCAGGCTGTAGGATGCGATATTGAACGGCACGCCGAGGAACACGTCCGCGCTGCGCTGGTAGAGCTGGCAGGAGAGCCGGCCGTTGGCGACGTAGAACTGGAACAGGCAGTGGCAGGGAGCCAGCGCCATCTTGTCGATGTCTGCCACGTTCCAGGCGGACACGACGTGCCGGCGTGACCACGGCTCCTTCTTCAGCCCCTCGATGAGCCGGGAGATCTGGTCGATGGCGCCGCCGTCCGGCGTCCGCCAGGACCGCCACTGCCGGCCGTAGACCGGGCCCAGCTCTCCGTCCGCGTCAGCCCACTCGTCCCAAATGTGCACGCCCGCGTCGTTCAGCGCCCGGATGTTCGTGTCCCCGCGGAGGAACCACAGGAGCTCGTGGACGATGGCCTTGATGTTGACCTTCTTCGTCGTGAGAAGGGGAAAGCCCTCCGACAGGTCAAACCGCATCTGGTGGCCGAAGACGCTGCGGGTGCCCGTGCCGGTCCGATCTTCCTTGAGAACCCCGGCATCGAGGATCCGCCGGCACAGCTCCAGGTACTGCCTCATGGACGCATATTACAATGCGTCTTCGCGGTTGACCACCTTGTTCAGGGGATACTCGATGATGCCTGTTGCGCCCTTCTCGATGAGCCGGGGCACCAGCTCCCGCACCACCGATTCACGGATCACGATCTCCACGGAGAACCACGCCGAGTCGTGAAGCCGCGCCACCGTGGGGGAGGTGAGGCTGGGGAGCAGCCCGACCACCTCGTCGAAGCTCGCCTCCGGGACGTTCATCTTCAGCCCCACGAGGTTCTCCGCCGCAAGGGCGCCGCGGAGGAGCAGGGCGATGTGCTGGATCTTGCGCTTCTTCGCCGGGTCCTTCATGGCGGCCGGGTTGGCGATGAGCTTCGTGTTCGTCTCCAGGAGCGTGTGCACGATCTTCAGCCCGTTGGCCCGCAGCGTGCTGCCGGTTTCCGTCACCTCCACGATGGCGTCCACCAGCCCGTCCACCGCCTTGGCCTCCGTTGCGCCCCAGGAGAACTCCACCTTGACGGGAATGCTGCGTTCCGCGAAGTACCGCCTGGTGAAGGCCACGAGCTCCGTGGAGATCGTCTTTCCGGCGCAATCCTCCAGGCGCGTGATAGGGGAGGCAGCAGGGCAGGCAAGGACCCATCGTGCCTTCGACGTGCTCACCTTGGAATAGATGAGATCCGTCACGATCTCCACGTCCGCCTCGTTTTCCAATATCCAGTCCAGGCCGGTCAGCCCGGCGTCCAGAACGCCGTTCTCCACGTACCGCGCCATCTCCTGGGCCCGCACGAGGTTGCAGGTGATCTCGGGGTCGTCGATGGACGGAAAGTACGACCGTTCGGAGGTCGTGATCTTCCACCCGGCCTTCTGGAAAAGCTCGATCGTGGCCCGCTCGAGGCTTCCCTTGGGGACGCCGA
>DATKLM010000211.1:0-5207 GCA_035542415.1 Spirochaetia bacterium
CGCGGTAGTTGAACCCGTCGATCTCTGACAGTCCGCGCAAAAAGAGAGCGACCTCGGCATCGACCTTCGCCTTGGCCTGGATTTCAGACGCCACGGCCTGCAGAGGCCCGGCGATCCTCTCGTGAACGCGGACGGAAAAACCCAGGAAGTCGATCGTCGCGATGTGGCTTTCCGTGCGGGCACGGGAGCCCGCGTCGAAGAGCGTGTCCAGGAACGCATCGGATCTCCGCGGAGGCTTCAGCCGCATGTCGTCGAGGGCCTTCGCGAGCCGGGCCGCGGTCTCATCATCGAGCTTCGGAAGCGGCGGGAGCCATTCAAGGGAGTAGGGATAGAAGCGGTATCGGGAATACGCCTCCCAGACGGCGCTCTGCGCTCCTGGCAGGATGCGGCCGTGCGCCCAGGAGAACCACTGTCCGTCCACCTGGACCGCCCAGTCGCCGTGGCGCTGCTCCGTCTTCGAGATCCGGTCAGGGTAGGCGGCGGCAAGGGCTTTCAGCTCCTTTTCCCCCGTTCCTTCGCTGCCCGGCGGAGGGAAGAGGCTGACGCCCTGCGGCCATGCGCCCGCGGACAGGGAGATCAGGAACAGGGCCGCAACGCCGGCCGGCGTACGTGCGCCGGGTCTGCAACGAGTTCGCTGCATGGAAGGAATATACATGAGAACGCTCTGCCGGGAGGCATGAGCAGTCGAGTGGTAGTACAGAGCGCGCGGATAGACGCGGGGGAAGGACACCGCGCTTCGCGCGGTCTGCCATTGGAGAAACGGGGGATCCTATGCCGTATCGCTTGAACAAGGGAGTCTACTCGGTCCGCTGCCGGCATCCCAACTGCACGTTCACTGCCGAGCTGGAGATCAACGAGAACATCATGGGCATGACGGAAGCGGACGTGGAGACGGAGGCCATCAAGATGGCCCGGGGAATGGCCGGCGTGAAGCACGAATCTCTCCACGGCGGCCGCCAGCACGCTCTGCAGAATCCCGAGATCCGCATGATGTCCGGCAGCATCCAGCTCACCGGCGCCGGGCCGGTCCATGAGACGCGGCCGGCCGACGACTCGTACATCAAGGAGTTCATGAAGGGTGACGTCATCGTGCGGAAGGGGGACGACGCTTCGTCCGTGTGCGAGGTCCTCAAGGGCTCCGCCTATCCCCGGAGGAACCGGCGCCATCGCTACACCACGGGAGATTGCTTCGGAGTGGCGGCGCTTCTGCCGAACAAGAGCCGCATGACCGACGTAGTGGCCGCGGCGGATGGGACGAAGATCGGGTTCTACAAGCTCGCCTCCCTGAACAAGCGGGACCCCCGCAAGGCAAACCAGCTCCTCACCCGCGTGATCGAGGACACCCTGGACGTGATCGAGGAGCGGGAGCATCAGCCCGCGGACTGAACCTTCCCCGGCCGGTCCACCCTGCCCTATTCCAGCCTCTTGCGGAAGCGCAGCACGCTCGCGGTAATGACGACGATCCCGATCACCGCGAGCGCCGCTGTCTCCCGCCACAGCTCCAAGAGGCTCACGCCCTTCAGGAACAGCCCGCGGATGATGACGAAGTAGTAGCGCAGCGGGAAGACGTACGTCACAGCCTGGATCACCGGCGGCATGCTCTCGATGGGGAAGACGAACCCGGAAAGGATCAGCATGGGCATCATGAAGAAGAACATGGAAAACATCATGGCCTGCTGCTGGGAGCGCGCGATGGTGGAGACGAACAGCCCGATACCGAGGGAGCTTGCCATGAACAGAAGCGACAAGGCGTAGAGCACGAGCAGGCTTCCCCGCACGGCCAGCCCGAACAGCGCGAGGCTCGCCGCCAGGACCACCGTGATGATCACGAGGCTGATGAGGACGAAGGGTGTCAGCTTGCCGATGATGAGCTGCCGCGGCGTGATCGGGGTCACGATGAGCTGCTCCAGCGTGCCCAGCTCCTTTTCCTTCACGATGGCCTGGGAGGTGAGGACCATCGTGATGATCATGAGGATCATCGCCAGGACACCCGGCACCATGAAGTTGCGGCTGGCCAGCGTCGGGTTGTAGAGAACGCGGACCGCCGGCTCCACCTGGACGGCCTTGATGCGCCGCAGGACCGCCGGATCCAGGGAGGAAAGCCTCTGCGCGGCGCGTCCCGCCTGCGCGCGTGACACGATGAGGGTGGCGTACGTCAGGCCGATGGCCGCGGCCTGCGAGTCAGAGCCGTCAGCCAGGAGCTGCACAGGCGCGGCCCTGCTCCCGCTGAGGTCCCGGCCGAATCCGGGCGGGATCACGAGTGCCAGGGACGACTTCCCCTCCTCGATGCTCCGCTCCGCTGCCGCGGCGTCTGCCGGCCGGGCGCTGGCAACGTAGCTTCCAGACTGGAGGAAGCTCGTGATGAGCTGCCGGCTCTCCACACTGTGGTCCTGGTCGCAGACGGCCAGGGGCACATCCTTCACGTCCATATTCGCCGCGTATCCCAGGAGTGCCATCTGCAGAACGGGGGAGATGAGAATGATGGGAAGCAGGCGCCTGTCCCGTCGCAGCTGCTGGAACTCCTTGCGGATGATGAACCGGATGGTCCTCATGTTCCCTGCCTCCCCAGCCGTATGACGCTGACCGCGGAGGTGACGACCGCAAAAATCACGAGCGCCAGGACCTGCTCCTTGAACGCCCAGAACCCCACCCCTTTCAGCATGATGGCGCGCAGCGCCGCCAGGTAGTAGCGCCCGGGCAGGAGGTAGCTCACGCCCTGGATGATCAACGGCATGTTGCGGAACGGAAAGACGAACCCCGAGAGGACGAACACCGGCAGCAGCGTCAGGAGGGAGGAGAGGAGGAACGCCACCTGCTGGCTGTCGGAGATCGTGGACAGCATGACGCCGAAACCGAGGCAGCCGAACAGGAAGATCAGCGTGACGACGGCAAGGTCGAGCCAGCTCCCTTTCACCTCCACGCCGAAGAGGAGCCGACTCGTGGCGAGGATCGTGGCCGCTGCCACGATCCCGATGAACAGGTACGGCACCGTCTTGCCCACGATGAGCTCGAGGGGGCGCACCGGGGAGACGCGGATCTGCTCCATGGTTCCCCGCTCCTTCTCCCGAACGATGGACAGCGTCGTGGACAGCACGGCCGACATCATGAGGATGAGCACGATGAGGCCGGGCACGAGGAAGTTCGCGCTTCGAAGCTCGGGATTGAACAGCACCCGGGGCCGGAAGTCGATCGTGGTCCTCATTCCCGCAACGCCGGCGCGCTCCAGGGAGCGAACGTACGCCCGGAGCGACCAGTCCGCCGCCACCGCCTGCACGTACCCGATTGCCGCGGCCGCGGTGGTGCCGTTGGAGCCGTCGGCGATGGCCTGGACCTCCACGCGCCGTCCGTTTGCCGCATCCCGACCGAAGCCGCGGGGAACGACAAGGGCCACGAGGATCTCCCCCTCGTCCAGCAGGCGGTCGATCTCCGTCTCCCGGGAGAGAGTCCTCTTCAGATCGAAGTACTCGGAATGCAGGAAGCCGGCAATGAAGCTGCGGCTCGACTCTGTCCTGTCATAGTCCAGCACGGCAAGGGAGATGTGCTTCGTATCGAGGCTGATGGCGAACCCGAACATGAGAAGGAGGAACAGCGGCACGGCGAGGAGCATGCCGAGGGTGGCCGGGTCACGGGAGATCTGGCGCAACTCCTTCAGCATCACGGTAGCAATCCTCGCGCCGCTCAATTCCCTGCCTCCACGCTGCGGTCGATCAACCTGATGAACACGTCCTCGAGAGACGGCATGACCTTTCGATGGCCGGCCGGAGGCAGCCCCCCCGCCGCGAGCGCGTCCAGCGCGGGGCCGATGTCGTCTTCACGGTCAACGGACACGTGAAGCCGCGTGCCGAAGATCGCCGTTTCCCGCACCGAGGGAACGACCTTCAGCGTCTCCATCGCCGCCACCGGGTCCGGGCATTCGACTTCGAAGACCGGGCCGGTGATCACCTGCGCCTTGAGCTCGCCCGGCGTTCCCTGCGCCACGATCCTGCCGGCGTGCATGAGCACCAGCTCGTTGCAGTACTCCGCCTCGTCCAGGTAGTGCGTCGTAACGAGTACCGTCGTTCCCGCGTGGGCGAGCCCGTTGATGACGTCCCAGAACTGCCGGCGTGAAATCGGGTCCGTGCCCCCGGTGGGCTCATCAAGGAAAACGATGCCCGGCCGATGAAGCATGGCGCACCCCAGCGCCAGGCGCTGCTTCCATCCGCCCGAAAGCTCCCGCGTCAGCGCCCTTTCCCGCCCCTGCAATCCCGCCAACCGCACCGTTTCCTCACGTCTCTCTGCCAGTTCCCTGTCAGAAAGCCCGTACACGCCGCCGAAGAACGTGATGTTCTCCTCCACGGTGAGGTCGTCGTACAGGGAGAAGCGCTGGGACATGTAGCCGATGCGCCTTTTCACGCCCTCGGGATTCCGCCCGACGTCGATCCCCGCCACCTCGGCGGTCCCCGAGGTGACGGCGAGCAGGCCGCAGAGCATCCTGATGGTCGTGGACTTGCCCGCGCCGTTCGCGCCAAGGAGCCCGAAGATGCTTCCGGCCGGAACTTCGAAGGACACCGAGTCCACGGCGGCGAAGGAGCCGAAGCGCTTCGTGAGCGCGTGCACGCTGACCGCCACTGCACGTGGATTGGCCGCTGAGCTCATTCTCCCACCGCCCTCGCGAGCGCTGCCCGGGCCACGAGGCCGTCGAACAGCGCGCCCTGCTCTCGCAGCCGGGCGCGGACCACGAGCGTCTGAGCGTCCAGGCTCTCCGAGGAGAGCGCGACTCCCTGCCGGTAGCGCTCCTGGGTGACGCGGTCGTTCTCCTCCGCCTGGGCGGTCTCCTCGCGCAGGGAAGCCAGCCGGCCGGACGCTTCCTGCAGATTCAGATACGCGCGGATGACGTCTGCGGTCACGGCGTCCGCGATCTTCCGCGAGCTCTCCCGCGCCTGGTCCAGCCGGCCCCGCGCCTGTTCCTCCTGCGCCAGGTACTGCGGATAGCGCCCCACGTCGATGGACGCCAGGATCCCGATGGACCACGTGCCGGTGAACTGGTCCACCGGCGGAAACACCCTCTGGTTGGGGTCGGCGAACGTGTAGTCCCCCGTCACAAAGAGGCTCGGGAAGAGACCAGAACGGGCCGTGTCCACTGCCGCCTCCTGCGCGCTCACGCGGGAGCGGGCGCTCTGCAGCTCGGGCCGGTTGGCCAACGCGCGGGACACCAGGTCCGCGAGGCC
>DATKLM010000212.1:0-13571 GCA_035542415.1 Spirochaetia bacterium
GTCTCCATCATGCCGGGCATGGACTTGCGCGCGCCCGACCTGACCGAAACGAGCAGGGGGTTGGACGCGTCACCGAACTTGTGGCCCATGATCTTCTCGATATGGGCGATGCCGCTGGCTACCTGCTGGTCCAGTCCCGCGGGGTATTTTCCCTTGTTCTGGAAGAAATGGGTGCAGACCTCCGTGGTGATGGTGAAGCCTGCGGGCACGGGCAGCTTCAGGTCCGGGTGGCCGGCCATCTCCGCCAGGTTGGCTCCCTTGCCGCCGAGGAGGTTTTTCATCTTTTCGTTTCCATCGGCTCTCCCGCCGCCGAACAGGTACACGAACTTTGCTGCGCTCATACCGTATTGCCCCTTTCTCTACGATTAAAATACCGGGAATTGCACCGACGTGGACATGAGTTCTGCGCAGCAATGAATACCCCAAACATTCCGCGGAAGTCAATACAAAGCACTCCAGCGGGCCGCCGGAGACCTCTGGGCCTTCGCCTGCCGGAGAGCGAGCTGCGCGCGCTTCTGGAAAGGGCCGGTCCGTTGACAGCCCGGACACCCGGGTATATGATGAGAACACTCTTTCCAGCGGAGGATCCATTATGGCCACAATCAAGGGGACGAAGACGGAGCAAAATTTGCTCAAGGCGTTCGCGGGGGAGTCCCAGGCTCGGAACCGTTACACGTACTTCGCGGGAGCGGCGCGCAAGGAGGGCTTCGAGCAGATCGCCAACATCTTCCAGGAGACCGCTGACAATGAAAAGGAACACGCGAAGGTGTTTTTCGGCCACCTGGAGGGCGGAGAGCTCGAAATCACGGCAATGTACCCTGCCGGCGCGGTGAAGGGCACTCAGGACAACCTTGAAGCCGCTGCCGCGGGTGAGAAGATGGAATGGACCACCCTGTATCCCGAGTTCGGCAAGATTGCCCGGGAGGAAGGGTTCCCCGAGGTGGCCCGCTCCTTCGAGCAGATCGCCAAGGCGGAGAAGTTCCACGAGGGCCGCTACCGCAAGCTCCTGGACAACGTGTCGTCCGGCAGCGCCTTCAAGAAGCCTGCCGCGGTGAAGTGGCACTGCATCAACTGCGGGTACATCTTCGAAGGGCCCGAGCCCCCCAAAGAGTGCCCCGCGTGCCGCCATCCCCGCTCGTTCTACGAGCTGCTGGCAGAAAACTACTAGGAGCACAGGCTCGGGCGCCTTCCGCGCATCCGGGAGTACCCGTTCGGCGGGTACGCCGTCCCTGTGACGGGCGCCCCTCATACCGCGCCCGACGCGCTTGCGCGTCATGTGGCGCAGTAGGCGTCCTGCCTATGGCCTGGGCGGAAAGGGCCCCAGGGGGGAGCTTCGTAACGTGGCTTCCTTTCTTGGCATCGACACAGGATCGGTCTCAGCTTCCCTTGCGCTGGTGGACGCAGGAGGGGGCGTCATTCACGCCTCCCACCGCGCCCACCTCGGGAGGGTCCGCGAGACCCTTGCGGACCTGATCCGGGAGCTCGGGCCCACCGGGCTGCAGGGCATTTCATTCACTTCCTCCACGCCCCGCGTTCTTCGGGAGGGGCGGTCCGTGGACTCCCACGTCGCCCTCATCACCGCGGCGCAGAGCTTCTTCCCCGGCGCGCGTTCCATTCTCTACGCCGGCGGGGAGAAGTTCGGCCTTGTCAGGCTCGATACGGCCGGCCGCTACCGCGGCGCGCGGGTCAACTCGTCCTGCGCCGCCGGGACCGGCAGCTTCCTGGACCAGCAGGCCCGCCGGCTCGGCCTTGCCGGCGTGGAAGACCTTGCGCGGCGCGCGCTTGCCTGCACGTCCCCGGCTCCGAAGATCTCCACCCGCTGCGCCGTCTTTGCGCGCACGGACCTCGTGCACGCCCAGCAGGAGGGATATTCGCTGGAGGAGATCTGCGACGGCCTGAGCATGGGGCTCGCCCGGAACATCGCGGACACGCTCCTTGGCGGTGAAGAGGTCCCGGCGCCCGCGGTTTTCGCCGGCGGTGTCTCCCGCAACGAGGCTGTTCGGAAACACCTGGAGCGGATCCTCGGCGTTCCCCTCCTCACGCATGAGCACTCACCCGTTTTCGGCGCTGTCGGCGCCGCACTCCTGGCACGGCAGCGCGGCGAGCCGGCCGGGCCGATGCTGACGGCCTCTGAGGACCTGCTCGTTCCGGGCGGCGCAGAAAAGCACTACGCGTTTCAGCCGCTTTCCATCGAGGAGCGTGACCTCAGCGGCAACAACGGTGAAGAGAGATGGAGGTTCACGGCCGGCAGGTTCTCCCGCGCGCACCCGGTGGAAGTGGATTCCTACCGCCAGGGCGCCGCCGGGGAAACACCTGGAATCCTGCAAACCCTCGAAGTCCGGCTCGGCATCGACATCGGCTCTACGTCCACAAAGGCAATGCTCATCGACGAGGACGGGACGCCGGTGGCCGGGTTCTACACCGGCACGCAGGGCTCGCCGCTCACGGCTGTCCAGGCGCTCTGCGAGGCGATGGAAGACTTCGGATCTCGCCGGCACGCCTCGTTTCGCGTTGTCGGCGCCGCCGTCACCGGCGCGGGCCGCAAGCTTATCGGCGCCGTCATCAAGGCAGACCTTGTCGTAGACGAGATCACCGCGCACGCGCGGGCCGCGTATTCCCTGGATCCGGAGATCGACACGATCATCGAGATCGGCGGCCAGGACGCCAAGTTCACCACGATGAGCGGCGGCATGGTCACCTTCTCCCACATGAACACCGTGTGCGCCGCGGGGACGGGAAGCTTCCTGGAAGAGCAGGCGGCCCGCCTGGGGTGCGGCCTTGAGGACTACGAGCGCAGGGTGCGCGGCGCATGTGCGCCGCTTTCCAGCGACCGATGCGCCGTGTTCATGGAGCGCGACATCAACAACTTCCTCTCGGAGGGATATTCCACGGAGGAGATCCTGGCGGCCGCGCTGCACAGCGTCCGGGACAACTACCTGACCAAGGTGGCCCGCGGCGCCTCCATCGGGCGCAAGGTGGCGTTCCAGGGCGCGACGGCAAGAAACGGCGCGCTGGTTGCCGCGTTCCGAGAGGCGCTGGGAGCGCCCGTCCTCGTTTCCCGCTACTGCCACCTCACCGGAGCGCTCGGGGCGGCGCTCCTTCTTGCGGAGAAGAAGATCTCCACGTCCACGTTCGTCGGGCTGCCCGCGTTGAGAGACGACATCCCGGTGCGCGCGGAAACCTGCGGCCTGTGCGCCAACCACTGCCGCCTGCGCATCTGCCGGGTGGGCGGAGAGGACGTCGCCTACGGCTTCCTCTGCGGCAGGGACTTTGCGGGCGGCCGCTACGTGGACAGGAACCGCTCGGGCTTCGATCTCATTCGGGAAAGGAAGAGAGCGTTCGAGGCCGTCACGCCGGAGGGGTGCTTTGCCGGGCGTCCCGTGATCGGCATCCCGGCAGCGCTGGGCTTGTACGGAGACCTTCCGGCGTGGAAAGTCTTTTTCTCCGCGCTCGATCTGCCCGTGATCACGAGCGAAGACCTGGACGATGCCGTGGAGCGCGGAAGGGCAGCCCAGGGAGCCGAGTTCTGCGCTCCGATCGCCGCTCTGCATGGTCACGCGGCGCACCTTCTTGGCCGAGCAGACTGGGTATTCCTTCCGGTTCACATGGAGGAAAGCAGGTTCGGCTCGAAGCAGCCCCGGTTCTCCTGCTACTACACGCAGTTCAGCTCCGCGCTCGCCTCCGCTGTCGGAGACCTGGAGTCACGCGAGCGCTTCCTCATGCCGGAGGTGAGCTGGACGAGACGCATGGATCAGACGAAGCGCGAGCTGCGCTCGGCGCTGCGAAAGACAGGCCTGCTCTTTTCACGCGCGCGCGTCTCAGCGGCGTGGAGGCAGGCCCTGCAGGCGCGCATCCGCGGGACGCGGCTGCTGCAGAAGCGCTTCCGAACCGAGCTGGCTTCCGCGCGCGGTCCGTCGGTTGTCCTGCTGGGTCGGCCGTACAACGTGCTCCCGCCGCAGATGAGCAAGAGCATCCCGGGCATCTTCGGCTCCCTCGGCGTGAAGACTTTCTTCCAGGACATGCTCCCGTACACGCCCCGGGACGTCCGGGACATCGAGCCGCTGCTTGCCGGCGTGCACTGGCACCACGCTGCCAAGATCCTGGAGGCGGCCAGTGTGACAGCCCGCACGCCCGGCCTGTACGCCGTGTTCGTCACGTCATTCAAGTGCGCGCCTGACAGCATCGCCATTGAATATGTGCGTCGAATCATGGATGCCGCGGGCAAGCCGTACCTCGTCCTCCAGCTCGATGATCACGACTCTACCCTCGGGTACGAAACGAGAATCGAGGCGGGCGTGGCCGCGTTCCGCAACCACATGCGGCGTCCGACGGCGTTACCCGCCGCGCCGCGCACATCTCTCCCGTACAACCCTCGCGTGATCGGGAAGATCCACGGGAAGACTCTTCTCTTCCCCGTGTGGGACCCGCTGGTGAACCCGCTCCTGGCCGCGGGCCTGCGCCGGGAGGGCGTGGACGCGCGCGTGCTCGAAGAGGACCAGGACGTCATCAGGGCGTCCATGCGGCACAACACCGGCCAGTGCATCCCGCTCAACGTCATCGCTGAAGAAGCGGCGCGGTACGTCCAGGCGCACGGCCTGGACCCCGCGAAGACCGCGGTCTGGATGGCGAAATCCCAGCTGTCCTGCAACATCGGGATGTTTCCCTTCTATATCAAGAGCCTTCTTGAGGCCCGGGGCGGCGGAATGGACAAGGTGGACGTGTACGGGGGAAGCGCGTTCTACCTGGACTTCAGCCTGCGCGCCACCTTCAACGCGTACCGCGCATATCTCGCCGGCGGCCTTCTGAGGCGGCTCGGGTGCAAGCTGCGTCCGCGGGAGAAAAGGTCGGGAGACACGGACCACGCCGTGGCTCGGTCCATGGAGATCCTCATTCCCGCGTTCGAGGGGAAGAAAAGCATCGATGCCGCGTTCGCCGATGTCGCCTCGCTCTTTCAGAGTATTCCGGTGAACGGGACGAAGCGTCCGAAGGTTGCCATCTTCGGGGATCTTTACGTCCGGGACAACGACATCATGAACCAGGGGCTCATCGCCTGCCTGGAGGCTGCAGGGGCTGAGGTCATCACGACTCCGTACACGGAATACGTGCGAATCGTTGCCTCGTCGTACTTTCGCAAATGGCTGCACGCCGGGGAATACGCCGCTTCGTTCGGCTACCGCGCTCTGTGGAAGGCGGTGGATGCGATGGGCGGAAAGTACGCGAAGCTCTTCGAGCCGCTCCTCGGTCCGCCCGGCCGGCACGCGGAAGACGGGGCCGACCGGATCGAGCTGATCGCAAAGGAGTTCGGGGTCCGCAGCGAGCACGCCGGGGAATCGTTTGACAATCTCCTGAAAGTGACCCACCTTGCGCAGGCGCACCCCGACCTCGCCCTGTTCGTCCAGGCGAGCCCCGCGTTCTGCTGCCCCTCACTGGTCACGGAAGCCATGGCGCGCGACATCGAGCGGATCACCGGGGTGCCGGTCGTGAACATCACGTACGACGGAACAGGACAATACAGGAACGACGCCGTGGTCCCCTATATCGCCTACGCCGCCTCACGATCCTGACGTAGCCTGCAGGACTGTTTCCTTGAACTTTCTCCCCCTGTCGAACTCGTTTCGAAACATTCCGAACGACGTGCAGCCCGGGGAGAAAAGGACCGCGGCCCCTTCACCGGCATCCCGGGCGCGCCTGATGGCAGCCTCCACGGACGCCCCCAGCTCTCCGAAAGGCCCTTCGTAGGGAACGCCTTCCTTCTCGAGAAGGGCCCGGATCTTGTCCGTGCCGGTCCCCGCGAGAAGGACAATGGCGTCCGGCAGCCGCGCTGCCTCCGCGAACGGCGTGAAGTCGATGTTCTTGTCGGTGCCGCCCATGATGAGAACGATGGGACGCTGCAGGGCGCGGATCGCCTGAACGGTGGCCTGCGGGATCGTTGCCGCGGAGTCGTTGAAGAACCGGATCCCCTTCCATTCTCGGAACATCTCCAGGCGGTGCTCTACCCCGGGGAACTCACCCAGGGCTTTCCGCACCACTTCGGCCTTCACGCCGTAGAGCTGCAGCACGAGGCCGGCGCACAGGAGATTCATCCTGTTGTGGGCGCCGGGGAGCCGTGACCCTGCCAGGACCTGCTTCTCCCCTCCGGCGCCGTTCAGCCGGACCAGTCCCCGGTCCTCTTCCAGCCACGCGCCGCGGAGGCCGTCCGGCAGGTCCCGCGCGGAGAAGAAGAACGGCTGAGCCCGGGTCTCCCGGGGGAAGTCCTTCTGCCAGGGATCATCGAGGTTGAACACCGCCTTCGCGTCGCGCTCCTGCGCGGTGAACAGCACCTTCTTGTCCGCGATGTAGTCCGCCATGCCCGCGTATCGGTCCAGGTGATCAGGCAGAATGACGGTGACCACGGAGATCAGCGGGGAAATGACGCCGCGATCCCGCAGGTCCCCGAGCTGCCACGAGGAGAGCTCCAGGACGATGGGGGTACGCGGATCAAGGTCATCGAGAAAGGTCAGGGGAGACACGGTACTATTTCCACCGAGCACCGTGTTCGGATCGATACGGGTGAGCCCGAAGGCAATTGCTGCGGCAGTGGTGGATTTGCCCTTGGAGCCGGTGACGCCGATGAGCGGGTTTTTCGCCGCGGCAAGGAAGATGGAGAGGTCCGTCTCGATGGCAACCCCGCGCTTCCGCGCTGCCTGCAGGAAGGGAGAGGACGGAGGCACCGCCGGATTCTTGATCACCACGTCCGCGCCGGTGAAGTCCGCCTCCTCGTGCTTCCCGAGCACGTAGCGGACCGGCAGCCCCTCCAGGCGCGCCATGGAATCCGCCAGCGCCTCCGCGGTCTGCAGATCGGTCACCGTCACGCGCGCCCCGTGGCGCGCGCAGTACAGCGCGGAGGCGAGGCCGCCCCCGTGCAGGCCGAGTCCCATGACCGTGACTTTCTTTCCGCAGAGAAGCTCAGCCGTCAACCCGGTATTCCTTCATGTCTGCGTCGTTCAGGTACGCTTCCACCGTGAGGCCCTTCCACGCCTCGTACCATGCCGGCGGGACTCTCTCCTTGAGCCGGAGGAAGATCCGCAAGTCCTCCGAGAACGCCTGATCTTTCATCTCCGCCTGGATCTCCTCCATGAACGGGACGATGAACCCCAGCGCCCGGTGGAGCCCGGGGACGGCAGTCCTGCGTCCGGCCGGGGAGAGGCTGACCCCGGACTGGCACATGGTCTTGTACTTGCACAGGTACGGGTAGTACGGATACGTCCGCTTGTTCTTCGGCAGAAACAGCCGGGTGAAGAATTTCGTGAGGTCGAGATCCATCCAGATTCCCTGGACGAAGTAGCCGCGGCCCTGCTCGCCGATCCAGGTCTGGGAAATGGTCTGGCGGATGCGGAACGCTTTGATCCTGCCTTCCTGCCGCACCACCTCGTGCACAGGGATGATCGTGTCTTCCAGGAACAGCCGTCGGGACTTGTAGTGGGGAGTGCGGTCGTTGGTGCCGCGCTCCAGCACGGTGCTCTCCGTGGCTCGCATCATCAGGTCCACGCGCAGGAGGTACAGGTAGTAGCTCTCCTCAACGCGGTAGATGCTGAAGAAGCACGGCCTCATGACCTCCGCCGGATCGAAGAAGTAGGTAAGGTCCTTCAGCACGTGAGGCGCCAGGCCGGCAATCTGCTCAGTGACGCTCTTCAGCGCCGCCAGGTACTCCGCGCCGGGCGCGGGGTTGCGCACGTCATGGTGGATAGGCAGATGCGGGACGGTGTATTCACCCTCGAGCTGGAGAAAGAAGTCCTCACTCTGGTTGAAGTGGCGGCTTGCCGGCCGGGCAGAGTCCCCGATGGTTCCCAGGACGGCGTTGATCCCGGGGTCAGCGTACCCGACCTTGATCTCGTTCGAAATCTGCTCCACCGCGTTTCGTTGTAGCAGAGAACACTGCCGGCGGCAACGCCTATGCGTCCAGCTTGTCCGGCGGCACGATGGAGCCGTGCTTCTCCTTCAGCGCCAGCAGGTCCTGTTTCTGCTTCTCGTAGACCTGGAACAGCCGGGCCGGCATCCTGCTGTCCTTGCGGTAGGCATCCTCCTGGAGCTGGATGCGGGCCAGGATGTTGTCCACGTAGAACGCGAACTGCTTGTCGTAGAGATCGCGCGTGTATGCCTTTCCGACCAGGGCATCGAAGATCTTCTTCAGATCGTCATACCGGGGGATGAAGCCGATGGGTGTCTCGATTGCCCCGACCTCCCCGTGCTTGTAGCGCTCCAGCCACGAGAGCCACGCCTTCACGTCCCGCTTCTCCCCAAGAAGCTTGTTGAGGTCTCCGCCCCGGGCGCAGTCAATGAGGAAATAATTGAGCCCGGCGATCAGCGGGCGGCCCGCAGCAGAGAAGGCGGGGGAGTTGAAAAACTCCAGCTGCGCCTCCATGTAGTCTCCCAGCGGGCAGGGGATGAACGGCGAGTTCGCCCACGGCTGCCGGCTCACTCCCTTGGCCCCGACCTCCGTTGCGGTGGCCGCGGAGAGGATGGAGGCGCCGATCACGACCCCTTCATCCGGTGTGCGCGCGACCCAGACCGGGGGCATGGTGTCACTGTCCCGGCCGCTGTACGTGATGACGCTGATGGGCACGCCCGCGGGGTCCCCGGCCGCCGAGCGGTTGAAGTTGCCGATGGCGTCGTTGGAAAGCGTGATGCGGGCGTTGGGGTTGGAGATGGGAACCGGCTTGCCCTTGGCGTCTGTCTTGCCCGGCCACCACTCCCCCTGGAAGTTGCGTCCCTTGGGGGGGAGGGGCTCGCCGCTGCCGCTCCAGTGCGGCACGCTCTGGTAGTCCACCAGCACGTTGGACCAGATCAGCTCCGTGCCTTCCTCCCTCATGCACTTGTAGAGATACGGGTCTCCCTCCTTGTTGAGGTCTTCCACGATCCCGAAGATCCCGATCTCCGGATTCACCGCCCTCAGCGTGCCGTCCGGGGCGATCCACATCTGCGCCAGGTCGTCTCCGATGTAGTCCGTGCCGACCATGGCCGTGGTGGTCTTTCCGCACCCCGACGGTGCGGCCCCGGCGAAGTACGTGGTCCTTCCGCCCGGGCCTTTCAGCCCGGTGATGAACATGTGCTCCGAGAGCTCTTTGCCCCGGCGATAGTACGTGCACAGATCCACGGCGAACCGGTGGTTGCCCTTCTTCAGCATGAGCGTATTGCCGGCGTAGCTGCAGTACATGCTGAACGTCGTGAACCAGCTTCGGTCCATGAAGATGCGGGCCCTGGGAATGTCTTCCGACCGGCCGGAGCCCTGGCTGTGGAGGTTCGTGAAGAACACACCCGCTCGTTTCGCCTCCGCGTCGAACTTCTCGAAAACGCTGCGGTAGAGGATGTTCGCGCTGTGCAGGACGTACGCCGAGCTTGAAATCATGAGCGCGGGAATGGATGCCTGCGCCCCGATGGGCCCGCGGCTGTAGAACCCGACGAGCATCGTCTTTCCTTCCATGATGCCGCCCATGGTGTCCCGGATGTAGTTCAGCGCTTCTTCACGGGCCATCTTCTTCGCCAGCGCGCTGACTTCCTCATCCGGGTTTGCGATGTAGAAGGTCTGGTCCACCATGCGCCCCTGGTCTTCCGGCAGGTCGAAGTGCAGCGTATGGCCCTTCATGGCCAGCGGGCATTCCTCCCCGGCGTCCAGGCTCATGCGCCTGCAGGCGTCCACGTCCCGGGGGGACGAATCCACCACGAACACGCTCGCCGGCCGGCACAGGGCGATGGCGTTCGCAATTCTCAGGAGGGCATCGTCATTTGATATCCTGCTGATCTTGTCCCGGTTGGACGCGTCCATGGAGGCGGCGAAGGTCTTCTGTGCTTCCGCCGCCGAGCGTACTCCTCCCCCCTCGGAGAGGATGTCCAGGCCTTTCCTCAGCTCCAGCATGGCGATCTCCTTGTGCGCGGGCCGCTCCCGCGGCGCCGCGTGACATGGCGGTAAAATTCAACGGGACACGATTTTCGAGCCCCTGTCAAGGTTGATCCTCGGCGCCTCGGGATGCTAAGAAGGGGCGTGGAGAACTTCGCGTATTCGATCGTCGACCGCAAGGTGATCATCCGGGTGAGGCGGCGTTTCTGCGAAACAGCGGATGACCTGCTGGAGAGCGGCCTCTTCCGGGAGATCGTGCGGCGCTGCATCCGCGACCTTGCCCGGCGGGACTCGCCTCTTCTTGCCTTCTTCGGGAAGGAGGTGAACGAGGAATCCTCCGTTGACGTGCTCATCCGCGCGCTCTCCTTCCTCACCAGGATCCCCCTTGACCTCGTGCCGAACATCGTGGCGGAGGCCGCCCCGTTCCCCGCCAACCGCACGTGCCTGGCGGACTTCGTGGAGCACCTGTATAACTTCTGGCGGAGCTTCGAGCGCTACGTGGTCTGCGACTCCGAGGGGGACGCACTGGAGAAGCGGCCGTACCGGACGTTCAACGAGACCGTTGAGAACTTCTCCCACCTCGTTCGAGGCGTCTATCGGGACATCCAGGAGAACATCCAGGGGGTTCACCCGCGGATCTACCGCCAGGTCCACGCCGGGGCGGAGCTCTCCGCGATCGCGTTGCCTTTGGACATCCCGCTCCCCCGCGGGCCGTATGACCGGCTGCGGGGGGTTTCGGTCATCCGCCAGATCCTCATCAACCCGCCGCTGATCCTCGAGCCGCCCACGAACAAGAGGGCCGGCGCGTTCATTCTCGTGAACGAGAACCCCATTGCGCGGGTCACGGTGCAGGCCTCGGACTGGCTCTGCTACCCCGCGCTGGTCGGGGACCTCCTCATCCTCATCTATTTCCACAAGACGTTCTTCGAGCTCGGTTTCTCCCTGTGCAATCTCTTCGAGATCGCGGACGACGGAGATCTCACCCGGCCTCCGGACGCGGTGTACGTCTTCGGGGATCCCACGAACGGGCTGGACGGGATCGCGGAGATGCCTACCGTGTTCCACGAGGACGCTGCCGGCGCCCTTTTCACTGCCGCGGTGCCCAACCGCAAGGAGTATGGGTACTTCGGCTACCTGAAAAAGATGGTGCTCACGCTGCACAACGCCATCAAGATGAAGCAGGGAAGGCTCCCGTTTCATGGGGCCCTGCTCTCCATCCAGCTCACCGGCGGGCAGGAGGCGAACGTCCTGCTCATGGGAGACACGGGAGCGGGCAAGTCTGAAACCATCGAGGCGCTGCGGGGCATGGCCGAGGCGCGGATCCGCAGCCTCTCCATCGTCGCGGACGACATGGGGTCCCTGGAGCTTCGCGATGACGGGGTGATGGCCTTTGGAACGGAAACCGGGGCGTTCCTCCGGCTGGACGATCTCAGCCCCGGCTTCGCCTTCGGGCAGATCGACCGCGCCATCCTCATGAGCGCCAGCAGGACCAACGCGCGGATCGTCCTGCCGGTGACAGACTACGCCACCGTGATCCGCGGCGTGCGGCTGGACTGCGTTCTGTACGCAAACAACTACGAGGAGGTGGATGCGACGCATCCGGTGATGGAAAGGTTCGACAGCGCCCGGGACGCGCTGGAAGTCTTTTCCGCCGGCGCCTCCATGAGCAAGGGGACCACGACCTCCACGGGGCTCGTGCACACCTACTTCGCCAACATCTTCGGGCCACCGCAATACCGCGAGCTCCATGACGAGCTGGCTGGCCGCTACTTCTCCCAGTTCTTCGACCGCGGGATCTTCGTGGGCCAGCTGCGCACCCGTCTGGGGATCCCCGGCCAGGAGTCCCAGGGCCCCCGGGAGGCGGCGCAGCGCCTCCTGGAGCTCATTGCGAGCGGCCGTCCCTCCAGGAGCAGCGGGAACAAAAAAAGCGGGGGCTGAGCGCCCCCGCCGGTCATTCGACCAAAGCCATTGCGCGGCGCGCCAGGCGCGCTCCGTTTCCTACCCGATGGCGACCTTTCCGGTCTCTCCGCTTCGGATCCGTACGCATTCCTCCAGCGGAAGGACGAAGATCTTGCCGTCCCCGATGTTGCCCGTGCGGGCGCCTTTCACGATGGCGTCGATGGCAGGCTTCATGTAGTTGTCGTTCACGGCAATCTCCAGGCGCACCTTCTTGAGCAGGGTGCCCGCCTCCTTCACGCCGCGGTAGACCTCCGTGACTCCCTTCTGCCGCCCGCTGCCCACGACGTTGGTGACCGTCTTGAGGTAGATCTCGGCGTCGTCGAGCTCCTGGAGAACCTCGTTGAGCCTGTCGGGCTGAATGATCGCAATGATAAGCTTCATGGGATTCTCCTCTCAGTCGATGAGCGTGTAAGCGCTCTCCTTGTGCTGCGTGTTGTCCAGTCCGATGGCCTCGTCCTGCTCCTTCACGCGCAGCCCCATGGTCCAGTCCAGCACCTTGCCGATGATGAGCGTCGCCACGACCGCGTAGACGATGGTGGCGGCAGCGCCCAGGGCGTTCACCAGGAACTGGTGGGCGTCGCCGAAGAACAGGCCGTTCGCACCGCCGACGGCCTTCTCCGCGAAGAGGCCCGTGGTCAGCGCCCCGACCGTTCCTCCGACGCCGTGCACGCCGAAGGCGTCAAGAGAGTCGTCGTACGCAAGCTTCTGCTTGACGACCGCCACGGCGACATAGCACACCACGGCGGCGATGAGGCCGATGAAGATCGACGATACCGGCGAAACGAAGCCCGAGGCGGGCGTGATGGCGACAAGACCCGCGACGGCTCCCGTGGCAGCCCCGAGCGCGGTCGGCTTCCTGTTCAGGATCCAGTCGATGATCACCCAGCCGATGGCCGCGGCCGCGGTCGCCGTGTTCGTGTTGACGAACGCCGACACGGCCAGGCCGTTGGACGCCACCGCGCTTCCCGCGTTGAACCCGAACCAGCCGAACCACAGGAGCGCCGCGCCCGTCACCGTGTAGGTCATGTTGTGCGGCGGAGGCGTGATCTTCGGGTACCCCTTCCTCCGGCCCATGATCAGCGCCAGGACGAGGGCCGAGTAGCCCGACGACATGTGGACGACCGTTCCTCCCGCGAAGTCAAGCGCGCCGAGGTTGTGCAGCCATCCGCCCTTGCCCCAGACCCAGTGGGCAATGGGATCGTACACGAGAGTCGCCCACAGCAGCGTGAAGACGACGAACGTGGAAAACTTGATCCTCTCCGCGTATGCTCCCGTGATCAGCGCCGGCGTGATGACGGCGAACATCATCTGGAAGATCATGTAGAGCTGGTGCGGGATGGTGGCCGCGTAGTCGGGGTTCGGGTCCAGCCCGACCCCCTTGAGGCCGAACCACGCGAGGTTCCCGAACAGGTGGCCGACGTCCGGACCGAACGCGATGCTGTAGCCGAACAGCAGCCACTGGATGCTGATGAGACACAGGATGAAGAACGACTGCATCATCGTGGACAGCACGTTCTTCCTTCTGACGAGGCCTCCGTAGAACAGCGCGAGCCCCGGTGCGGTCATGAGCAACACGAGCGCCGTGGACACCAGGACCCACGCAGTGTCGCCGGAATCTATCTTTGGCATCGATTCCTCCTTCTACGAGTTGAATCTCTGCCATCGTTCCAGCAATTCGCGTGCCAAGAGCGAGTGCCGTGTAATTGGGCTCTATGCGGCCTGAGGAAATGTGCGGAAG
>DATKLM010000213.1:0-2337 GCA_035542415.1 Spirochaetia bacterium
AGGAAAGGAGTCCGCCGCGAAGGGCCAAAGTCAGGGACTTCTGAAATCCCACAGGAGGTGAGATATGAATCGGAGAGCCGTGATTCCTTTGTGCGTGGTCCTGGTACTCATCGTGGGAGGGCAGGCCTTCTCCCAGACGCGGGTGACTTTCAAGGGGACGAACTACGCCTCGGCGGCAATGAAGGCCATGCCCGTCGACAAGGACCACATCGTTCTTGTCGGCGAGCAGATGGGCGTCGAAATTAACGACCAGCCGGCGTTCAACTACATGTCCACGCACTTTTCCGTGATCGCCTACTTCGTCAAGGACTCGGGGTGGCATTTCCACGGATACGGGGTCTACGCAGACAAGGATGGCGATACGTTGCTCCTCGAGATCTGGGACTTTCCCGCCGGCGCAGACGGGGGGAAGGGCAAGCTGATCGGGGGGACCGGCAAGTTTGCCGGGGCTCAGGGAACCGCAGAGTTCGTGAACGAACGTCCCCGCGGCTGGCCGGAGAGCACCGGCAGGGTGATCTGCAGGGAGACCTGGAATCTCACGCTGAAAAACCCGCTGTAGCGCCGCGGCACCGGGGCCGGGTCTTCAGAGTGTGAAGGCCCGGCTTCCGGCCCGGAGGAATCTGCTTAAAAATACGCAAAAATTCCTTGACAGGAGCCCTCCACGGGCGTACGATGGATGCGCGTGCGCGGGCCCATCCGTGTACGGACAGGAGGCAGGCCCCCGTGCCCCATTCCGGAAACCTCAGCAGGCGTGAACGGCAGATCATGGAGATCATCCACGGAAAGGGCAGCGCGTCCGTTGAGGAGGTGCGGGCCGCCATGCCCCAGCCCGTCAGCTATTCGGCTGTCCGGGTCATCATGAATGTTCTGGAAAGAAAAGGACATCTCAAGCACAGGAATCTCGGGAAGAAGTACGTCTACCGCGCCACGACTCCTCGCACCAGGGCAGTCAACGACGCTCTGAAGCACCTGATCCAGACATACTTCGGGGGTTCTCTCCCTACAGCGGTTGCGGCAATGGTACAGCTTCACGCCAGGGACTTGAGCGACGAGGATGTGCGGCGGCTCGTCGACGCCATCGAGCGATCCAAGAAGGAGGGTTAGCAGAGATGGACCCGCTGGTGCTCCAGGCCGCCGTCCGGCTTTCGTGCAAGCTTCTCCCGGTGCTGCTCGCTGCGTCCGTGAAGGTGTCGGTGCTCCTGGCGTTCGCCCTGGCGGGCGCATGGCTGATGAGAGGCACGCGGCCGGCTCTCCGGCGCGGCATGTGGCTCGCAGCCATGGGAGGCAGCCTTGTTGTCTTTCTGCTCTCGTTGCACGGGCCCCTGTTTCTCGTGATCCGTCCGCCCGGCAGGAACGGAGGAGCGCTTGCCTCCGTTGTCTCAGCCGCCGTTCTCCCGCCTGCGCACCCGCTTGCGGCGTCCGGTGGAATGCCCGGCCTGGCGGCGGAGCTGTGGCGTCGCGCATCTTCCGGCCGTCCGTGGATCGACGCCTGGCCCCTCCTTGTCCTCTTTCTCTGGCTTGCTGGCGTTCTCTCCGGTTGGCTCGCCATTCTCTGGAGCAGGTTCCAGCTCCTGGTCATGACGAGGGAGTCGACCGGGCCGGCCGGGAAACGCTACCAGGGCCTTGCCAGAGCCCTCTGCCGGCGCGTCGGGATCAGAAGAGGCGTCAGGATCGTGGAGAGCTCCCAGTGCCCGACTCCTCTCACCCTGGGAGTGGTGCGCCCGGCAATAGTCCTCCCGGCGAGCATGCAGTCGTGGTCCGCGGCGGGGAAAAGATACGTTCTCTTCCACGAGCTGAATCACGTCAGGAGTGGAGACTCGTTCCTGCTGGGCATTGCGTACGCAATCTGCTCCCTCTTCTGGTTTATTCCCCTGGTCTGGGCCGCATACGCGCGGCTGTACCTGGAACAGGAAAAGGCCTGTGACGCCGTGGTGCTTGAGAGCGGCGCGGAGCCTCAGGCCTACGCGTCCTGCATCCTGGATACCGCGTTGTTCAGCCGCGAGCCGGCGCTGCCAGCGGGCATGAGCTTCTCAGGGCGGCGGAAGCGTGTGCTCAACAACAGAATCATGTCCATCGTGAGAGGAAGAAAGACCCAGAGGCACGGCGCGCTCCTGTTTTGTTTCGCAGCGCTGATGCTGGGCGCAATCACGATGATGAGCGTCTCGGGCCTCGTCGCCCCGGGCCAGGCCCAGAAGAAGTACGGGAACGTTGCCCTGGCGGAGTATCGAGGGAGGACTCCAGACGAGACGGCAATTGTCGCCATGCTGGTGCGGTACGAGTCCGCTTTCAACGCCCATGACCTGCCGGCGCTTCTCTCCCTGTTCGCCCGGGGCGCAA
>DATKLM010000214.1:0-23622 GCA_035542415.1 Spirochaetia bacterium
GATTCCAGCGGCCAGCTCGTCACCTCCAGCGGATACAAGCTGCTGCCCGAGGTCGTTCTTCCGGAGGGCTTCGTCAACGACAGCCTGACGATTTCCCAGGACGGCCGCATCACCGTCAAGGTTGCCGGAAGTGACGACCCCATCGAGGTCGGCCAGCTGGAGATCTACCGGTTCGTCAATCCGGCGGGCCTCGAGTCGATCGGTGAGAACCTCATGAAGCTCACCAACGCTTCCGGGGACCCGATCCCCGGCCGGCCCGGGTTCGACGGCATGGGGAAGACCCTGCAGAAGTACCTGGAAATGTCGAACGTCTCCGTGGTCAAGGAGATGGTGAACATGATCGTGGCACAGCGGGCCTATGAGCTGAACTCGCGCTCCATCCAGACGTCGGACTCCATGCTCGCAACGGCCACGTCGCTGAAGAGGTAGGCCGGGTGGTGGCGGGATGACTCGCGCGCTCTTCCTTCTCCTGCTCGCTTTCGCGGCCGCCGGAGCTGATGCCCGCAGCGTGACCCTGTACGTCCAGAGGGTCGTCGTTGCAGGCCCGGGACCCCTGAAGCTGGGAGACATCGTCCGGCCGGTGGGAGACGGCCCGCTCGCAGCGGGGGAGACGATGGCCCTCTCCGTTGCCACCGTATCCGACCGCCTCCTCTACATCCCGTCCCGGACCTATTCGGACAGCCTCGAAGCCGGCTTCGGCCAGGAGGCAATCATCGTCGGCTCCCGCAGCCTCGTGGTTCCCCGCGGCGCTTTTCCACCGGACGAGCTGCCGGTTCTGGACAGGCTTCTCGACTTTCTTGCGGACCAGGGAATCCTGGGCAGCGACCGCGCAGACATCGAGGTTCGCCTGAACCAGGTCCAGGGCACGCTTTCCCGTGACTCGAATCCGGTGTTCCAGCTCGTCAGGTCCTCCCGCGGCCTCGTCGAGGTCTCCTTTGCAGCCGGATCGGGTGTCGGTGCCGCAAGCGGGAAGATGGTTCTCGTCTTGAGCGGAACAGGAACCGGAGCGCCTGACATCAAGGCGGGCGACCCGGTGCACGTCGTCTTTCACAGGGGCTCCATCACGATCGAGATGGACGGCCGCGCGCTGACAGCGGCTGCCCTCGGGGACCCGCTGAAGGTGCAGGTGGCGGAGAGCCAGAAGAGCTACGTCGGCCGGCTTTCGCCGGGGAAGGCGGTGAACGTTGATCTGCCGTAATGCCACGCTGAAACGCCTTCTGATCCTGACCGCGCTCCTGGTCGCCGCCGCGGCAAGCCTCCCGGCAGCGCCCGTTGTGCGCATCAAGGACATCGCAACGATCCAGGGCGTGCGCGGAAACCAGGTGCTCGGCCTGGGTCTCGTGAGCGGCTTGAACGGGAAGGGAGATTCTTCGAGCGCCCCGCTCCTGCGCTCCACCGTCTCATCTCTCGTCGCGAGCTTCGGGGTCTCCCTCTCCCCCCAGGACGTGCGCAGCAAGAACGCGGCCGTGGTGATGGTCAGCGCGGAGCTTCCCGCCTTCGTGCGTTCGGGTGACCGCGTTGACGTCACCGTGTCCAGCATCGGAGACGCCCGCGACCTCGACGGCGGCATACTTCTTCAGACGAATCTCCAGGCCGCCAACGGGCAGGTCTATGCCGTGGCCCAGGGACGCGTCGCAGCCTCCCAGGATGCTGCCGGCGTCAAGACGGTCGGGACCGTGACGCAGGGGGCGATCATCGAGAAAGACGTCGTGTCCCGGTTCATGGACAACAACGTCGTTTCAATCCTCCTCCGCAATCCCGACTTCGTGACTGCAAGCGCGGTGCAGAAGGCGGTCAGTGACGCATTCAGCGGCATCTCCGTGACCAGCCGGGATCCCTCCCTGATCGAGGTCCAGGTCCCGCAGGATCGCCGCTCCAACCCGGTGGGCTTCCTCGCCCAGCTGGAGGCGCTTACGGTCACGCCGGACACCGTGGGCAGGGTCGTTATCGACTCCGCAAACGGCGTCATCGTGATGGGAGAGAAGGTCCGCATCGGGAAAGTCGCCGTTTCGTATCGCACGACGCGAGTGACGGTGGGCGCCGCTGCCCGCGGGTCATCCGCCACGCCCGACGTTTTCGTCATCGGCGACACTACCACCGTGGACGACTTCGTCTCTGCGTTGAAGGGCGTCGGGCTGAAGGCTGATACGATCATCGGGGTGCTGCAGGCCGTGGAGAAGGCCGGCGCTCTGTTCGGAACGCTCGTGGTGATGTGAGGACGGCGCACATGCAGACAGCGAACATAGGATCCGTTCATCCCTATCCCCTGGAACCTTCCCGTACGGTGCGGCCCCCGGTGGACAAGAACAGCGAGCTGTACAAGGCGTGCGTCGATTTCGAATCCCTGTTCGTCCGGCAGATGCTCGAGGTCATGCGCAAGACCATCCATCGGGAGGACGATCTCCTCAACGGAGGGTTGACGCAGGACGTTTTCGAGGGAATGCTGTATGATCAGTACGCCCGGAAGATGGCGGAGACCGCGGGCTTTGGTCTTGCGGACACCATCTACCGGCAGGTATCATCAAAATAATAGGCACTGACTGTACTAAAAAGGATACAAAAGAACTCTTTTCGGTTTTTCTTGCCGCTTGGTCCATTATTTATATATATAGTAAATAGTTACGGCCGTTTGAGAGCCATTCGCCTTGGCACGGTACTTGCTTTTCTTCTGGCCGGGAGATGTTGATGGGTAGGAAAAGGGAGATCACATCTTCAATTGAGGACAACCTCAAGGCCTACTTCAACCAGATCAAGAAGGCCAGGCTTCTGACCTTCGAGGAGGAGTTGGACCTCTCCCGCCGCATCCAGAAGGGTGACGAAACTGCCCGGAACCTGCTCATCGAGTCCAACCTTCGGCTCGTCGTCCGAATCGCGAAGAACTACCTGACCCCCGAGGTGTCCATTCTCGACCTCATCCAGGAGGGAAACATCGGGCTCATGCGGGCGGTATCCAAGTACGACTACCGCAAGCAGGTCCGGTTCAGCACGTATGCCTCCTGGTGGATCAAGCAGTCCATTGTCCGATCCCTGTCGAACAAGAAGAGGGTGATCCGTCTTCCCCACCGGCAGGAGGAGAAGCTGCGCAAGATCAACAAGGTATACAACAATCTCTCCCAGGTGCTCATGCGCGAGCCGACCCTGCCGGAGATCGCGGAGGAGATCGGACTTGAGGAGGATGAGGTCGCATCCATCATCAATTCCTCCTCCTCCGTGGCGTCCCTTGACTCATCCGTGTCCGCGGATTCCGGAAGCCTCCACGACATGGTGGAGGACTTTTCCTTTGACCCGGATCGTGAGCTCATGAAGAAGACCCTCCGGGAGGACACGCTGCGTTTCCTCGACTCGCTCCAGGAGAAAGAACGCCAGATCCTCCTCTATCGCTTCTCCTTCGTGAGCGGCAGGCGTCACACTCTGAAGAAGATAGGCGATGAGCTGGGCATTTCACCCGAAACGGTCCGCCAGATCGAGATCCGCGCCCTCAAGAAACTCAGGACCTTCTCCGATGAGCTGAAGGAGTATGTCTACAACTGACGTCGCGGAGTAGGCCATGCCCTCCCGCTCTCCATCCAGCCCACGGTCGAGCTCACGAACGCGCCCAAGTTCCCGGCCACGCCCGCGAAGAGTCACGCACAGCGCCTCGCTGAAGATCAGGTTGACCGCCATCGTTGTGACCGCGGCAGCAGCAGCTGCCATCGCCGTTCTTGCCGCGTGCCCGCCCGCCAGGCGCACTGTGCCGGTTTCCGTTTCGCCGCCCTCGGCCGCACCCCACGGCGAGGAGATGCCTCCATCGGCGCCCCCGCCGACATCACCGCCGGTCCAGCCCGACACGTTCGGAAAGCTTGCCGTCATCATCGACGATGCCGGCTACAGCCTCACGGAGCTCGAGCCGTTTCTCCATCTCCCCGGTCCGCTTGCCATCGCGGTCCTCCCGAACCTTCCCCACAGCACGGAAGCCGCGCAGCGCGTGCTCGCCGCGGGCAAGGATCTCATTCTCCATTGCCCCATGGAGCCCGAGGGGAGCGAGGACCCGGGGCCGGGGGCAATCAGGACCGGCATGTCGGCGGCCGAGGTGGAGGAGCTGCTCGACCGGGATTTCGCCTCTGTTCCCGGGGCTGCCGGCATGAACAACCACATGGGCTCGCGCGCCACGGCAGACCCTGAACTCATGGCGATCGTGCTCGACTATCTCAAGCGGCACGGGAAGTTCTTTGTCGACAGCAGGACCACCGCGGACACCGCGGGCCCACGGATTGCGCTTCGCCTTGGAATCCCGATCCTCCAGAGGAACGTGTTCATCGACGACGAGCGCACGAACGAGGAGATTGATCGGTTCTTCGAAGCGGGCGTCGAGGAGGCCCGGACCCGCGGATCCGCGGTCATCATCGGGCATGTACAGACCCCGGCCGTTGTGGATATACTGCGCGCCCGACTGGAGGGCCTCTCCGGTCAGGAGGTGCGCCTGGCGCGCCTGCAGGAGATCATGAAGGAGCAGGCCGCAGCATACTCGCCATGAAGATACTGGGCATCGAGAGCTCGTGCGATGAATGCTCGGCGTCGGTCGTTGAGGACGGCCGGCGCATCCTGAGCAACGTCGTTCTGAGCCAGGTAGACTTTCACAAGCCGTTCTACGGAGTGGTGCCGGAGATCGCCTCCCGCAAGCACGTCGAATGGATCAGCCCCGTGGTGCAGGACGCGCTCTCCCAGGCCGGCGTTACGCCGCAGGACCTGGACGCCGTTGCGGTGACCTACCGTCCCGGGCTCATTGGGTCCCTGCTGGTCGGCTTGTCGTATGCAAAAGGGCTGTCCTGGGCGCTGCACAAGCCGCTCATCGGCGTCGATCATATCCTTGCGCACCTGTATGCGCCGCACCTGGAACAGGAAATATCCTACCCCTACCTGGGGCTCCTCGTGTCTGGCGGCCACACGATCATCGCGCGGGTGGACCGGCATGACCGCATGCAGGTGCTCGGAACGACCATCGACGATGCCTGCGGCGAAGCGTTCGACAAGGTTGCCAAGCACTACGGCATCGGCTTTCCGGGGGGCGTGGCAATCGACCGCCTGTCCCGCACAGGCGACGCCCGAGCCTTCCATTTCCCCCGCCCGTCGCTCCACAAGGGCGCCGCATACTATGACGTGTCCTATTCCGGGCTGAAGACCGCCGTCATCCACCAGCTCGATCAGTTCTGGAACGGAAAGTCGGAGAAGAGCCTTCCCAACATCGCGGCCTCGTTCCAGCGCGCTGCTGTCGACATCCTGGTGGACAAGGCGCTCGCCGCGGCCGGTGATGCCGGGCTGCGCCGGATCGTTGCCGGCGGCGGGGTTGCTGCCAACAGCTACCTTCGGCAGAGAATGGCGGCAGAGAAGGATATTGAAGTCATTTTTCCTTCGCTCGCGCTGTGCACGGACAACGCTGCGATGGTTGCAGGGTTCGGCTATCACGCTTTCAAGGACGGCGCAGTCTCCGATTTGTCGCTGAACGCGGAGGCCCGGGTGCCGGTATTCAAGAGAGCATATCCGTAGACAGGGATGTCGAGGTCGGCCGAGGCCACGGATGGCCGAAAGGCCGACCGCAGACGGGGCGAACGTCGCTCAAACCGACGCAACGCCGTTTTTATTTGACAACCCGCACTCCGGCTATTAGACTTCTGTGCAGGAGTGATGAATGTACAACGTCGTCATTCTCTGGGCCCCCGATTCCGCTGAGAATCGAAGGGTCGCAGAGGTCATGAGGGCGGCATTTGACGAGGGGAAGTTCACCGCAATCGCGAAGAAGGCCGCGGAATCCTCCATCGTCGACATCGTTGCCGCTGACCTCATTCTCATCGGCCTCCAGAAATCCGGCGCGGCCGAGGTACCCACGGAGTACTTCGAGCTCATGCGCATTTTCAAAGGCATCACTCTGGCGGGCAGGGCCGCCGCGGTCTTTTCAGTAGGCGCGGAAAAAGCGTCGCAGAAGATGCGAAAGTCGCTCAAGGACACCGAAATCGCCCTTTTCGAAGACGATCCGATCTTCGTCGACCAGAAGTCGGACAAGGCGCCGGAAGCGGGAGAGTGGGCCCGCAAGGTCGCTGGTTTTCTGGAGGAAGTGAGGGACTCCCGTGCATGACATCCTGGACGCCGCAATCAGAAAGGTGCCGGATTTCCCCAAACCCGGAGTTCTTTTCTATGACATCACCGGGATTCTCGTGGACCCGAAGGCCTTTGCCTATTGCATCGACAGGATGACGGAGCTGTATGCGGACATGCGCATAGACGGCGTGGCCGCCATTGAGTCCCGGGGCTTCATCTTCGCCTCCCCCTACGCGCACCGGCAGGGTCTGCCCCTGATCCTGTTGAGGAAGAAAGGGAAGCTCCCGGGAGAGACGTACCGGGTGGCGTTCACGCTGGAGTACGGGGAGGACGTTCTTGAAGTGCACCGAGCCGACCTGCGCCCCGGCCAGAGACTGCTCCTGGTAGACGACTTGATTGCTACCGGCGGCACGCTGCGCGCGGCCGCGCAGCTCCTGTCCCTGGGCGGCGCCCAGGTGAAGGCCATCTTCGGTGTCGTCGGTCTGCCTTTTCTCCACTATGAAAAGGCCCTTGCGGACTACCCGGTGAACACCCTGATCACGTATCAGAACGAGTGCGTGTAGGGCGGCGCCCGCGGGACGCAAGCTCCCTTCAGCAGATCCGCGGCAGGAGCAGGCCTCTCGGAAAATCCAGTCTTCGCTTTCCGCCGATTTTCGTGATCATGATGATCGAGCCGGGGTGATCTTCCGTCACCCGACCGACCAGGCGCGCTTGCTTTCCCAGGGCCTGTGATTGCACGGCCCGCAGGGCCTGGCCTGCGGACTCTGAAGCAACAAACGCCACGAGCACACCCTCGTTGGCAATCTCCAGCGGGTTCAGCCCGAGCAGGTCGGAGACGGCCCGCACCTCTGCCGAAACGGGGAATGCCTCTTCCTCCACGTCGATGCCCCACGCGGCGCCCTGGACTGCTTCGTTGAGGACGGCGGAGATGCCTCCCCGTGTGGCGTCGCGCATGAAGCGCAGAGACTCGCCCAGCGGAAAGAGGGAGCTCGCCACCGGAAAGAGAAAGGCCGCATCCGATTTCAGCGTGCCGCCGACGGGAAGGGACTCGCGCGCGGCCAGGATGGTGATCCCGTGCGCACCCAGCGGACCTGAGACCAGGATCCTGTCACCCGCGCGCACCATGGCCGGCGAAAGGCGGTGGGGGAAGACTCGCTTTCCCACGCCTGCGCTGGTCACGAAGATGCCTCCGCCTTTTCCCCGGGGCACGACCTTCGTGTCACCCGTGACGATCCGCGTGCCGGTTTCCCGCGCGGCAGCAGCCGCGGATTCCAGCACCGCGCGAAAACGCTCCACGGGGAAGCCTTCCTCCACCGTGATGGCGAGGGAAAGGGAGAAAGGCCGGGCGCCGCAGACAGCGAGGTCATTGCAGGTGCCAAGCACGGAAAGCCTGCCGATGTCTCCGCCGGGGAAGAACGGGGGATCGACAACGTATCCATCCGTGGTCAGCAGGAGATCGGACCCCGGCTCCAGCGGGCTGGAGTCCGTCAGCTCGGGATAGGCTTCCGACCTGAGCGCCGGATGGATGACGGCTTCCACGAGGTCCCGGCTCAGCGCGCCGCCGCTTCCGTGCTCCAGCCGGATGATGTCGTCCGCGCTCATTGCCGCGAATACCGGAAGTACGCCGCGCAGGTGCCTTCGGAGGAGACCATGCACGGTCCCACCGGATCGTCGGGCGTGCACACGCGGCCAAAGAGGGGGCACTGCGGCGGAACGGCCTTGCCGGCGATCACGAGAGAGCAGAGACAGCCCGGCGCCTCCACATCCCTGGCCGGCGGGATGTCGAAGCGTTTCTCGGCATCCATGTCCGCAAGCTCGAAGCGAAGCCCCAGGCCGCCGCCGGGGATCACGCCGATGCCGCGCCACGCGTCATCCCGCGGCTCCAGGCTCTTTTCGATCACGGCGCGGGCGCGCGGGTTGCCGCCGGGTTTGACCGCCCGCGGATATGCGTTTTCGACCTTCCTTTCGTGCCGCTGGATCTGCCGGACCAGGAGAAGGATCCCGAGCAGCATGTCCAGGGATTCGAAACCGGTGATGACGCCGGGTCTGCCGTCGGGGCCTTCGAGGAACTGGTACGCCTCGGGACCGATGATCACGGACACATGCCCGGGCAGGATGAAGCCGTCGATCCCATGGTCCGGGCCGGAAAGAAGGAGCCGCAGCGCGGGTGGAACAACCTTGAAGGCGGTATACAGAAAGAGGTTCCTGATCCCGGCATCCCGCGCATCCAGAAGCGCGGAGACGACCGTCGGAATGGTCGTCTCGAATCCCACGGCGAGAAAGACCACGGGAAGCGAAGACTCCTTCGCGATCCGGATCAGCTCCGACGGGGAATAGACCATCTTCACGACGCCCCGCCCGGAAAGCCCGCTGAGCGAACGGCGGCTGGAGCCCGGCACCTTGAGCATGTCGCCGAACGTTGCGATAACGGCGCGGCCGGACTCGGCCAGGGCGAGCGCGTTGTCCACGTACCCCGACGGAGTGACGCACACCGGGCACCCCGGGCCGGAGATGAGGGAGATTCCGTCGGGAAGCAGGGAGTGGATTCCCTGCCGGCGCAGCTCCACCGTGTGCGTCCCGCACACCTCCATGAGCTTGACCGGCCGCCCGATCTCCGCGGCTGCGCGCGCTATCCCGGCAACGAGCTCCTGGGCAAGCTTCCGGTCGCCGTTCACCTCAGGCGTCCCCGGTCAGCTCCGCCATCTTTCGAAACAGCGATATACGCTCCTCCGCCTCCTCCGGCGTCAGGACCTCTATCGCAAAACCTGCGTGAACAATGACGTGGTCGCCGGGCTTCGGGTCCGGCAGGAGGGACACGTCCACCTGCACGGTGACGGTTCCCTGGGAAACGACGGCGCGCTTTCCGTCGAGAAGTCTGTCGATGCGCATTGGTGTTGCCAGGCACATGGCTGAACCTCACTCGCTCTGATGCCAGATCTGCCCCACCGAGAGACCCCCGTCTCCCGGTGGAACCTTTTCGTTCAGAAAGACCTCGAATCCTGAGTCTCTCAGAGAAGGAACGAGGAGCTCCCTCAGGAGGAGATTCTGGAACACTCCGCCTGAAAGTGCAAGCCGCCGGATCCCGGTGTGCCTGCCCATCCGGTGCGCCCCCTCGAGCGCAGCCGCCGCAACAGCCTCGTGAAAGAGCAGCGCAAGGCTTTCGACCGGACGTGCCGCTGGACGCGCCGCGTGCTCCTCGGCCAGGTGCAAGATGAGCGGCCTGCTGTCGATGAGAAAGAGCCGTTCATCCTCCTGCGGCGGCGGGATGAAGGGAAGGAGCTGCTCGACATTGGAAACCGCGGTCCGCCGTGACCGCCCGTTCCATGCCCGCAGCGCGAACCCCTCCAGCCGGATGGGTCCTTCTCCCTCGTAGCTCACTTCCTTCACGAGGCCGAGCGCGGCTGCCGCCGCGTCGAAAATCCTGCCCAGGGATGTGGTCTTCGGCGAGTTCACATCACGCCCGACCATCGCCAGGATCATCTGTTCCTGTGAGGCGTCGAGACCGGGGATCCGCCCCGCGCCCGCGGGTCCCAGAATGGACAGCGCGAGGCGCGGCGGATTGAGGACGGCCGCGTCTCCGCCGGGAAGGGCGAACGGGGAGAAACTCCCGAGCCTGCGGAAGTCTCTCCTCGTCGCGTGGAGGAACTCGCCGCCCCACACGACGCCGTCGGTGCCGAAGCCCGTGCCGTCGAACGAGAGCGCCAGCGCTTCATCCAGGCCGTGCTCCGCCATCACCGAAAGGGCGTGCGCATAATGATGCTGCACGCCGATCGTGCGGATGCCGCGCCCGCTGCCCAGCTCCCGCGGTCGGGGTCCCAGCGCCCATGCCGTCGAGTGATACAGGGGATGCAGGTCGTGGACAATGACGTCAGGCACCGTGCCGTAGAGGGCCAGCGTCTGCATAATGACCGTTTCGAACTGCTCCCGGGTTTCCGGGTCGTCAAGGTCTCCGTTGAAAGGGCAGAGATGAACGTCCCGGCCCCTCGCAAGGGACGGCGCGCTCTTCAGGTCCCCGCCGACGCCAAGGATCACTTCTTTCACGTCCGCGGACAGCGGCACGAGGCCGGGAACATAGCCCCGGGACCTTCGGAGCATGAAAGGCGCGGAGGACGGCCCCGCCCGCACCACGGAATCATCGGTTCGAAAAATGATCTTCCGGTCATGGACAAGGAACAGGTCCGCCACGTCGCCCAGGCGTTCCCGGGCATCCCGCGGGTCCGTGATGATCGGCTCGCTTGCCCGGTTTCCAGACGTCATGACGAGGTGCCGCCAGGGGATGGAGAGGGCTGGATGGCTGAACAGGAGCAGGTGCAGGGGAGTGTAGGGCAGCATGATCCCGAGGGTCTCGGTGCCCGAAACGCGCGTCAGCCAGGAAGGCGCACCCGATGCGCGCGGGGAGATGACGATGGGGCACTGCGAACCGCTCAGGAGCTCTCGCTCCGCGGGATCCAGCGTGCACAGCGCTTCTGCCTCCCGGAGGTCGCGCACCATGAGGGCGAAAGGCTTGCGCTCGCGCTCCTTGGCGCGCCGCAGCTTCTCCATGGGCCCGGGAAGCCGGGGATCAGCCGCCAGGTGGAATCCGCCGATCCCCTGCAGTGCGATGATCTGCCCCCGGGCCAGCGCGTTGACCGCCGCCGCAAGCGGGTCGCCGGGAAGCTCCCGTCCCGCCCGGTCGACGCAGACGAGCCGGGGGCCGCAGTTCGGGCAGGAATTGGTCTGGGAATGAAAGCGCCTGTCCGCCGGATCGCCATACTCGCGAGCGCAGTCCGGGCACTGGAGAAAGGAGCTCATGGACGTGTTCTCCCGGTCGAAAGGCGTCCTTTCCACGATGGAATACCGGGGACCGCATTGCGTGCAGGTGATGAAAGGGTAGAGGTACCGGCGGTTTTCCCGGTCCAGGAGCTCCCGGGCGCAGTCGGCGCACGTGGGCAGGTCAGGGGGAATCGGCGGAAATGAGAAGCGGTCGGCCTTGCTCTCTCGTATTCGGAACGAGGTATCCTCCGGCACGGCGGGAACGGGCACCTCCCGGACGCTCTCCAGCCGGGCCGCGCCCGGCAGCCGGGCGCGCAGCTCCGCAAGGAAACGGTCGACCTCCGCGCCGGCTCCCTGGACTTCCGCGATCACTTCAGAACGGCGGTTCTGCACGAAGCCGGCCAGGCGCAGCGATTCCGCCACGCGGAAGACCGCCGGCCTGAACCCGACTCCCTGGATAGTCCCGCGGAACTCGAAGCGCCGTCTCACCACGGCGGAAGAATACCGGGAATACTTCACGTTGACCACGGCCGTAGGAGCGTGTACTGTGTTCTGCGGAGGGATCCATGGCAAATGTCATTCTGAAGGCACAGGACTTGGATGGGTTCCTGTCCGGCTCCGACAAAAAGATCATCGAGGACATGAACGGAAGATACGGCAAGGCCCTGGAGCGCTTTGCCGTGCTCACCGACCCCGCCCGCGCGCGGGACCGGGACCGGGCCACCGAGGAGCTGATCGGGCTGTACAACGAGATGGGGCACGAGATGCGGGAGATCGTGGCCAAGGAACCGCGGATCCACGTGTACTCCTTCGAAACCCCGCGCGAGGTCCATGGAGAGGTCTCGCGTCTGATCGCGAAGCTCCGTGACGCGCGCACCGAGCACCCGGAGTTCCTCTATTATACGCAGCGGGCGTACGAGCTGCTGTTCAATTTCGCCATCGGGTCCCCCGCCGACAAGAAGAAGAACCACATCGTCGTGAAGACGGCCGTAACGCTTCCCATCCAGAACTACGCCGTTCACAAGATCCCCGACGTGGACGATCGGATCGAGAACTCCGTGATGTGCGTCATGCTCCGCGGGGCGCTCCTTCCCGCCATGATCATGTCCAAGGAGATCCAGGAGTACTCGTCCCACGGCTATGTCACGCCGTTCGCGCTGTTCAAGATTTCGCGGGACGACACGAAGGAAGAGCACAACATGGAGTACGTCCTGAACCTGGACCGCTCCTACTTCGATCCCGCGTCGCTGGACGGAAAAGACCTGTTCTTTGCCGACCCCATGAATGCCACCGGCGGCAGCCTCGTGACCGTGGTGAAGTACCTCCTGGACAAGGGCGTGAAGCCGCGATCCATCAAGTTCTTCAACGTAATCTCGGTGCTGAAGGGGGCGCTGCGGATCGTGCGCGCGCTGAAGGAAGCGGAGATCTATACGCTCTGGATGGATCCGGTCCTCAACTCCAAGGCATATATTCTCCCGGGCCTGGGGGATGCCGGGGACAGGATCAACGGCCACGACGATGAGGAGAAACCCCGCAACATCATCCAGCTCATTGCGGACTACGGGACCGCGATCGTGTCCCTCTACCGGGAGCAGGTGAGGAAGATAGAACAGACAGTGCTGGGAGGCTAGCCGCCCAGGTTCTCCCGGACCTTGTCCACGAGCACTCGGGGATCCACCGGTTTCTCCAGGAACTCGTTCACCGGAAGGAAGTCCTCGTCCCGCTTGCGGTCGAAGGAGAACCCGGTGCGGGCGCCGACGCTCGTGACCATCACGATGGGAATGCAGGAAAGCTGGGGGTCCTGCTTCATCTTGTAGGTGACCTGGAAGCCCTCGTCGTCGGAGTTCATCATGACGTCGAGGATCATGAGGTCGGGCTTCAGCGCGCGCGCCTTGGTGATTGCTTCCGTGCCGTTCGTTGCCCAGTCGACGCCGTACCCCTCGGCCTCCAGGACGATCTTCATGGATTCGAAAACGTCGCGGTCATCATCGACGATGAGTATCTTCTTCATGGCAGCAGTCCAACCTCCTTCTTGATCCTCGCGCGCATTTCAGGAAGGCGCGCGCTGAGCCGGGCGGACAGCCCGCGCCCGTCGCCGAGGTCTTCCGCCTCGATCCCCATGATTCTGACCCGGTCCCCGCACCCCAGGACGTCCAGCAGGCCGAGGGTCTCCCCGAGGTCCGCGGCGTGCGGACACAGGCCGTCGCCGTGGAGGGAGAGCCGCGCCTCCGCCGGGCCGAACATGCGGCAGTCCCCCGGCTCCAGGCCCATGCGCGCCGCGTCCACGATGATCACCCAGCGGCCGTCCGCGGCGTGCGCCGCGGCGAGCAGGCTGTCCGGGCCGGCGGCAACGAGCTCCACCTCGCGGCCGTCCGCGCTCCATGCCCCGCTGGCCAGCTCCTCCCGGAGGTCGTCGACGAGGAGCACGCCGATCCCGTCGTCCCGGCGCTCGGGATTCCCGACGCCAATCACGCTGACGGGGGCATCCCTGGTCATTCCCGGAACTCCACGTCGAGGAAGTGCACGGAGCAGGAGATGCACGGGTCGTACGCGCGGACGAGCATCTCCAGGGTGAGAGTCATCTGCTCTTTCGACATCCCCTGGTCGATCATCCACGGAACAAGCTCCGTCATGTCGTCATCGATCGACTGCGTGTTCTGGGTGGTGGGGATGATGCAGTTGGCCTTCACGACCTGGCCGCGATTGTCGTACGTGTAGTCGTGGAAGAGGATCCCGCGCGGCACTTCCGTGGCCTCCGCGCCGCGGCCTTCCCGCAGCTTCTCCGGCACGGCCGGCTTCTCCTCCCGGATCCCCTTTGCGATCATCCCGTCGAGAATCTTCAGGGACTCCTCAACCACGTGGACCGTCTCCACGAGCTGGACCGCGGTATTGAGGAAGGGATTCTTCACGACCGGCTTCAGGCCCAGGGCGTCCGCGACGGATCGGGCCATGGGATTGAGCTTGTCGAAGTTGTTGTTGAACCGTCCCAGCGCCCCGACGAAGTACGAGGAGCGCGCATGCTTGCAGTGCTTGGAGGTGGAGTGCGGCACCACGTACTCGTTGGTCACCGACAGGTAGTCGTCAACGGGCGTCAGCCCCGTGTCCGTGGAGGCGATCTTTCCATCGTAGAAGGCGTACTCCCCCTCATCGCGCAGCCCGATGTATTCCGTTCCACGCTCGAACGCCGGGAACTTTCCCGCCAGGCTCTTCAGGATCTCCAGGGAGGCCTTGGCATCCGGCACCATCTGGTTGGCCAGCATGTCCCGGATCCATTTCAGGTCCCCGTTGCTCGGCAGGCGGGTGAAACCGCCGGGGACGAGTCTGTTGGGGTGGATGGTGCGGCCGCCAAGCCGATCGCAGATGTCGTTGGACAGCTTCTTCATCCGAAGCGCCATCTTCACGACGTCGGGATGGCTCGTGGCCAGGGGAACAACGGAAGGAACGCCAAGGAGGTCGGGGGCGGCAAGGAAGTAGATGTGCAGGATGTGGCTCTGCATTGTCGCCCCGTACGTGAGGAGCTTCCTGAGGAGCACGGTCTGCTCGCTGACAGGAATCCCGAGCGCCTTCTCCGTGGCCTTCAGAGAGGTCATCTGGTGGCCCACCGAGCAGATCCCGCAGATACGGGACGTGATCAGGGCGATGTCGCTGTACGAGTAGCCCTTGATCATTGCTTCGAAATACCGGGGAGGCTCAACCACCTCCAGGTGGGACGTGACGAGCTTCCCTTCCTTCATGTCGATGACGATGTTGCCGTGTCCCTCCACCCGGGTGACGTACGGGACCCTGATCTCCAGGGAGACGGCCGGCGCGGCGCGCTTGGCTGTGGTCTTACTCATCGCGCTTCTCCTCCAGCTCGACGTAGTTGGAGTTGAACATGTAGAATCTCTTCCTGATCTGGTGCATGGACAGCTTGTACTTCTCCATCACGTCCCGGGCGGCATTCTTGTTGAGATCCGGCACGAGCCCCCGGCACCCGAAGCAGTAGTGGCCGTTGGAGGGACAAGCGGCGCCGCACCCCGCCCGGGTGACCGGTCCCATGCACACGGTCCCGTAGTCGTACAGGCACTCGTTCTCCCGCGCTTTGCACTCCACGCAGACGGCATGCTCGGGAATGTACGGCTTCTTCCCCGTGAGGATGGCAGACAGGACGCGCTTGAGCTCCTGGTTGTCCATGGGACAGCCCGGAACGACATAGTCCACTTTCACCACGTCGGAGACTGCCTGGGCCTTGATGGAAGGGAAGAGATACTTGTCGGCGCCGTACACTTCCTGCTTCACCGCGTCGATATCCATGCGGTTCCTGATGGCGTTCACGCCGCCGATGTGGGCGCAGGCGCCCAGCGCCACGAGGATCTTCGCCTGCCGCCGGATCTTGTGGATCCTCTCGACGCAGTGCGGCGTGCTGATGGATCCCTCGACGAAGGCAATCTCGTAGTCGTCCCGGCGGTCGGAAATTGCCTCTCGGAAGTTGACCAGCTCGATGAGCTCGAGGATCCCGAGGAGGTCGTCCTCGAGATTCAGCTTGGAGAGCTGGCACCCTTCGCACGAAGTGAAATCGAAGAAGGCGACCTTCGGCTTGCTCACTGGATGGCCTCCTTCAGGTCCTTGATCGCTCCGTAGTTGAAGACCGGACCTTCCTGGCAGACGTACACGTTGTTGATCTGGCAGTGGCCGCACTTGCCCACGCCGCACTTCATCTTGCGCTCCAGGGATACGAAGATCTGTTCATCGCGGAGCCCCTTGGACCGCAGGGCGAGGATGGCGAACTTGTACATCACCGGAGGACCGCAGATCACGGCCACCGTGTTGGCAAGATTCAGCGTGAGGCCGGGGATCAGGGTGGTGATGACCCCCACGTGGCCGGTCCAGCCGGCGGTGGCCCGGTCCACCGTGACGTGATACTCGAGGTCCCCGCGCTTCTCCCAGGCCGCGCGCTCGGCGTTGAACGTGAACTCGGCAGGGCTCTTCACGCCGTACAGCACGATGACACGGCCGAACTTCTCCCGCGTGCTCTGGTGGATGAGCGTGGTGATGAGGGATCGCAGCGGGAACAGCCCGATGCCTCCGGCGACAAAGATCACGTCCTTGCCGGCGAGGCCCTCCACGTCGAATCCCTTTCCGAACGGCCCGCGGATCCCCAGGCGGTCTCCCTTGTTGAGACGGTGGAGAGCGGAGGTGAGGTTCCCCACTTCACGCACGACCAGGTCGAAGCTGCCCCGGGCCAGGGGGGAGGACGAGATGGAAATCGGCGCTTCCCCGATGCCGAACAGGGACACCTGGACGAACTGGCCCGGCTGGTGGCCGAGATCCCGGCCGCCCGGAAGCCTGACCTCGAACAGGGTCTCCAGCGCGGTCATCTTTTCCACGCGCACGAGCTCGGCGATCTCGGGAACGTAGATATTCTGCGCGGCGCGGTCCGCGGTTTTCGTTGTCTCCATCGCTCACCTCCTAGAGAAGAGCGTTCATCACGTCCACGATGTTGATCGAGGCCGTGCACTGGCGGACGCACCTGCCGCAGCCCACGCAGAAGGGCCGCCCTGCCGCGTCCGTGATGTAGGCGAACTTGCGCGACATGCGGTGGCGCACGCGGTCATACCGCTTCTCACGGAAGGCCTCGCCGCCGGCGACGGTCGTGAACGAGAGGAACTGGCACGAGTCCCAGAGGCGCAGGCGCGCTCCCTGGTCCGTCCCGAGGCTCATCTGGTCATCCACGTCGAAGCAGTAGCAGGTGGGGCAGCAGATGTTGCAGGTCCCGCAGGAGTAGCAGCGGCGCGCGGTCTCCTTCCATACCGGGTGCCCGTAGGCGCCGTGGAAGATCTCGCGGATGCCGGCCACGGACTGCTTCAGCTTGTTCTTGAAGTACACCACCGGGTCCCCCGGGCAGTTGCATTCCACGAACAGCTCCCGCAGAGACTCCATGATTTCCCTGCCGCGATCGGTGAGCGCCTCGATTCGGTAGTGGTCATCGAACCGGGTAAGGAAGGCGTCAAAACCTTCCTTCAATTGCGTCGGAATGCCGACGGAGTCTGAGAAGTGGTGCTCGTCGGGGACGTACGTGACACCGACAAAGAAGGTATCCTTCCTCCGGTCGAGCCATGTGTCGTCCCGGACGCCGGCCTGGAACGCGTAGTCCAGCCGCATCAATCCCTGCAGCTCGTAGTTGTGGATCCCGAAGAAGATGGTTGGCTCCCTGCGGCGCTCCGGGGCCGACACGGTCTGCTTCTTCGCATCGAAGTTCAGGATCGTGTCCGCGGGCGGAAGGAAGAACTTCTTCAGGGGGAGAATGGTGGACGGGTAGTCCAGCCTCACCAGCGATGGATCGTTCACCACCGCAAAGACGAAGTTTTTCCCCTTGGGGATGGGAGCGACTATTTTATACTTTTTACGCAGAATGGAGACCGCGTCAGGGACTTTTTCCCTGGGGATGGCCCACTCCATAGTTGTGCCTCCTCGGTCTTCTGATTGGCTTGGCTTATCCGATCATTTTTTAGCGTTTTTGTCAAGTAATCGTGATCATTATCACGACATATTGCCGTCCGCCGCCTTGTCACGGATCTCGTGCTTTGGTAGTATCTGCGCGCCATGATCCTCTTCCTGCTCTTTTCTTTCCCCCTTTTCTTCTTTCTCGTCAGCTCGTTGCCGTGGGGAGCGCAGAAAGCGCCGGGAATGCCCCAGCTCGTGAACGCGTTTCTGAGGGGCGTACTGCTTTTCTTCCCTGCGTTCATCGTCATCCTGATCACCCGGAGGATTTTCGGCTTCTCCTGGTCCGGGGCATGGCTTTTCATCTCCCTGCTCCTCCGGGATCAGCTCGTGCCTCTTCTCGCGGCACTGGGCAGCTTCCTCATCATGAAGAAAAAGCTCGATCTCCCGATCTTCGAGGAAGGGATATTCCTTGGCGCGCTGGCTTTCTTCTGCGGTTTTCTGGCGATGGTCAATATCGCCGACATGATTCGAACGTGGGGGTCGTGGGACGCGTACGTTCTTTTCCTGCTGCCGTTTCAGCGATTGGCCGCCGTCGTCTTCATTTCCCTGCTGGCCCGGCGATTCTATCCGTGGGAAGGGCGTGAGGCCGTGCTCTACACCATCGTCGTCGCCGGCGTTGCCCTGGGCCTGTCGATCTGTGGATTTCTTTTCGTGGACAGCCGGCCGCTGTGGTCCATTCTGCTGACCGCCGTGCCCGTGGCTGCGGCGGTCATCGCCTTTGCAATGAGGTTCCCCCGCGCTCTGGGCGCCTGATCCCCGGGGCTCTCGCGATTTTGCTCTCCCGCTTCGCGGGCATCGCAAAACGCTGCCGCCCGGGGGCCCCTTTCGCGCGGGCTTCGCCCGCGCTATGCGTTTCCCGCGCTGCCCAGGACTTCCTTGTTCTTCCTTTCAATGAGCTTCGTGAGCTCATCACGGGCAGGCCCCAGGTAGTTGCGGGGATCGAAGCCCTTGGGATCTTCCGCGAAGGCCTTGCGGATCATCGCGGTCATCACGAGCCTTCCGTCGGAATCGATGTTGATTTTGCAGACGGCTGACCGCGCAGCCTTGCGCAGCTGCTCCTCCGGGATGCCAACCGCGCCTTCCATCTTTCCGCCGTACTTGTTGATCATGTCCACGTACTCTTTCAGCACGGACGATGAACCGTGGAGGACGATGGGGAAGCCGGGAATCCTGCGCTCGATCTCCTCCAGGATGTCGAAGCGGAGCGTGGGCGGGGGATCCCCCGGCTTGAGCTTGAACTTGTAGGCGCCGTGCGAGGTCCCGATGGAGATGGCAAGGCTGTCCACGCCGGTCTTCTTCACGAAGTCTTCCACGTCATCAGGGTTGGTGTAGTGCGACTTCTCAGCGGCCACCTCGTCCTCGATGCCCGCAAGGACGCCCAGCTCTCCTTCGACGCTCACGTCGTATGTGTGGGCGAACTCGACGACCTTCTTCGTGAGCGCGACGTTCTCGTCATAGGGATGGGAGGAGCCGTCGATCATGACGGAGGAAAAACCGCTCTCGATGCAGGAGACGCACAGCTCGTAGGTGTCTCCGTGGTCGAGGTGAAGAGCAACGGGAACCGTGACGCCGGCTGCCTTGATCATCTCCATCGCGCCCTTCGCCATGTACTGAAGGAGGATCTGGTTGGCGTACTTGCGCGCGCCCTTGGATACCTGGAGGATCACCGGAGACTTGCTGTTAATGCAGCCCTGGATGATGGCCTGCAGCTGCTCCATGTTGTTGAAATTGTAGGCGGGAATGGCGTATTTGCCCGCCATCGCCTTCTTGAACATCTCGCGCGTATTGACGAGACCGAGCTCTTTGTAGCTGACCATGGGTGAGTCCTCCCCTGAAAAGGTATGGACTACTATCCCGCGATGGACATACAGTGTCAAGAGTTCGTGAAGGAAAGAACGACTCTCCTCGCCATTGCGCTGCTCTCCCTCGCTCTTGCCGGCTGCTGGAACGGACGCGTTCTCATCGCCGTGGAGCAGCCCTTCTGGGCGTCGCGGGACGGTGACCGGCTGCTCCGCTGGCCGCTCGAACGCGCCGCGCTCACCCGCGGGTACGTCCCGAGGGTCCTCCTGATGGGGCCACAAACCGACCCGAAGGTGCGGCTCCTGCAGGAGTTGGCGGTGCGCCGCTACCGGTCAGCGGTCGTGGGGCCTCTGCTCTCCCTGGAGTCCGGGATCTTCGCTTCCTCGTCACCGCAGACGCGGTTTCTCCTGCTGGACGATCCTTCCCCCCTTCAGCCGCCGGCCAACGCGGTGCGTCTCGTGTTCGACCGGGAGGCGGCCTTCCGCGATGCCGGGCGGGCGGCCGCCATCTCTCTGCGCGCGGAAGCGGGCGGGACGGCGGTCTCCGGACTGTCATCACGCATCGTCGTTCTGCTCTCCGCGCATCCGACGGCCACGCAAAGGGAGCTGGACGCATTCACCTCCGGGGTGGCACGTGCCCTGGACGGCGGGGGTCCGCTGGTTCGAAGGATCGCCGACCCTGTCGACCGTGTCTCTCTGAAGAACGCGATTGATCAGATGCGCCGTGAAGGGGCGGAGTTTTTCCTTCTCCTCCTGGGAGTTCCCGATTCCTGGTGCCTGGAGATCATGCGCGGGGCCGGGGGATCGGCCATCGTGACGGACTGGTATGCGTCAGGAGCACTGCCCGGGCAGGTGTTTCTTTCCATAGAAACAGACATTCCCGGCGCAGTGGCGCGCTTCCTCTCGGAAGCGAAACCGAGCGGCTCTCCTGTTGTCGGGGCGGCCAGACTCGTCGCGGGGCAGGCGCGGCCGGTTCCGTCCGAAGTCCCTGTCGAGGCAAGGCGACCATGACGAACCGAGGCCGCGCGCGTCCGCGGAATTCCCGCCGTCTTGGCCGGTCCGTACGTCAGGAGCTCCTGCCTCGCGGAGATGATGCACGGCAAAACGGAAAAGAAATTTGACAAGGGGTATGTGTGGAAATATAATTTCCGGTGATTCGAAGACCGAGTGATTTCCGCTTGTGCAGAAGGAGACGGGCATGAGGCCAGGATTGAAAGCGTTCCTCGGCGCAGCGCTTGCGTGCTTGCTTTTTCTCACCGCCGCGCTCGTCATGGCTCAAGACAACACTGTGAATCTCCAGGTGAGACCGCTGATATCGTTCAATGACCCCGCGCAGGCGAACTGGATCGTGCAGGCCAGCAAGTTCTCGACGCAGGGTTTCCCCGAGTCGAAGCTCATCAAGACCTGGCCTGACGTGCTGTACGGCCGCAACAAGGACAACAAGGAGCTGAACTCTCTGGCCATCCACAGCAAGTTCGACCGCAAGGGATACAACTACATCGAGATCATTCCCGCCGCAAAAGACAGCTCCGGCAACCTCGTTCCCAAGAGCATCCCCATCCCGGGAAAAGTCCAGCGCATGGACCTCTGGATCTGGGGCTCCAACTACAACTACAAGATCGACCTGTTCCTCAGGGACTATCGCGGCATCGACCACGTGCTTCATTTCGGCTCCCTGGAGTTCATGGGCTGGAAGGATCTGGCCGTCACGGTCCCCGGCGCCATTCCGCAGTCCCGACGCTACATTCCGCAGTTCCAGGGACTCGAGCTCACGAAGCTTGTCATCTGGACCGCTCCTGATGAAAAGGTGGACGACTACTGGGTGTTCCTCAACGACCTCACGATCCTCACGGACCTCTACCAGACGCGGTTCGACGGCGAAAACCTCGCCGATCCCGACTACCTGAATCAGCTCTGGCAGGCGAAGCAGTAGGAGGCATGAAGATGAAGGCTCGACTTTTCCTCGCGCTGCTGATCGCCTCCGTCCTCGCGGGCGCCCCGGTGTTCGCCCAGAGCCAGAACGTTGCCGTGGGTGAGCCGAATCCGAACGAGATCGGCAAGGACCAGGCGCAGCAGTTGCTCGAAGAAGTCTCCGTATCCAAGCTCGAGGATTCCGCGTTCTGGGGCGGCAGCATGCCCCTCGACATGGGAGTCATTTCGCTCAAGCGGCTTGCCGGGTCTCCGGCGGGCAAGAAGCCCATCGAACAGGAAGTGAAGCTCGGCATCAAGGAAGACGACAAGTACGTTCTGGGCGCCAAGGTGAGCTTCTTCCACCGTGGCAACTCGTTTTTCACCGTCTATCCCGCCAACCCGCTTCCCATTCCGGGAGTCGTCAAGACCATTTCCGTCTGGGTGGTCGGGCGCAACTACAATCACCTGCTCAACGTCCTTTTCACGGACTCCACCGGCCGCGCGCAGGAGGTGGTGGTCGGGACCCTGAACTTCGTCGGCTGGAGAAAGCTGACCGTCGCAATTCCACCCACCATCGTCCAGCAGGATTTCCACTATGGAACGGCGAGCGGGATCCGGATCACCGGTTTCAGGATCGATACTGATCCGCTGGACACCTACGGCACCTACTACATCTACTTCGACGATCTGCGGGCAATCACCGACCTGTTCGGCGAATCGAAGCGGGACACGGACGACATGAGCGACGGCTGGTGAGCCCGGCTCGTCTTTCGGAATCCAAGGCCCTCGCGGAAACGCGAGGGCTTTTCTTTCACCCGGCGGCGGTGGTACAGTGAATGATATGACTCCGGCAGAAGAGCTGGAGAAGCTCAACCGTTTGATACACCAGTACGAGACGGTCTCCAAGACGACAAAAAGCACGGAGCAGAAGGCGCGCGTGGACAAGCAGCTTCGAGAGCTGCGCAGCTATCGGGACAAGCTTGTCGCGGTCACCGTGATCGAAGAGGCGCCTGTGAAAGAGGCGCCGAAGGTCGTCGACCCCCTCGACGAGTACCGGATCCTGGGCCGCCTCCGCCGGGAGGATCGGGACCGCCAGCCGGCGGAGAAGGTGCCGTCCCTCTGGGCGGATGACGCCCAGCCGACACCCGCCCAGGAAGAGATGTTCAACCTCATGCTGTACGCGCGCTACTTCCAGGCGGAGTTCCTTCCCTTTCTCACGGAGACGCGGCTGAGGCTCGACTTCAAGTTCTCCCTCGACCGGGACAGCTTCTACGGCCGGTTCCAGGAGCTGGAGCGCAAGATCAACGACTTCCGGGATGAGAACTCGCGGCTCGTCGATGGGAACGTGAGCCGGGAGATGGAGCTGGAGATGCGCAAGCGCACGAGCAAGCTCAAGCGCCAGATCCAGGGGGACGCGGCAAAGCTGTTCCGCGCCATCCAGGCGTTCTGTGAAGAGCTCATCGAGGACGCACGGGGGGACGGCGTCAAGTGCCTCAACGGGGACAAGATGGTGGTTTTCGACCAGTACGAGGGAAGGCGCGTGCTGAAGGGACGGATGGTGCGGGAGGCGCTCGCCGAGCTTTCCCGTCTTTCCCTGGAGGTCGTCACGTACCTGAACGTCCCCGACACGGACAACGAGGAGACCGGGCGTGCAGATCGATATTGAGGCTAATTCAACGATCGGAGAGGACTCGTTCTTCGAAGGCCGGTTCGCCATTCACGGCAGCCTCCGGATCGACGGAAGGTTCGAGGGCCAGTCCCTTCTCGTGGACCAGCTCCAGATCGGTCCCAAGGGGAGGGTCCGCACGAACATCATCGCCACGAGCGTCGTCGTGGAAGGTGTCATCATCGGCAACATCGTCTCCTCGCGCCGCATCCTTCTCCTCTCTACCGCGCGCGTTCTGGGCGACATCAAGACCCCGGAGCTCATCATCCAGGACGGGGTGGTCCTGGAGGGACGGTGCACCATCAGCCACGTCCAGATCGAGAACACGCCGCAGTACATCGAAGCCCTGTACGCGAAGAAGTAGGAGTCTTTTTCACGGGGCCGGAAGCCCCGTCTCTTGACATTTTGCTTCCGGTTGGATACATATCGTAGAGACCGATTCCCGGTAGTGTAACGGTAGCACAAAAGACTCTGGATCTTTTTGTGGGGGTTCGAATCCTCCCCGGGAAAGGACAAGCGCGGGTTTCCGCGCTCGGCGGCCCCTTCGTCTATCGGTTAGGACATGAGATTCTCAATCTTAAAAGAGGGGTTCGATTCCCCTAGGGGCTAACGAACCAAAGGGCGTCCTCACGCGGGGCGCCCTGTTTGTTTTGGGTGCGAGTGTCGGCCTGATCGATCGCGACTGCCGTCTGCGTCCTTAGCGGAGCCGGCAGCTACCTCCGGGCCGCATGCTTCGGTTTTTTCGCAGTCTTTCTTGCGGCACCGTTCCCTTTGCCCTTTGGGCTTCGTCTGCGGGCCACAGCTGATGATGACTCTTGTGGTCCTGGTCTGCGCGCCGTCGGAGACCTGTTCTCCGAAGGTGACACGGTCCGACCGTTCTCCGGGTGCCCCGCTTTGGCCTTCTGCGTCCGAACATAGTACCGTAGCACGGCATTGATC
>DATKLM010000215.1:0-3299 GCA_035542415.1 Spirochaetia bacterium
GGGCCACTCCCTCCAGCACGGCGCGGTACAGGTGCCCCAGTCCATGGTTCCAGGTGAGCCCGACCCATGCACCGCGCAGGAGCGGCTGGGCAGGGCTGACCCGGCCCCCGAGATGCGGGACGAAGATCGGATCCTCCGCGGACGGCTCCACGGCCGCCGCAAGGGCGTTGAGCGCTTCGAAGTCGGGAAGCTTTGCGTCCGGCGCGCCGGCCGCGGTTGCCACGTTCTCCCGCAGCCATTCGAGGTTCATTCCACCGCCGTTGATGTACGCGTAGGGATGCCACAGGCCCTTCGTCGCGGAGCGGCCGCAGCTGAGGACCATCTCCTTCTCATCCGCCTTGAAGTCCGTTACCGTGCAGGCGAAAACCGACGCCGTTCCCGCGACGTCCACGCTGATCCCCGGCCTCGTTGCGCCGCAGGAGAGGAAGCTAGCCGCCGTATCACCGCAGCCGGCAACAATGGGCACGCCGGCGGGAAGACCGCAGAGCTTCGCCATGTCCGCGGAAAGCTCACCGATGACGTCGTGGGACGCGCGAATATGGGGAAGCACGGCCGGATCCACGCCGAATCTCCTGCAGAGAGCCGGGTCCCATGAGCCGTTCCGGCTGTCCGCGAAGCCGGAAAAGTGCAGATAGCTTGAGTCAATGAAGCCTTCCGAGCCCTTGCTGCCGCACAGCCTCATGGCGGCGTAGCTGCCCGGCTGGACGAATGAACGTATTCTCCGGTACGTCTCCGGCCTCTCGTGCATCCACCACAGGATCTTCGGGCCGTGATTGAAGCTGGGCGGACCGCCCGCCTTCCGCATGATTTCCGCGCCGGCTTCCTTCTGCAGCCGCGTGATCCAGGGAGCGCAGCGCGTGTCCAGCCACGAGTCATACGGGGTGACGTTCTTTCCGTCCTCACCGACGCCGATGATGCCGGCCATCTGGCCGTCAATGGCGATTCCGGCAGCGGTCCCCGCGGACGCTGCCCGGTCCGCGCACTCCTTGAGCACCTGGCACACGGAGGAGAGCTGGAACTCCGGATCCTCTTCCACGGCCCCCGGGGAAGGGCGCTTCAGGTCGGATTTTCGAAACGCCTCACCGATCAGCTTCCCGTGCCGATCGTAGACGGCGGCCTTGACGCCCTGGGTGCCGATGTCGACCCCGATGAAAAGCGGATTGCCCTTCACGATGCCCTCCCGCGGATCTCGCGCCGTGCGCTCACGGGAACTGGATCACGTTCTTCAGACCCTTTCCCTGCATCACCTGTTCGAAGGAAGCCTTGATCCCGTCAACCGGAGAGACGGCTGTCACGAGGTCCCGAACCACCACCGCTCCCGAGGCCACGAGGGCCAGGGTCTGCCGGTACTGCGTAAGACTGGAGCGCGCGGTGCCGGTGACAACGAGCTGGCGGTAGTGGATCAGGTTCGTGTCCAGGGGAACCTTGCTCTTCGCCTCCGGCAGTCCCCCGAAGAACACAACCCTTCCGTTGACGGCAGCGACCTCCAGGGCCGTCACCTGGATCTCGGGAACCGGGGCGGCCGTGATGCACACGTCCACTCCGCGGCCCGCGGTGAGCTCCTTCATGCGCTCGGCAAGCGGCCCCTCAGGCACGGCCACGATCGAGGGCTCCGCCTTCGTGCACAGCGCGAGCCTCTCCGGGCTGATGTCATTCATGTAGACGCGGGCCGCGCCCCCCATGAGCGCAAGTTTCGCGTGCATGAGGCCGATGGGCCCGGCTCCGATCACGAGCACCGTGTCCCCCGGAGAGATGGCCGCGCGCTTGAATGCATTGTAGACGCAGGACAGCGGCTCCACGAGCGCGGCATCCGTGAAATCCGCCCCGGCGGGAATCTCCGCGAGGTTTCCCTGCCGGACCGCGGCCTCGGGGATCTTCATGAACTGCGCAAAGCCGCCGGGAAGGTTGATTCCGAATGCCTTGTAGGTCGGGCACAGCTGGGTGTTCCCGCTCACGCACATGTCGCACACGCCGCAGCCCATGTTGGGCGCAACGGCGACGCGCATCCCTTCCGCGTACCCGCTGACGCCGGCGCCCACGCGCTCCACGACGCCGCTCACTTCGTGGCCCAGAACGAGGGGGGTCTCCGGAGAAACGCCGCGATATCCGTTTCGGTACATGCGGATGTCGGTGCCGCAGATCGCGGCGGACTTCACCCGCAGAAGGATCTCTCCCGCGCCGATCTCGGGAACCGGCATATCCTCGATCCGCAGGTCCTCCTTGCCGAACAGCCGGGCAGCCCGCATCGACTGGCTTTTCATGATATGCCTTCCACGCGGACCGGCGTTCCCGATGCAATGGAGGCGTTGCCGGCGTTCACCACGGCAACGGCCATGCGGCCGTCGATCCCGCGGACCCGGGGCTGGCGATCCTCACCGATGCAGTCCACGAAGTCCTGGTCCTCCGCAAGGTAGGCCTCGGTGAAGAGCGTTCTCCAGCTCTTCACGAACGGCTGGCGGATGCCGCTCTCCGCGGAGCAGCCCACAACGGAGGTCTCCTCCCGCCGGCCGACGAACATGACCCCGCGCGTGCCCAGGATCTCCGTGCGCGCGTCATAGCCGTATCCCACGGACACGGCACCGTCGATGAATCCCTGCCTGCCGTTCGCGAAACGGCAGACCATGGCGACGTTGTCGTAGAAGTCCGGGTGGCTCGCCCGCGCCTGGGGGCAGCGGAAGTTGCCGCCGATAGCGTAGACCTCCACGATCTCGCTTGCGGCGAACCAGCGCAGCGTATCGATGTCGTGGCTGTTCACCTCCGCAAGGGGGCCGTTGCTCTTGCGGATGTCGTACATCCACTCCTGAGGCACGCTCGGCCCGTGGGTGAGGGACTTGACGAGCACCGTGTCCCCGATTTCCCCGGCCTCGATGCGGCGCCGCGCCTCCTGGAAGCTTTCGTCATAGCGGCGCATGAAGCCGATCTGGAGCTTCACGCCGGCGGCGTCGCAGGCGGCGATCATGTCGTCACACTCCCGGACGTCCATGGCCATCGGCTTCTCGCACAGGACATGCTTTCCGGCCTCCGCGGCCGCCAGGACGACCTCCCGGTGCAGGGCCGTGGGGGTGACCACGACGACTGCGTCCACGCGGGAGTCAGCGAGCACGTCCCGGTAATCCGCGTAGCCTTTTTCAACGGAAAGCTCTTTCTGGGCAGCCTGCAGGGTTTCCTTGTGCGGATCAGCGAGGGCCACGAGCTCGGCGTGCGCGACCCTCCGGGCGAAGTTCCGGGCATGGATCATTCCGGCCCTGCCGGAGCCGATGACGCATACCCCTGTTTTCGTTTTTGGCTCCCTGCCCATT
>DATKLM010000216.1:0-28354 GCA_035542415.1 Spirochaetia bacterium
CCGCGTGGCGGCCGGCGGACCGTTCCGATACGGATTCCTTCACCCGTGTCCCGTGGAGTACCCAGCTGTATCACCCGAATGGCCAATGTTCCGCTCCCTTCCGGATCCTCCGCCGCCGCACGGCTACGGATCCTGGTGCGCGCGGCCGGCCGTGGTCACCATGATGGCGAGCACGACGAGCGCGAATACCAGGATTGCGCCGAGCTGGGTCGGCAGCGCGATGTCGCCCGAGCTCGTCGTCAGCCAGCGCCAGGGGATGTCGATGTTCACCAGTCCAATGATCGTCAGGTTGTAGAGACAGTGCGCCGTCATGGAAGCGAAGAGCGTCCCGAACCGCTCGAAGAGGAACCCCAGGTAGAAGCCGACGAATGCCAGGGCCACGACGGAGAGCGGGCTCATGTGGAAGAGGGCGAAGATCACACCCGTGACGACGATGGAGAGGACTGCCGAGGCCCGGCGCCGGATGGTGCGCTGAAGCCAGCCGCGAAAGATGGCCTCCTCACAGATCGCCGGCGTGATGGATATCGCGAAGACGACCAGGACGAGCTGGCCGGGGGAATGGATGCCGAGGAGCGCAGCCTCCCCACCGCGGAGCTGACGGAGCACGGGGAAAAGGTAGTACGACCAGCTGTCCAGGAGCTCTGCCAGCGGAACGACAGTGATGGCTCCGAGTCCGGAAAGGACGAGGTCCAGCGCGCGGGGCCGGGTGTAGGCGAGGTACCGCGCCGGGCGGCTGGAGTGCCAGGCCCTCACGAGAACGAGCGTGAGCCCCAGGAACACCGCATACTCCATGACCGCCGTGACCACGAGAATCGGGACCTGGAGCTTCTTGTAGTAGCCGAGCAGGAAATCCACGAAGCCGGTCCCGCGCACCCACGACGGGTCATGTGCCGTGACGATGGCGGCGATGATGGAGAGAACGATTGCGCCGATGGTGGAGTACAGGGCGCCGCAGAGAAGGAGGCCCGCAATGCCGGCTCGAAGAGGATTTCGGCCGGGTTGCTCCCAGGAGCCGTCGAGAACCTGCGCGGTCTGCGCGGTCACGGACGGGCCTCGGGCCGGGAGGCGCCCGGAGTTTCCGGGGCGGTCACGGGCAGCTCGCCCTTCTCCGGGGCGGCCGGCTTCTTGAGCTCCAGGAAGAGGAGTGTCATGAAGACCGGCGTCACGAAGACTCCGAGAAGACTCTGGACGTACTGCAGAATCCCCAGCCTGCGGCTCAGTCCGGCGAAGAGCTTCAGGAACATCGTGTTGAAGCTTTCTGCATGGGAGGGCTCCTTCATGAGCTCCTGCAGGGCCTGCATGAACTGACGGATCGTCGAGAAGAACACGATCGGGGTCGCGACCAGGGAGGATGCGAAGCCCACCATCAGGCCGAAGAGCAGGGTCCAGCCGAAGACCCGCCACCAGCGATACCGCACGAGCGCCATACTCTGGTCGAAGCTCTGCTCCACCCCCGTGCCGTCCACTACCATGGACTCCAGGGTTACCGCGTACCGAATGGAAATCCAGACGAGCAGGGCGATGCCGGCGAGGCCCAGGATCACGCCGAACAAGACTGCCGCGACCTCTGCCCTGAGAGCCGCCGCGACACCCACCGCAACGCTGACGACGAGAGTGACTCCGCCGAGCGTGATCGAGAGAATCGCTGCCTGGATGATCCTCTGGAGGACAAGCTTCAAGTACTTCTGCGAGGCAACCGAAAGAAAAACGTCGAACGTGTCGGCGGTCTCTCCCCGCGCCGCGCGAGCGGTGTGCTCCGTGACGCACGCGCGTACGAACAGGTACACGAGTCCCTGCGCCAGGAGCGCCAGCACGATCCACAGGTACGCCATGCCCATGGCCGCCAGGAGAGGACCCGGCTCGCCGCGGCCAAGCTCACCCGCCCGCACCATGACGTCCACGAAGGCGCCGTACGCCCAGCCGAACAGGAACGAAGTCGGTATGAACAGGACGCCGCCGATCAGAAGCGACGTCAGCCACGTGCGGGAAATCATGGAAAAGGTGCCGTCCAGGAGATCGACGAACACGCTCTTTTTCTTTTCTGCCACGTTTTCCTCCTGATCCACCTGCCGCCGGAGTACGGCGCGGTGAATGACTGAAACCCGCCCGGAAGGTCGTCAGGCGAGGATACCGGAGAAAGGCCGGGAGTTGCAAGCAAAGCCAGCCGGAGTGGACGCGCGCGGGCGAGCGAAGTACGTTCAACCCCCGGGGGGGCGAATGGAGTATATCGCGTTCCTGCGCGGCGTGAATGTCGGCGGCCACATCGCCAAGATGGACCGCGTCCGGGCCCTGTTCTCCGAGCTGGGGTTGGAGGCCGTCCGGTCGTACATTCAGAGCGGCAACCTCTTCTTCGAGTCCGCCTCAAAGGACCGCACGGCCCTGGCGGCCATGATCAGCAGGGCCATGGAAGACACGTTCGGGTACGAGGTGCCTGTCTGCCTGCGCACCCCGGATGAGCTGGAAAAAGCGCTTCATCTCGATCCTTTCAAGGGCTTGAAGGTGACTCCCGACATGAGGCTGTGCATCAACTTCGCCGCTGATCCACTGCCTCGGAAACTGGAGCTGCCCCTTTTCTCTCCGAAGAGGGACATCCAGATCCTCAAAATCTCCGATCGGGATGCGTACGTGATCTGGCACATCATCAACGGCAGGCCGCCCAGCTCGTCGAGCTTCCTGGACACGACGCTCGGCCAGCCGACCACGTCCCGTTTCTTCCACACGGCGGCCAAGATCCTTGAAGCAGCGCGCAGGAAGTAGCGCCGGAGGAGGGCGAACACATGACGGAGAACGAGACGGGCAGCCGGGAGCCGGCGGACAGCGAGCTGGCCGGCAGGACGGCGCTGGTGACCGGCGGGAGCCGGGGAATCGGCCGGGCGGTGGCAATTGCGCTGGCGAGAAAGGGCGCGGATGTCGCGTTTGCGTATCGCGCAAGCGAGGAGAAAGCGCAGCAGATCGAGACAGAGCTGCACCGCCTGGGCTCCCGCTGCATGTCTGTCAAAGCCGATGTGTCGCGGAGCGAGGACGTGAGCCGGATGATGGACGCCGTGCGGGAGCGCCTCGGGAGCCCCCTCATCCTCGTCAACAATGCCGGGGTCTCGCGGCCCCAGTCCCTGCCGGAGATCACAGAACGGGACTGGAACGAGATCGTGGAGACCAACCTCACCTCCGCCTTCCTGGTGACGCAGGCGGCGCTCCCCGACATGCGCGCCCGGAGATGGGGCAGGGTCATCAACATGTCCTCCGTGGCGGCCCAGCTCGGCGGCGTCGTGGGACCGCACTACGCCGCGTCCAAGGCCGGCATGATCGGCCTGACGCATTCGTACGCGGCCATCCTGGCAAGGGAGGGCATCACCGTGAATGCCGTCGCGCCTGCCCTGATCGACACGGAGATGGTCGCGGCGAACGCCCGGGCGCGACCGGAGCTGATTCCCGTCGGACGCCTCGGCACCGTGGAGGAAGTCGCGGCGGTCGTCGTGATGCTCGCCTGCAACGGCTACATCACGGGGCAGACCATCAACGTGAACGGCGGATGGTACATGAGCTCGTGAGCGGGCGGCTTGCGAAGCGCGGGAGACCCCGGCCCGGGCCCCGCCCGGCTCACCACAGCTCGGGCAGGGGCTTTCCGGATTCCAGGAGAGACTTCATGCTCGAGAGCACCTTCGGCCAGCCTTCGGTGATCCCGCGGAGCATCTCGGAGTCCGGCTCCAGCCGGTCATGCGTCACCGTCAGCCGCACGACGTTCTTCACCTGCTCGATATCGAAGGTCACCCGCGTATGCCTGTCTTCCGCCGCTTCGTCCGCGGGGAAGGCCCACGTGAGAACGAGCCGGCGCGGGGGCGTGAACTCCTCCACCTTCCCGACGAGCATGGCGGGTCCCTTCGTGCCGGCGCGCCGATGCTCCCACTTCGAGCCTGTTTTCCAGTCGGAAACGTTGACGTGCTGCCAATACTGCGCCGTCGTCTCCGGATCTATGAGCGCATTCCACAGCTTTTCCGCAGTGGTGGAGATGTATGTCACGTAGACGAGCCGGGGCCTATCCATCGGTGTCTCCTTCGAGTTTGTTCTTGAGATCCTGGAGAACCTCCAGGTGCTGGCGTTGATACTTCTCGATCCAGCGGTTGTAGATCTCGTGAATGGGGACAGGGTTGAGGTAGTGCAGTTTTTCCCGGCCCCGGCGTACCGTAGTAACGAGGTTGGCGCGCTCCAGCTTGGACAGGTGCTGGGTCACGGCCTGGCGCGTCATGGACAGGCGCGAGCACAGCTCCCCGAGGGTCTGCCCGCCCCGGGCGCGAAGAGAATCGAGCAGGCGCCTGCGGGTAGGGTCAGCGAGCGCCTTGAACACCCTGTCGATGTCCATCGCCCTATTTTATGCAAGAGAATACTTGCATGTCAAGACGACGCCACGAGTCGGAGCTGCCATCCCCGCCGCAGCTGGGCTTCACGCCGGCGCCTCGATCTTGCGCCGCGGTGGGCGCTCGGGTACCATGAAGCCCCATGAAGACGATGATCGTGTACGATTCAGCGTTCGGGAACACCGAGAAGATCGCGACGACGGTACGGGGGGCCCTTCGCGGAGACGTCACCATGGTTCGGCCCGCGCAGGCGCGCCCGGCGGATATTGCGGGGATCGATCTGCTGATCCTGGCCTCACCCACGCTGGGAGGCAGGCCCACCGAGGCCATCCAGGCTTTCCTGAACAAGGTGCCGGCGGCCTCGCTTCGGGGGCTCAGGGTCGCGGCGCTGGACACGAGGCTCTCCATGAAGTTCGCGCGCCTGTTCGGCTACGCCGCCGACAAGATGGCGTCAAGCCTTGTGAAGAGCGGCGGGGTCCAGGCGGCGGCGCCCGAGGGATTCATCGTCAAAGGGCGGCGCGGTCCGCTGGCCGCGGGGGAGATCGAGAGGGCCGCGGCGTGGGCACAAGGACTCGCCGGAGCCCCGTGAAAAAGACCGCGCGGACGCGGGGCCGCTTCGACATCCGCCACGGGAAGCTCTTCGACGCCTGGGCCGGTGAGTACGACCGGTTTCGCCCGAGCTACCCCGACTCCGCGATCAATGACGTGGTGCGCCTGTCCGGCCTGACGCCGCTGTCCCGCCTCCTGGAGGTGGGCTGCGGAACCGGCAAGGCGACCGCGAAGTTCGCCTCCCGCGGGTACGCTGTGCATTGCGTGGACCCCGGTGACAGGCTCATCAGGTTCGCTCAGAGGAACTGCCGCTCCTGGCCGCGCGTCTCCTTCACCCTGGGAAAGTTCGAGGACGTCCTGTTTCGGCCCCGGTCCTACGACCTGGTCTACTCCGCGCAGGCGTTCCACTGGGTGGAACCGAGGATCCGGTTGAAGAAGGCCGGAAGCCTCCTGCCCCGCGGCGGCTCCCTGGCGCTCATCTACAACTTCCCGGCGCTTCCGCGCGGTCCCCTGCTCAGAACCCTGGCCTCCACGATCCAGGAGGAATCCTGCGGAGAGCTCTCCGCTTGGAGCTACGAGGACGAGGTTGCCCGCTGGACTGACGAGATATCCCGCTGCCGGCTGTTTTCCGGTCTCACCGTTCGCCGTCATCGATGGCTGAAGCGCTACAACGCGGAGGAATACATCGGGCTTTTCCGGACGTTCTCTGACTTCCTGATTCTCCGCAAGCCGCTGCAGCGCAAGGTGGCGCAGGCCATCCAGCGCACGATCGAGGAGCACGGGGGTTTCGTCCGCAGACCGTACGAGTGCGTCCTCATCCACGCTCGAAGAAACGACAAGCCGGTCCGAAAGACCTGGTAGAGGAGGCCGACCATAAGCGCCACCATCCGTTCCGTATGTCCGTACGACTGCCCTGATGCCTGCGGTCTCATCGTGACAGTGGAGGACGGCCGGGCAGTGCGGGTCACCGGTGATCCCGAGCATCCGTACACCCGCGGAACTCTCTGTCCCAAGATGCTCCACTACGAGTCCACCGTGCACTCGCCCCTTCGCCTCACGGCGCCGCTTGCGCGGTCCGGTCCGAAGGGAGAAGGGAGCTTCACGCCGATCAGCTGGGAGGAGGCGGTCCAGAGGATCGCCGAGCGTTGGAAGAGCATCATCGCCGGGCACGGCGCGCAGGCAATCCTTCCCTACTCCTACGCCGGGACCATGGGGGCCGTCCAGCGCAACTGCGGGCACGCGTTCTTCCACCGGCTCGGGGCGTCGCGGCTCGCCCGCACGATCTGCGCTCCCGCCAAGGACGCCGGCTGGCAGGCCGTCATGGGCGACACTCCCGCGCCACATCCGGATGAGGTGGAGAAGAGCGACCTGGTCCTGCTTTGGGGAATCAACGCCGCGGCAACCAGCATCCACTTCCTTCGCGGCGTCCAGGAGGCCCGGCGGAGGAACGCCCGCGTAGTCCTGATCGACACGTACCGTACTCCCACGGCGGCGGCCGCGGACAAGGTCATCCTGGTCCGTCCCGGCAGCGACGGGGCGCTTGCCCTCGGGATGATGAACGTCCTCAATTCCCGGGACCTCATCGACCGGAAGTTCATCTCCGAGCATGTCCTGGGATACGAGGATTTCGCGCGCCATATCCTTCCGCGGTACGCGCCGTTCGAGGCGAGCCGGATCACGGGGCTGCCGGCCTCGGAGATCGTCGAGCTGGCCCTGGCCTACGGAAAGGCACGCACGCCTTTCATCCGGCTGGGCAGCGGCCTCTCACGCTACGGCAACGGCGCCATGACCGTCCGCTGCATCTCCGCGCTGCCGGCCGTTGTCGGGGCATACGGAAAGTCCGGGGCAGGGCTGTTTCACGGAACGAGCACCGCGGGCGCGTTCGCCATGACCGAGGTCACGCGGGAGGACTTCATGAGCGCGCCGACGCGCGTGGTCAACATGAACAGGCTCGGCCACGCGCTCGCCGGGCTCTCCGACCCGCGGGTCATGAGCCTGTACGTGTATCACTCGAATCCCGCGGCTGTCACTCCGGATCAGAACGCTGTCCTCTCCGGCCTGTCCCGCGAGGACCTGTTCACCGTGGTCCACGAGCGTTTCATGACGGACACGGCGCGCCACGCGGACATCGTCCTGCCGGCAACGTCCTCACTCGAGCACAGTGACATCTACCGGTCCTATGGGACGTACTGCATCCAGCGGGCCCGACCGGCCATCCCGGCGGTCGGCCAGAGCAAGTCCAACTGGGAAGTGTTCCAGCTCCTGGCGGGCGCCATGGGCTTTGCCGAGCCTCACTTCCGCCAGAGCTCGGATGATCTCATCGACAAGCTCCTGTCGATTCCCCGGTCCCTGCGGGAAGGCGTCGACGCGGAGGCGCTCGCCGCCGGCAGGGCGGTGCAGCTGCATGTTCCCTCCTTCGGCCCGCCATTTGCCACACCGTCGGGGAAGGCAGAGATCTTCAATGCGCGGGAGCCAGAGCCCTTTCCGCAGTGGCTCCCGACCCACGAGGAGAAAAGCGCCTACCCGTTGCGGCTCATGACAGCTCCGACGCCCTGGGCCCTCAACGCGTCCTTCTATGAGCAGGATGAGCTGCGGCGGAAGCAGCGTGGAATGCGCCTCCTCATGAGTCCGACCGACGCGGCACAGAGGAGGCTTGCCGACGGAGAGCTCGTCATCGCCTTCAACGGGAATGGTGAGGCGGCATTTTCCCTCACCGTCACGGACAAGGCGCCGGCAGGGGTGGTCGTCGCGGAAGGCGTCTGGTGGCTTGCCTACACCCCCGGGGACCGGGGCGTCAACGCGCTGACGTCCCAGCGTCTCACCGATCGCGGGGAAGGCAGCACGTTCTACGACAACACCGTGGACGTCCGTTCCGCGGGGTAGGAAAAGCGGCCTGCCATGAGACCCGCCAGTGGTGAGGTGATTGCAGAATGGCCTGGTTGGCCGTAGAATAGGCGGCGACCGAATCGGCGTCGTCGTCAATCATGACAACAGTACACCCTGAAACCTGACCGAGGGGGCAAACCGTGGAAACAGGAAAGACGAAGATCCAGAAGGCGCTTTCACACACCGACACCGAAATACCGATCGACCTCGGGTCCACCGCCGTTACGGGCGCGCACGTGACGATCGTGGCAGGCCTGCGGGCCGCCTACGGCCTGGAAAAGAGGCCGGTGAAGATCCACGAGCCCTACCAGATGCTGGGCCTGATCGAAGACGACCTCATCCAGGCCATGGGCGTCGACACCACGGGCGTCTTTCCCCGCAGCACGATTTTCGGCTTCCCCATCGAAAAGTGGAAGGAATGGCGCACGCCCTGGGGTCAGGAGGTCCTGGTGCCGGAAGCGTTCCGCACATCCACCGCCTTCAACGGGGACCTGCTGATCTACCCCGAGGGAGACACAAGCGTACCTCCCAGCGGCAAGATGCCCGTCGGGGGCTTCTTTTTCGATTCGATCATCCGCCAGGACCCCATCGACGACGCACGCCTGGATCCCAAGGACAACCTGGAGGAGTTCGCGCCCCTGACACAGGCCGAAATGGATCACATCACCCGGTCCGTGAAGGAGGCGGAGAAGGCCCCGCGAGGGATCGTTGCCAACTTCGGCGGCACGGGGATCGGTGACATCGCGCTCGTGCCGGCCCCTTTCCTCAAGCGGCCCCACGGGATCCGGGATGTCACGGAGTGGTACGTTTCCACGCTGACCCGGCAGGACTATCTTCATGCGATCTTCGACCGACAGACGGAGATTGCCGTGGAGAACCTGGCCCGCGTGCACGGTGCCATCGGGAACGCCGCCAGCGTCGTGTATATCTGCGGCACGGACTTCGGCGCCCAGAACACGCAGTTCTGCTCCGCGGAGACGTTCGACAGTCTCTACGCTCCTTACTACCGCCGGATGAACTCCTGGATCCACGAGCACACCGCGTGGAAGACGTTCAAGCACTCCTGCGGCGCCATCGCCCCGCTCATCCCCAACCTGATCGAGGCCGGATTCGACGTTCTGAACCCCGTCCAGCTGTCTGCTGCCGGCATGGATGCAGCGGATCTGAAAAAGCGCTTCGGCGACCGGATCGTCTTCTGGGGAGGAGGCGTGGACACGCAGAAGACGCTTCCCTTCGGCACTCCGGCGGATGTGCGGAAGGAGACTCTTTCCCGGTGCGAGATCCTGGGGCGCGGGGGCGGGTACGTCTTCAATCCTGTTCACAACGTGCAGGCGCGCACGCCCATTGCGAACGTCGTTGCCATGATCGATGCCGTTCACGAGCACAACGGCAGAAAGGCGTCATGAACGGCCGCGAGCGCGTCCTCACGCTTCTGAAAGGTGGAAAGCCCGATTCCCTCCCGCTGATGCCCATCACGATGATGGCGGCGGCAGACGCCGTTGGCGTCCCGTACCGGCAATACGCCACCGACGCGGGAACCCTCGCCCGCGGTCAGACCGCCATCGCGGAGCGCTTCGACTTCGACTACGTGTCCGCGATCTCGGATCCGGGCGTGGAGGCTGCGGACTGCGGCGCATCCATCCTCTTTCCGGAAGACGCCCCGCCGGCGGTGGACGAAGGCTCGTCTCTGCTGCGGGAGAAGGAAACGCTGGCGGGGCTGAAGGCGCCCCGGCCGGAGAACGGGCGGCGGATGTCGAACCGCGTGGAGGCCGTGCGGGCGCTGAAGAACGCCGCGGGGAAGGACAAGCTCGTGGAGGGCTGGGTCGAAGGGCCCTGCGCCGAGGCGGCTGACCTCCGCGGCATCAACCGGCTCATGCTGGACCTCCTGGACGATCCGAAGTTCGTGGAGGACCTTTTCGATTTCGTTTCCGACCTCGCCATCGAGTTCGCTGCGCACCAGGTCAGAGCCGGCGCGGACATCATCGGGATCGGAGATGCCGCCGCGTCTCTCATCGGGCCGGCGCTGTATGAGGCATTCGACCTGCCGCGGATCACGCGCATCGTGAACGGCATCCACGCGACCGGGGCGTTTGTGCGGCTTCACATCTGCGGGGACATCAACCCGCTTCTCCCCCTGATCTGCCGGATCGGGTGCGACATCGTGGATGCGGATTCGATGGTTTCCCTTTCCGCCGCGCGCCGGGCGCTGGGGCCGCGTGCGGCCCTGCTGGGGAACATCGACCCTGTGCGGGTCCTTCGAAACGGAACCGTCGCCGACACGGAGAAGGCCATTGCCGCGTGCGCCCGTGACGCCGGGGATCCCTACATCGTGGGCGCCGGCTGCGAGGTCCCGCGCGGGACCCCCCGGGAGAACATCGAGGCTCTCACGAAGTTCGCCCGCGCATTTCGGGTCTGAAAGGACCGGTCATCATGAACCTCATTCTGGAGGAACTGAGGCGCCGGGGATACGCCGCCCGGATGGTTCCCCTCTCCCACCTGGCCGAGCTGCGGCGGCGCATCGAGACGCAGCGCCGAGATGGCCTTCTTGACGAGACCTTCTTCCGCGAGCGCCTTGGCGGCTTCCGGTTCGAGGCCCCCGCCGACCTCCCGGACGCGGTGTCCGTCATCGTGCTTGCCGTTCGCCAGCCCCAGAAGAGGGTGACGTTCAATCCTCGGGGCCGAAGGCTGCCGGTCACGGTGCCGCCCACCTACCTTCATTTCGATGACATCGGGAGAGAGCTCCTGAACGAGATCTCCCAGATCCTCCGGCCTCTCGGATTCCATGCCGCAGCGGCGAGCCTGCCGGAAAAACTCCTGGCCGCCTGCGCCGGTCTGGCCCGCTACGGGAGAAACAACATCGCCTACGTACAGGGGATGGGAAGCTTCCAGCGCCTGGCGGCCTTTTTCTGCGACGTGCCCTGCGATGATGGGGCGTGGGAAGAGCCGGCGATGCTTGAGCGATGCCATCGCTGCCGATCCTGCGTCACGGCGTGCCCGTCGGGCGCCATCGACAGGGACAGGTTCCTCCTGCGCGCCGAGCGCTGCATCGTTTTTCACAATGAGCGGGACGGCGCGACCCCGTTTCCATCCTGGGTGCAGCCCGAGTGGCACGAATGCCTCGTGGGCTGCATGCACTGTCAGAAGGCGTGTCCCGAGAACGGCTCCTTCCTGGGCTGGATCGAGGACGAGGCGGAGTTCTCCCAGGAAGAAACCGGTCTTCTTCTTTCCGGCGCGCCCCGGGAGCAGCTTCCTGCCTCAACAGCAAAGAAGCTTCAGGACGCTGACCTGATGGGAATGCTCGGCTGGATTCCCCGGAACCTTGGCGCGCTGCTGCGGCGCCTGGAGATTCCCTGACGGAGCCCCCGACGGGCGTCTACCTGACTCCGAAGACAACGACCCTCGCGCGTCCATTCTCCCATTCGCCGACGGTCTTGTAGGTGAAGGCGATCGTCTTGACCCGCCTCTTCCCGCCGTCGAAGGGGATGGTGCGCGAACGCGACCCTTCGTTGAAGACCAGCCGCGTCTCCAGCCGCTGCTTCTCACCGTTTCCGAAGGTCACGACGATGTTGAAGATTTCGATGCTGTTCTTCTCTACGACGAAATAGAGGGACCGGAAGGTGCCTTCGTATCCGCCGACGCCAACGACGTCGTGATCCGCCTTGAAGTTCACCGTTCGTTCGCCTAGAACGACGGATTCCTTGGGCGCCCCGGGGCCGGAAGCCGCGGTCGCGCACGCCGAAAGTGCAAACATGAGCGCGACGGCAAGCGCCGCCGGCGCCACGAGCAGGAGCTTTTTCATGTATCTTCTCCTTGTGTACAGCGTATCACCAGGATCTTGAAAAACCGCGACGAGAGAAAGCGCATCGTGACCTGACTGTGAAAGGGCGAAAGACTCTGCTATCCTCGGGGCAGGAGGTTCGCGCACCATGCCTCCCGGCAGCCAGAAGTCCAGCGAGCTCTTTGATCTCCTCGCTCGCCTCGTTTCGATCGACTCCATCAATTGCGACCTCGTTCCCGGTTCCCCCGGCGAAGGTGAAATCGCCGCGGCGGTGGCATCCTGGGCGCGCGAGCGCGGGCTGGAAGTGCATGTCGAGGAGACCGGCCTCGCGGGCCGGCCGAACGTCATCGTGGTTGCGCGCGGAAAAGGCGGCGGCAGGTCCCTGATGCTGAACGCCCACATGGACACCGTGGGCGTTGCCGGGATGGAGAACCCTTTCCGCCCCTCGGTCCGCGACGGACGCCTCTACGGCCGCGGCGCCATGGACACCAAGGCTGCCCTCGCCGCGTTCATGACGGCCGCGGAGCGCGCCCGTGATCTTTCCCTTGCTGGGGACGTGATCCTGACCGCGGTCGTGGACGAGGAGTACGCGAGCGCCGGCACGGAGGCCGTACTGAAAAAGTGGAAGGCGGATGCGGCGATGGTCGGGGAGCCGACGGGCCTCCAGATCGTGACGGCCCACAAGGGATTCGCCTGGTTCGAAGTCGAAACACGCGGCGTTGCAGCGCACGGCTCCCGGCCGGAAGCGGGGGTGGACGCCATTGCCAAGATGGGCCGGGTTCTGGTGGCGCTCGAGCGCAAGGGAGCAGGCCTTGCGGCCGGGCGGCACCACCCGATCCTCGGTCCCGGGTCCGTTCATGCGTCCCTGATCAGCGGTGGACAGGAGCTTTCCTCGTACCCGGCGGCGTGTCGTCTTTCCATCGAGAGAAGGACACTTCCCGGAGAGAACATGGAGGCGCTGGAGCAGGAGCTGCGCGACGAGCTTGCTGCCATGGCGCGCGCTGACCCGTCCTTCATGGCAGACGTGCGCACCGTGTTCACGAGGCAGCCCATGGAGGTATCCCGGAGCCTGCCGGCAGTGCAGGCGCTTGCACGCTGCGTTGCCCGGGTGACCGGAGCGGAGGCCATGTTCTCCGGCATGGGGGCCTGGATGGATTCGTCTCTCATTACCGCGGCCGGAATTCCGGCCGTCATTCTGGGACCGCGCGGTGACGGGCTCCACGGTGCATCGGAATGGGTGGAGCTGGATTCCGTTCAGGCCTGCGCCGACATCGCCGTGGAGATGGCCCGGGAGTTCTGCCGCTGAAGGGGGTGCCATGAAAATCCTGGCGGCCGCGCCGATCGTTCTGCTGCTTGCCGCCTGCCCGTACTCGTCGCCGTGGACGCTCGGAGATCCCGAAAAAGCGCCGCTGGACAATGCCCTCATCGGGAGCTGGAATGCCCGGGACCCGGACAGCAACAAGCTCGTCACGATCACGTTTCTTCCCTACAACGCGCACGAGCTTGTCGTCTTCAGCCGGGACGCGGAGAGCGCGAGCGGAAAGGTGGAAGCCTACCGGGCGTTCGTCACCGTGATCGACGGGGTGAGCTTCCTCAACATGCAGGAACTGGGAGAGCAGCCCGCCCGCGACTGGTCCTACGCGTCCTATCACATCGACGGAACGGCTCTGTCGCTCCGCTTCGTCGATGACGGCCTGTTCGGGTCCCGGACGTTCGATTCCAGCGGAGCGCTTCGGGAGTTCATCCGGAAGAACCTTCTATCACCGGGGCTTTACGTGAACGAAAACGGGAAGGATACCCCGATGAAGCTCACCCGGGCGGACAAACGATAGCTCACGGAGCCGCGCCTTCCGTACATCCCCGTACGGCGTGCTCGCCGAACGGGTACGCCCGTACTCGGCGCGGCTCGCCGTCCAGCGCCGCAGAGCACCGCGGCGGGGCTATGCCCCTTTCGCGCGGCCTGCGGCCGCGCTGGGAATGAACTCCACGCGTTCGACGGGCTTGCTGGAGAGCTTCAGTCCGCGGGCGGCGATCCCGCAGGGCGGGATCTTCAGGGGATCCACATTCACCGACTTCACTTTCTGGCGGCGCGCGGGCACCATGCTGAGCTTCAGGGTTCCGGGAGACTTTTTGTCCGTGAGCCAGTCGATACCGAGCGCGCCTTCCTTCACCAGGGAGTAGGTCTTGTTCGTGATGAAGCGTTCGATGAGGACCTTCTTTCCCCAGGCGAGCCGGGCGGCGTCCCGGTAGACCAGCGTGAGCGTGACTCCCTTTTCCTTGTCGAACACGGCCGCATACAGGAGCGCCCCCGGCATCCACGCCTTCTCTGCCGGCGCCATGATGCGGTAGGTCCCGTCCGCCGTCACGGCGAGGATGCGGTCGTACTCCGTCACGTTCATGACGAACTCCGACCCGCGCACCGAGGAGCCGAAATAGCCGGCTTCCCGGTCATAGCTCATGCGGATGTTGGCCTTGGCCACGGCTACCTTGTCCACCGTGTGGAACGTTTCAACCTCGGAGCGCCGGGGGAACTGTTCCCCGTACTTGCCGGCGAGGCCGTTGAGCCACTCGATCACGGTCTTCGTGAGGTTCTTCAGCTTCCGGACAACCTGCCGCAGCTCCGCGACGATGTCGTCGATCTCTCCCTTGTTCTTTTTCTGGTCATACGCGCTGATGCGGCGGATCCTCAGGTCCAGGAGCCGCGCCACGTCGTCATCCTTCATGGGGCGCACGAACTGTCGGGAGAAGGGCTTCATGCCGGTGTACACCTCGCGGCGCACTGCTTCTTCCGTACCGGCCTTCTCCAGGCGCTTGTACACGCGGTTCTCGATGAAGATCCGCTCCAGGGTCAGCCAGTGGCGGCGGTCTTCAAGCCGGGCCTGCTCGTGCTCCAGCTCCGCCTTGATCTGTTTTTTCAAAAGTCCCGAGAACTCTTTCAGGTACTCGGAGACCGTCACCTCCACCGGCCTCTGGTTCCTGATGACCACCATGTTGGAGCCGATGGATACCTGGCAGTCCGTGTTGGCGTAGAGCTGGTCGATGACCTTTTCCGGCTCTGCTCCCCGGGACAGGGCGAGCTCGATCTCCACGTGATCACTCGTGAAATCGCTGATCTTGGAGACGCTGACCTTCCCCTTCTGCACGGCGGATTCAATGGAAGAGATCAGGCTGGAGGTCGTGGTTCCGAACGGGATTTCGCGGATCACGAGCTTCTGCACGCCGCTCACTTTCTCGATGCGCGCCCGGACCTTGATCTTTCCGACCCCGTCGGAATACTCGGAGACGTCGATGAGCCCGCCCTGGGGGAAATCCGGATAGAGCTCGGCTTTCTCTCCCTTGAGGATGGCCACGAGGGCCTGGAGGAGCTCGGGGAAGTTGTGCGGCAGGATCGCTGTGGACATCCCCACGGCGATCCCTTCGCCTCCGAGCATGAGGAGAACGGGAACCTTGGCCGGAAGCTCCCTGGGCTCCTGACGCCTGCCGTCGTAGCTGGGAATGTACTCCGTGAGCGCCGGGTTGAAGAGTGTCTCCACGGCGAGGGGCGTGAGACGGCACTCCGTGTAGCGGGCCGCGGCGGCGGGATGGCCCGTGATGATGTTGCCGAAGTTGCCCTGCTTCTCGATGAAGTAGTCCTTGTTTGCCAGCACCACGAGGGCGTCCGCGATGGAGGCGTCCCCGTGCGGGTGGAGCTTCATCGTCTCCCCGATGATGTTGGCAACCTTGTGGAACTTGCCGTCATGCGTCTCGAACAGCGTGTGGAGGATGCGCCGCTGGACGGGCTTGCAGCCGTCCCGGAGGTCCGGGATGGCGCGGTCCATGATCACGTAGCTCGCGTAGTCGAGGAAATACCCCTCCATGAGGGGCTTGAGCTGGCTCTGGGGGCTCATGCTCCCTCCAGCACCTCGACACGGAGGTTGTTCACGATGAACTTCTTCCGCTCCGGCGTGTTCTTGCCCATGAGGAACTCCAGCGTCCGGTGCACGCCCGCCATGGACGGGACCTGGACGGGAGTGAGGCGCATGTCGTCAGAGATGAACTGCCGGAACTCCTTGGGGGAGATCTCTCCGAGGCCCTTGAAGCGCGTCACCTCGGGGCTGCGCAGGCGCCTCATGGCCGCGTCCCGCTCCGCCTCGCTGTAGCAGTACACCGTCTCGTCCTTCGTGCGCACGCGGAACAGGGGCGTTTCCAGGATGTAGAGATGACCCTTGAGAACGAGATCCTCGAAGTAGTGGAGGAAGAACGTGAGGAGAAGATTCCTGATGTGCATCCCGTCCACGTCCGCGTCCGTGGCGACGATGACCTTGTTGTAGCGCAGGCCGTCCAGGCCATCCTCGATGCCCAGCGCCCGCATGATGTTGTACAGCTCCTCGTTCTTGTACACGGTGTCCCGTTTCAAACCGAACACGTTCAGCGGCTTTCCCTTGAGGGAGAAGATGGCCTGCGTATGCACGTCACGAGCCTGGATCATGGGGCCGCCGGCCGAGTCCCCTTCCGTGAGGAAGATGCTGGACTCTTCGCGGCGCTTCTCTTTCTCATCGTCGAAGTGCACGCGGCAGTCGGTGAGCTTCGGGATGTGCAGCTCTACTTTGCGGGCCATCTCCCGGGCCTGCTTCTTGATGGTGGACAGCTCCTTGCGGATGCGCTCGTTGGCCCGGATCTTTTCGATGAGCCTCTTCGCTTCGGGCTCGTTCTTGTGGAGCCAGGTGAGGGTTTCCTTTTTGACCTCTTCCGCCACCCAGGCGCGGATCTCGTTGTTCCCCAGCTTGTGCTTGGTCTGGCTTTCGAAGACAGGGTCTTTCAGCTTGATGGCCACGGCCCCGATCATTCCTTCACGGACGTCCTCCGCGGAGAAGTTCACCCCGGCGTATTCATCGATGGCCTTGAGCACCCCGAGGCGGAACGCGGTCTGGTGCGTGCCGCCGTCCACGGTGAACTGGCCGTTCACGAAGCTGAAGTAGTTCTCCCCGAAGTTTCCCGTGTGCGTGAAGGCGAACTCCAGGCGCGGGCCCTTGTGGTGCACGATCTCGTAGTGCATCGCCTCATCACCGATTTCCTCCACGAGCAGGTCCAGGAGGCCCTCCGCGCTGGTCACCGTCTGACCGTTGTAGTGAAAGCGCAGCCCGCTGTTGAGGTAGGCATAGTAGCGCAGGCGTTTGAGGATGAAGTCATCGTCCCAGTCGTAGGTCTGGAAGATCTTGGGATCCGGCGTGAAGCGGACGAACGTCCCCGTCCTGGCCTTGGCGTCCCTGCCTTCCTTCTGGCTCACGAGCTTGCCCTCCCGGAAGATTGCCTGGAAGTACTTCCCCTGGCGGAAGCTCGCCACCTCGAACTCCGCGGACAGCGCGTTCACCGCCTTGGTTCCGATGCCGTTCAGCCCGACGGAGAACTGGAACACCTCGTCGTTGAACTTGCCCCCCGTGTTGACCTTGCTCACGCAGTCGATGACCTTGCCCAGGGGGATGCCGCGGCCGAAGTCCCGCACGGACATCGTGACCTTTTTCCGAACGATCTCGATGACCTTGCCTTCTCCCATGATGAACTCGTCCACGCTGTTGTCGATGATTTCCTTCAGGAGAATGTAGATGCCGTCCATGGGGTTGGAGCCGTCCCCGAGCCGGCCGATGTACATGCCGGTGCGGAGGCGGATGTGCTCCAGCGCGTCGAGAGTCTGGATCGCCTTTTCGTCGTATCTGGTCGCGGTCTTCGCCATTGTGTTTCCTGCGGATCGAGCGGGACTTCGGTACGTGCCGTATTTCCTCGAATAGTAAGGAAAAAGCCGGGAAAGCGTCAAGCATACACGCCCCCATGGCTCTCGCCGTTTCACGACCGCGCTGCGAGCGGCCTTTCACCCGTCCCTGGCCTCGGCCGCTCTCGCCTTCCCCGGCTATGGTGTTCAATGGACGTGGCACAGCGCGCCAGAATACAATGTGCCAAGGAGGACAGCTCATGAAAAGGTTCATCATCCTGTTCGTGATTGCCGCCATCGGTTTCACCGGCTGTGCAGGAGGCAACTTCCTGGGATTCATCGCCACGAACAAGTACGTGGACGACAGCGTCAAGAAGGTCTCCGACGACAAGGACAAGCAGATTACGGATCTCAAGGCCCAACTGGCGGACTTCCAGAAGGTGAAGGAGCAGGCGCAGGCCGCCGTGGACCAGGCGAACCAGAGCCAGAAGGCGATCCAGGACCTTCAGGCGCTGGCCAGGCGCGTGGAGAGCCGGCTCAGCCAGCTTCCCAAGGAAGTGATCAAGCAGGTGATTGATGCCCTCCAGGCATCGCTCAACGAATAGGAAAATGCCCGGCGCCGGCGGAAGACGCTTGACTTCTCCGGCAGGATACGTTTCCATGAAAGGCGGATCAAGCCACACGTGACCTGCGGGAGTCTTTCCAGGGCGGAGGGTGCGCAGTGAGCAGGTACCGGGAGATCGTTCAGGCAGTGATCGACGAGAACCGCCGGGTCCTCGAAGCAGTTGCGGAGGACCAGATCCAGCGGCTCGTGTCGGAAATCGAAAGAGCAAAGACGATCCAGCTCTTCGCCATGGGCAGGATGCTCGCCTCCCTGCGGGCATTCGCCATGCGCCTGAAGCACATGGGGTTCGACGCCTACGTGGTCTTCGATACCACGACGCCCGGCATCGGCCCCGGGGATCTTCTCATTGTCAACTGCGCCGTGACGACCATCGATCTCGGGATCATCAGGCTCGCGAAGAAGGCGGGCGCCCGGGTCTGCGTGATCACGGCGCATCCGGAGAACGAACAGGGACGCCTCGCGGACCTGACCGTGCTCGTGCCGGGACAGATCTTCGGCACGAAGCCCGAGATCCCATCAATCCAGCCCATGGCCTCCCTGCTGGAGCAGGCGCTGTTCCTCTTTGAGGACATCGTCGTCATGCTCCTCATGGAGAAGAGGTCCATCCCTGCCCTGGACATGCAGAAGCGCCACACGAACCTCGAGGGCGTCATGGGGGAGTTCGCATGAAGGAAGGAGACGTCATCCAGATCGCCCACGTCGTGCGGGACCTCGATGCGTCAATGCGCTGCTACTGGGACACGTTCCGCATCGGCCCCTGGGACGTGTATACGTTCGCCCCCCCGGCCGTGCGGGACTCCATGGTACGGGGCCGCCCCTCCGCGCACACGTACCTCCTTGCCGTCACGTGGCGGGCGGACATGCAGCTGGAGCTCATGCAGCCGCTCACCGGCCGCAGCATCTACGACGAGCACCTCGAAAAGAAAGGAGAAGGGCTTCATCATCTGAAGCTCTACTTCCCGGACTGCCATGCCGCCCTGGAAAGATTCCGGGCGCAGGGCATCCCGGTGATCCAGAGCGGAAAGATCGACGCAGACGAGTTCTACTATCTCGATACGGAGGACAAGCTCGGGTACATCGTGGAGATCGGCAACAACGGGAGAATCCGCGCTCCCGAGCGGGTATTTCCATCCTAGGGCAATCGACCGCGCCGCAGTGTGCGGCGCGGCGAAGAGGACTTTCCGAGAGGAGGGATTCCATGCGTACCACCAGAATGGCGGCGATCCTGGTCGCCGCGCTCGTTCTCGTCTTCGGCACGGGGATCGTGTTCGCGCAGAACTACACGATGATCTCCATCCCGAAGCTGAAGGCCACGTGGTTCGACCGGCTGGAGATGGGTCTCAACAAGGCCGGCCAGGACTTCAGCATCACCGTGAGCCAGCAGGCCCCTGCCGCCGCGGATGAAGCGCAGCAGGTGCGGCTCATCGAGGACGCCATCAACCAGGGAAACAACGCGATCCTGGTCGTGCCGAATGACGCAAAGTCCATCGAGCCGGTCTTCGGGCGCGCCCAGGCGCAGAAGATCGTGACGGTCACCCACGAGTCTCCCAACCAGAAGAACGCCGACTTCGACATCGAAATGATCGACAACAAGGCCTTCGGGGAGAGGGCGATGGAGGAAATGGTGAAGTCCATGGGCACCACGAACGGAGAATACGTGGTGTACGTCGGATCCCTCACCGTTCCCGCCCACAACATCTGGGCGGACGCGGCCATCGCGCTGGCCAAGAAGAAGTACCCCGGCCTGAAGATGGTGGCGGACAAGTTCCCCGTGTCGGAGGACCAGAACGCCGCCCGCCAGGCCTCTCTTGATGTGATCACGGCGCATCCCAACATCAAGGCCTTCCTGACCTTCGGCAGCCAGGGCGGACCCGGCGCCGCGCAGGCAGTCCGGGAGAAGGGACTGATCGGCAAGATCACCGTCATCGGCACCACGTCACCGAGCCAGGCCAGCCAGTACCTGAAGGACGGCTCCTTCAGCGTCTCGATCCTCTGGGACCCCGCCGAGGCCGGCTACGCCATGGTCTACCTGGCGAAGCTCGTGCTGGACGGCAAGAAGGGAATGATCGGCAAGAACCTGGACATCCCGACGCTGGGCAAGCCGCTGTCCTTCAAGGGCAACACGCTCGTCTACGATCGGCCCATGATCCTGACCAAGGACAACGTGGACGACTTCAGCGGTTTCTAGGAGCTTGGCAGAACGATTCATACCTTCGGCGCCCGACCGGCCTTCCGCCGGCCGGGCGCCCTTTGCAGGAGCCACGACACGGCATGAATGACTTCCTGGAGCTTCGCGGCATCAGCAAGAGCTTCGTCGGAGTGCAGGCCCTGAACGACGTCGACTTCTCCATCAGGGCCGGGGAAATCCATTGCCTCGTCGGAGAGAATGGCTCCGGGAAGTCCACGCTCATCAAGATCATCTCCGGCGTGCTCCATCCCGACAGCGGGGAGATCTGGGTCGAAGCGCGCCGCGCGGATCACCTGGAGGCCATGGCATCCCTTGGCCGGGGCATCCATGTCATCTACCAGGACCTTTCCCTGTTCCCCAATCTCACCGTGGCGGAGAACATCGCCATCAGCGAGCTGCAGGCGCGCGGGAGGTCGCTCATCGAATGGCGGCTCGTGCGGCGGATCGCCCGCGCCGCCATGGACCGAATCAAGGTGGACATTCCTCTCCACCAGCTGGCCGGGGAGCTGCCCATCGGCCTGCAGCAGCTCGTGGCAATCTGTCGGGCGCTCACGAGCGAGCTGAAGCTCCTCATCCTGGATGAGCCCACGTCGTCCCTGCCCAAGCGCGACATCGACAACCTCCTGGGGGTGGTCCGGGACCTGCAGTCCGCCGGCATCGCCATCCTGTTCGTCAGCCACAAGCTCAACGAGATCTTCGAAGTTGCCGAGCGCATCACCGTTCTCCGCGACGGGAGGAACGTGGGCACCCTGCCGCGTGCGGACCTGACGAACGACAAGCTGATCTCCCTCATGACGGGCCGCACCATCACAGAGACCCGGTTCAGCATCTCCGGTGAGCGCGGACGCACGCTCCTCGAGGTGCGCGGGCTGTCCCGGAAGGGCAACTTCCGCGACGTCTCCTTTGAGCTGCACGCCGGGGAGATCCTCGGGATCACCGGCCTCATCGGTTCTGGCCGCACGGAGCTTGCCCTGGCGCTGTTCGGCATCAGCCCGGCGGACAGCGGGGACATCTTCGTGGAGGGCCGGCGGACCCGCATCTCCTCAGTCCAGGACGCGGTGAAAGCGGGCATCGCGTACGTGCCGGAGAACCGGCTCGTTCAGGGCCTCATCATGAAGCAGCCCGTCGGCGACAACATCATTGCCGCGATCCTGAAGCGGCTCCTGGACCGGCTGGGGCTCGTGGACCCTGCCCGGCGCAGGCAGACGGCGGCGCGGTGGATCGGGAAGCTCGATATCAGGGTCTCGGATCCGGCGGTCATGGTGCAGACCCTCTCCGGGGGCAACCAGCAGCGCGTGGTCATTGCCAAGTGGCTGGCCGCGGATCCGAAGATCCTCATCCTGGACGGCCCGACGGTGGGGATCGACGTGATGGCCAAGGGGGCCATCCACGACATCATCCGGGACCTCGCCTCACGAGGAATGGGAGTCCTTCTCATCTCTGACGAGATCCCGGAAGCGGTGAACAACTCAAGCCGGCTTCTCCTGATGCGGTCGGGGCGGATCCGCTCGGAGCTGTCAACAGAGAATGTGCAGCCTCCGGAGGTTCAGAAACTTGTGGAGGCCGGAAAATAGGGGGAGAGATTGCTGAAAAGACTTCTGCGCATGAACGAGACCTACCTCGCCGTCCTCATTCTGCTCATCTGCGTGATCATCAGCGTCGCCAACCCGTCGTTTCTCACCGCGGAGAACATCTTCGGTTTCCTGAAGAGCTCGTCCATGCTCGGGATCATGGCGGTCGGAACGCTTTTCGTCCTCATCCTCGGAGGAACGCCCGACGTCTCCTTCACGGCAATCGCCCAGGTCGTGGAATATGCCGTTACCGTGATGACCCTCGCCTGGGGAGGGAATATCGTCCTGGCGATCATTGTCGCGGGGCTTCTGGGGGCGGTGATGGGCCTGGTCAACGGGATCGTGATCCACTACTTCCGCGTGCCCACGATCATCGTGACCATCGCCACGTTCAACATCTACTTCGGCATGATGTACGTGATCACGGGGGGCAAGCTCATCAACAACGTCCACCCGATGCTCAAGCAGTTCTCCGCGGTGATGCTCTTTCCGGCCACGAGCAGGATCGGAAGCCTCTACGGGCTGACCCTGCACCCCCTGATCTGGCTTGGCGCGCTGGTCCTCGGCTGGTTCATCCTGAGGAGGACGTTCCTGGGACGGAGCATCTGCGCCATGGGCGGCAACGAGACGGCCGCGGAGCGCGTGGGCATCCGCACCATGCTCACCCGGGTGTTTGTGTTCTGCTTCGTGGGCTTTCTCTCCGGGATCGCGGCAGTGGTCCACGTGTCCATCGTCCAGTCCGTTGTTCCGAACATTATCGTGGGCAAGGAGCTCGCCGTCATCGCGGCCGTGGTGATCGGCGGCGCGAGCGTGTTCGGGGGGCGCGGCACGCTCACCGGCACGTTCCTCGGCGTCCTTCTCTTTGCCGTGATGAACAACGGGCTGACCCTCATGAACATCTCGTCGTACTGGAACGACGTGACCATCGGGGTGGTGATCACCCTGGCGGTGACAATCAGCGCCTACCAGCAGCTGCGGCAGACCCGGCGGCGGGTCAACGTCAAGGTCGAGGGATGAGATGAAAGGCATGCGGCGCGCGTCCACCGAACGTTCCCTTCTCATCATCCTCGTCGGGATCGTGATCCTCATGACGATCCTGAATCCGAAGCGGTTTCCCACGGTGAGAAACCTCATCTCGATGTCGTACCAGCTGCCCATCATTGCGTTTCTTTCCATCGGCATGATGATCACGATGCTGAGCGGCGGCATCAACCTCGCCATCGTGGCAACGGCGAACTTCACCGGCATCGTCACCGTGCTCTTCCTGAAGGCCATGGCCGGGGCGGGCGCAGCGGACGCGGGGGTGGGAGTGGCCCTGGCTGCCATGGCGGGCGGGCTTGTCGCGGCGCTCCTCGTGGGTGCGCTCATGGGATACTTGATCGCCTGGATCGAGGTGCCGGCCATCCTGGCCACCCTCGGCGTCCTGACCCTCCTCGGCGGCGTCAACGTCGTGATCACGCGGGGCTACACCCTGTCAGGCTTCCCTGCATTCCTCCTGGGAATAGGAAACGGGACGCTCTGGGGCATTCCCATGCCTTTTCTCATCCTCATTGTCGTCTGCCTGATCCTTGCCGTCATCCTGAACCGGACCGTCTTCGGCGTGAGCCTCTACCTCCTCGGATCCAATCCCGTTGCCGCGCGATTCTCCAACATCAACGTGCGCTCCGTCCTGATGCGGGAGTACATCCTTTCCGCCTTCTTTTCAGCGCTTACCGCCTTCATCATGATGGGGCAGCTCAACTCGGTGAAGGCGAACTACGCGGAGAGCTTCCTCCTCGTGTCGGTGCTGGCATGCTTCCTGGGCGGGGTGGATCCGTTCGGCGGCGCGGGGAAGCTCTCCGGCATGGTGCTCGCCGTCGTGATCCTGCAGCTCATCTCCACGGGGGTGAACCTCCTGAGGATGGATCCGTTCTTCATCCAGGCCATGTGGGGCTTCATCATCATCGTGCTTGTCGCTGTGAACCACGTCAGCGCGCGCTGGAGGGAAGCACGGAGGATGAGGGCGGTGCGAAGCGCGCAGGAGCGGGCGGCGGACAAAGGCTGATCACGAGGTCCCGGCGGGCTCGCTTTCGGCCCTCGTCCGGGGCGCCTCTCGTCCATCCATGGACGGCGTACTCGCCGAACGGGTACTCCCGTACTCGGCGCTCCTCGACATCCTGCCTGCGCTTCGCTCGCCCTCTCACCGCGCCCGACGCGCTTGCGCGTCATTTGGCGCGGTAGCCGTCCCTGGCCAGGGAAAGGTTCTTTCCGGCGGCCAGCGGCGTTTCGGCCTCTGCACCAGCTCCAGCGTGACGCCCAGCTTGTCCTCGGTATCCAGGTAGGCATACCAGCCGTCACCGTCCCTTCCGAAGCCGCGTCCATCCATGATCATCTCGATACCCGCCGCGCGCGACTGTTCCAGCGAGCGTTCCATGTCGTCCGTCAGGAGGCCGAGGTGCTGGACCCCGTACCCGTGCTTCCGAACGTGCTCCTCGTGAACCGTGGGGCCGCGCAGAACCTGGATCAGCTCGATACGCATGGGGCCTATCCACGAGAGGGCGATGGCCATGCTGTAGTCCGCCGGCGCGCCCCGGTAGCTTGCCGCCGAGAGAAGGGGCTTCTGGTAGGTGTAAAAATCCCACGGGCCGATACCGAACAGCTTCCAGTACTGCTCTACCGTCCGATCGAGGTTCTCAACGACCTGGGCGACCTGTGCGATTCCCCCGGAGAGGAACGGAAGCGCTCCCGGAGGTGGTTTCAGAGGTCCGACATGCGTCATGGCTTGGTATACCATCGCGCGTGGCCCGGATCAACGGAGCGTGAGTATCTTAGACACGCAACGGAGGAGAAAGAGCAGCTCATGCGATCAGGTCTGATGAAAGGAAAGATCGTTCTCATTACCGGCGCCACGGACGGCATCGGGAAGGTCACCGCCCGCGAGCTTGCTGATGATGGGGCGCAGGTCATCATGGTGGCTCGAAACCGCGCCAAGGCGGAGTCCGTGCGGGCCTGGATCCGGGAGGCCACGGGCAGCTCCTCCACGGAGGTGATCATCGCGGACCTCTCCGTCCAGGCGCAGGTGCGCGCCGCCGCGGCCGAGCTCGTCTCCCGGTTCGGCGCCCTGGACGTGCTTGTGAACAACGCAGGAGGGACCTTCACGAAGAGGACTGAGTCCGCGGACGGCATCGAGATGACGTTCGCCCTCAATCACCTTGCACCGTTCCTGCTCACGAACCTTCTTCTGGATTGCCTGAGGCGGCGCGCGCCCTCGCGCATCGTCACTGTTTCATCCCACGCGCACGAGTCCGCTTCCATGGATTTCGACGACCTGGAAGGCCGGCAGGGCTACAACGGCTGGCGGGCCTACGGGCAATCGAAGCTGGCCAACCTTCTTTTCACCTACGAGCTGGCCCGGAGGCTCGAAGGCTCCGGCGTCACCGCCAACGCGCTTCACCCCGGGTTCGTGGCTACGCAGTTCGGGAAGAACAACGGGGGGTTCATGCGTTTCGCGATGACGATTGCCCACCGCCTGGGCGCCATCAGCCCGGAGGAAGGAGCCCGCACGAGCGTCTACGTGGCGAGCTCCCCGGAGGTGCAGGGGGTGACGGGGAAGTACTTCATGAAGAGCCGGCAGGCCCTGTCGAAGCCCGCTTCCCTGGATCGAGAGAGCCAGCGCAGGCTCTGGGAGATCTCCTGCCAGATGACGGGACTTCCGGTCGCGGATTGAGGGTGCCATGGATTACGTCAGGCTCGGAAAGACGGGACTGCGGGTTTCACGGATCTGCCTCGGGACCATGACCTATGGCTCGACGAAATGGCGCGACTGGGTGCTCGAAGAGCAGGAGGCGCGGCCGTTCTACAAGAAGGCGCTGGAGCTGGGGATCAACTTCTTCGACACAGCGGACATCTATTCCATCGGCGTGAGCGAAGAGATCACCGGCCGGGCGCTGCGGGATTTCGCGAAGCGGGACGAGGTGGTCGTGGCCACGAAGGTCTTCAACCGTATGGGCCCCGATCCGAACGCCGCGGGCCTTTCCCGCAAGCACATCATGGAGGCAATTGATGCCTCTCTGAAGCGGCTGGGGATGGAGTACGTGGATCTCTACCAGATCCACCGCTGGGACCCGGAAACGCCCATCGAGGAGACCCTTGAGGCGCTCAACGACGTGGTGCGCTCGGGAAAGGCCCGCTACATCGGTGCTTCCAGCATGTTCGCCTGGCAGTTCGCGAAGTCGCTGTCCCTCTCCGACGCGCGCGGTTTCTCACGTTTCGTTTCCATGCAGAACCACTACAACCTGATCTACCGGGAGGAAGAGCGGGAGATGATCCCCCTGTGCGTGGACCAGGGCGTAGGGATCATCCCGTGGAGCCCGCTTGCGCGCGGGTTCCTCGCTGGGAACCGGGCCGCCACCGGCGCCGCGCCCACGACGCGGGCCCGCACGGATGACTTCGCCCAGAAGATGTACTACCAGGACTCCGACTTCCAGGTGGTGGACCGCGTCCGGGAGGTTGCGAAGGAGGTCGGAAAGTCCATGCCGCAGACGGCCCTCGCCTGGATGCTTTCAAAGCCGTACATCACCGCACCGATCGTGGGCGCGAGCAAGATGCCGCACCTGGAGGAGGCTGCAGCGGCGCTGTCTATCAGGCTGACGCCCGAGCAGGTGGGGCGGCTCGAGGAACCCTACAAGCCGCACCCGACCCTGGGGCACTCGTAGCCATGGAGTGCAGCGCTGACGATGGACAGGAACCCCGGGATCATCTCCCGGTTCGGGTCTCCGGTGCAAAGAGAGAGCCCGAGGGCCCCTGAAACTCATCCCTTCATCATGACAAGGAGCTTGTCCTTTACCATTTCGTAGAGCCGGCGAACGTCTGCGTCCGTGGTGTGGTACCCGGTGCCGGAGGTCTCCTGGCGGACGACCACGTACCCGTACTCCTTGTCTCCCCCCGGCTCGCGGACATATCCGTCGAAGCGCATCGAGCTCACCGCGTGATAGGTTTCCCCCTTCCCCCGGCAGAGAAACACGGCGTACATGTACGGCACGTTTCCGTTGGGTCCCTTGTTGACAGCCACCTGGAGCTGGACCCCGAGGAAGTCCTTGGGCTTGCGGCGCGGCTCCACCATGAGACGGATGTCCTCGGGGATCTGGTGGCCTTCCTTGTCCCGGTCCAGCCGCAGGTAGGGCGTGATGATGATGTCTCCTCCCTCGGCCTGCTCAGTGGACAGGATCGGGTCGAACACGCGCATGCGGAACGCAAGCTCCTGCGGCGTCCAGAGAAACACGTTGCCCGTGAGGAGGAACGGAATGAGAAGCACGAAGAAATCGAAGCAGACGAGCGCCGCGAACCGCAGACCGCTCCCGACAAGGATGAAGGTCACGATCACCAGCACGATGGCAGTGAACCAGCCGAAGCCGGCCCGGTAGATCACGGCGTAGCGTTTGTGCCGGGTGAGCTGGAGGTTGCTCCTGATCCGGTCGAACTCCCGAACCGATGCGGGCTGCCAGTCCTCCTGGCCGACGTCCAGGGGCTTGTTGCGGAAGCTCCGCGCGGAGACGAAGAGAAGCCCGGGGACCATCAGCAGCGTCCCGAGCGCCGCGCCGGCGGCGCCGGGCAGGGCCACCTGGAGGGCGAAGCCAAGGGCTGCGAAGCCTGCCAGAAGGACGAGGCGCCCGGGGAAAGCGATCTTCGGAATGACGTATCGAACTTCCATGCTCCTGCCTCTTTCAGGTTCCTGCTCCGTCACGACGCGGCGCGCCGCGCGCGCGTGATCTCCGCGGTGCCGGCGAATCGCCAGTACAGCGGACACGCGGACTGGCACGCGGTGAAGCTTTCACAGCCCGCGCATTCCGCTGGCGCGTATTCCTTGTTCTTGAAGAACTGCGCGCGGCGCGAGAACCAGATCTCGCGGAACCCGGCTTTCAGCAGGTTCCCCATGGGCTCGGGGTAGGACGAGCAGGGCAGCACGTCTCCTGCCGGAGAAACGGAGAGAAGGCCGTCCATGGCCGCGCAGGACTTATTGCCGAGCCCCCGGGCGATGGTGTTGTAGCGGCACTGGGGAATCGGGGAATACCAGAAGAAGGTCAGCCCTTCCTTCCGCGCAGCCGCGCGCACGGCATCGATCATGGCGCCGGCGCGGGAGTAGGGAACGAAAAGGCCATCCGAGCGCGGGGCGCTCCCGACCGGGATGAAGAGGTTCATGGCGAAACGACGGATTGCAAGGCCCCGCAGGAACGCCGGCATGCGCGGCGCATCGCCAAGCGTCAGGGCCGTGACCGTGGTGTTGGTCTGGACCGATATTCCCGCGGCCTGCAGGTTCCTGATTCCCGACAGCGTTTGTGCCCATGATCCGGGCCGGGTCGTCAGCCGGTCATGCATCTCCGCGTCCGGACTTTCCACGCTGACCTGGGCCGTCGTCAGCCCCGCTTTCCGCAGGCTGCGCGCCCGCTTCGGGCTCGCCAGGATCCCGTTCGTGACGAGGTTCACGCCGAGGCCAAGGCTGCGCGCGTCCCGGATCATGTCTTCCAGGTCCTGTCTCATGAGCGGCTCACCACCGGTGAAGGAAAAGAACGGGATCTTCGCTTCGTCCTTGAAGATCCTGAGAACTCTCTTCACGTCGGCACGGCTCATCTCTGAGCCGTCGCTCCCCGTCACCGCGCGCGGCGTCTCCGCGGGCGCCGAGGATCCGCAGCCGGCATAACAGAACCGGCACGCGTTGTTGCACGCCCAGGTGACCGCGATTT
>DATKLM010000217.1:0-13232 GCA_035542415.1 Spirochaetia bacterium
ACGCAGGACGATTTCCTGCCTCTCCATTCGATATTCCCGCCCGCCAGCCACGTAGCGCTCAGGATCGGCGGGATCCACGCGAAAGATCACGGTGTCCGCGCCGTCGATCATGGTGTTCGTCGCGCCCCAGGCAACATGCTCGTTCCTTCCCAGCACGATGCCGGGCGTGCCGGCCACCGAAACGCCCGCCGCGTTCAGGCCGGGACAGGAGACGTGGCACATGTACCACGTTGCCGGCAGCGTCACGCCGAGGTGAGGATCATTGGCGAGCAGCGGCAGGCCGTCCGCCGAGCTCGCGACGACCCAGTTGTTGCTCCCCCCGCCCGGTGAAGCCTGGGAAAAGAGCCTCTTCTGGAGCGCCTCGGCGGAATCCTTGTCGTCGAGTCCGAAATGAAAGCACAGTGCCGCCGGGATGAGCTTTCCCAGCAGGAGGTGTGACTGAGCGTCGAAGAAAGTCTCGCGCGGCAGCTCGGTATTCGGCCATGAAGGGAAGGCATCGTTCCACTCCGCCTCCGTGAAGGAAGCGCCGCGCGCCAGTGCCACGACTTCTTCCGTGTAGTGGCCGAAGACCATCTCCCAGGAAAGGAGCGCGAGAAAACTGAGGCTGTCCACGGGCTTCCACGGCTCCGGGATGTATCCCAGGGAGCTGAACTCCACGGGAAGGTCCCTGCCGCGCATGCGAAGGTACGCGTTCACTCCCTCGGAGTACGCCTGGAGAGCCGACAGCTCCGCGGGCGACAGGTCGGCGAGCATCCGCCGCTTCATGTCCGCGAGCCCGAGCAGGCGGCAGAAGACGTCCATCGCCGCCGTCCTCCGGCCGGCGATCTCGGAGAGCCGGCCGTCCGTCAGGCGGCGCAGGGTCTCCATCTGCCACATGCGGTCCTGCGCGTGCACGAACCCCTGGGCAACCCAGAGGTCCCGCTCGGAAGACGCGAAGATGTGAGGGATCCCATGCGAATCTCGAAGAACATCGACTCGCCCGGTCACGGGGAGTCCGGTGATTCTGCCGTCCAGCTGGGGCCGCGCCGTGTCCAGAAGAAGCGTCGCGCATCCGGCAAGGAGCGCAAGCGCGACGAGAGCCGCCGCGCAAAGAGCGAGCCGTCTCATACATTCTCCCTGAGATCGATTATACTCCGGGCGGGCATGGGAAAACAGGGGCTCTGCATCCTCCACGAGGACAACCACATCATCATCGTGAACAAGATGCCCTCCGACATCGTGCAGGGGGACAAAACCGGGGACGTCACGCTCGCGGACCGCGTGCGCGACTACGTGCGGGAGACGAAACACAAGACCGGTGATGTCTTCATCGGCATCCCCCACCGGCTGGACCGGCCGACGAGCGGCGCCGTGATCTTTGCGCGCACGAGCAAGGCCCTCCAGAGGCTGAGCGCGATGTTCCGGGACGGGGAGGTTTCCAAGATCTACTGGGCGATGACGGCAGAGCTGCCTCCGGAAGCGCAGGGCACGCTCACGCACTGGCTCACGAGGAACGCGGAGCAGAACAAGTCGTACGCCTCCACGAAATGGCGGCCCGGTGCCCGGGAGGCACGGCTCATCTACCGCGTGCTCTTCAGCCTGGAGCGGTATCACCTGCTGGAGATCGAGCTGGAGACCGGCCGCCACCACCAGGTCCGCGCGCAGCTGCACGCAGTGGGGTGTCACATCAAGGGAGACCTGAAATATGGCGCTGCCCGCTCGAACCCGGGAGGCGGCATCCACCTCCACGCGCGGCAGCTCGCCTTCGTCCACCCGGTGAGCAAAGAGAAGCTCGTCATTACGGCGGATCCGCCGCCCGACCCCTTGTGGGACGCGGCGGTGGAAAAATGGAAGGCGTTGCAGGGTCCGGGAAAGCGGGCAGACTAGGAACCCGGAGGCCTCAGGCGTCGTTCCAGGTGCGGGCCCACGCCTCGATGCCGGCCATGACGGGAATGAGGGCCCTGCCTTTCTCCGTCAGGCAGTAGGTGACGCGCACCGGGCTCTCCGTGTGCACGGTCCGCGTCAGGAGCCCGGCAGCCTCCAGCTCCTTCACGCGCTCGGCGAGCACGCGGGCGCTGACGGAGGGGATCCCGCGCTCCAGGTCGGAAAAATGGCGCGGCCCGGCGGACAGCTCGCGGATCACGAGGCCCGCCCACTTGCGCGCCAGGAGGTTGAAGGCGCCTTCCACGGACGCGCACAGCTCGGGCACTTTCTTTCTCATGCAGGAAGGATAACTTTTTTCTTGACCGGATGCAAACCGCCTATTAACTTACTATTTATTACTTACTAATATATCGGAAGGAGCAATCATGGAGATGAGAGTCTGGGACGCGGTGGCATCCAGGGAATCGATCGCGAAGGCGGCGGCCGCCCTGACGGCGAACGGCATCGAGGCGAGCGTGGTGGCAAACGGCGCGGAGGCGAGGGAAAAGGTTCTTTCCCTCCTGCCGGCGGACGCGGAGGTGTTCACGATGACCTCCATCACGCTGGAGACCATCGGGCTCACGAAGGCGATCAATGAGTCGGGAAGGTACACGTCAGTACGGGCTGCAATGAACGGCATGGACCAGAAGACGCAGGGCCGGGAGATGCGCAAGCTCGGGGCCGGGCCTGACTTCACGGTGGGAAGCGCACACGCCGTCACGGAGGACGGGTTCATCGTCATCGCCTCGATGACAGGAAGCCAGCTCCCTGCCTATGCGTACGGCGCGGGGTCGGTCATCTGGGTCGTGGGCGCGCAAAAAATCGTGAAGAATGTCGACGAAGGGCTGAAGAGGATCCGGGAGTACGTCGTCAACCACGAGAGCGCGAGGGCGCGGCGGGTATACGGCCTTCCGGAGACCTTCTCGTCCTATCCCAGCAAAATTCTTCTCTTCAATCGGGAAGTCCAGCCGGGAAGAGCGAAGATCGTCATCGTGAACGAGGCGCTGGGGTTCTAGCCCGTCGCCCTCGCCTGCGGCGCCCGTCAGCCGCGCCGGTCACAGAAAAAAGCCCGCGGGGTGTCCGCGGGCCTTTTTTCTTTCAAAGGACCTGCGTCCCTATACTCATTACCCGTGCAACGTTCTCGATGTCGACCACGTGCTTGCCTGTCAACAGGCAGTAGTGGTGGGAGTAGAACGACTTCATGAGCGCCGGGCCATCCTTCACCTTGAGAAGCGCGCCGTTTCGACAGTCGGTGCCGGGGTACTGCACGTAGCCCTCCAGCTCCCCGGCAATGGCCTGGATGCTGGAGAGCTCGGGATGCAGCTTGGCCAGCGTCATGGGGCCGGTGGCCATGCGGGCGTCCATGGCGTGCGCGTTGTCGTTCACGATGGCGAGCACCTTGGGCCGCAGGGTCCACGCGCCGCAGAACGGCCGCGGCACCACGCCGAAGAACCCGCAGTGGACCATGAGAAGGTGGTTCTCCGGCTCGGGCACGTCGGGGAACTTGTCGATCTTCTCGTGCTTGAGCGCCGCTCCTCCCATGAGGAACGGGTACAGGTTGCTCATCATGATGGGGGCCGCCAGGGACCGCTCCAGGATGAACAGCGTCAGAAGGGAAAGCGTGTCTGCCTCGCACGCCCAGATCAGGCGCCGGTCCTGGTAGAGGAGGTCCCAGGCCAGGCACGGCGTGGTGTCCGAGTACTCCGACTCGTTGAGGCAGTTGATGCCCGCCCCCTGGATGGCGGGGTCTGCCTCCACCTCGCGTTTCACGGCCAGGTACAGCTTCAGCGCCGAGCTGACCGGTCTCTCCCCCAGCCCCTCCATGGGAACGGGCCGGTGATTGAGGACAGCTCGCGCCTCGGCGTCCGAGATCTTCTTTGCCTGCTCCCCGAGGGTCTTGAAGCTCTTCTTCACGATGCGGATCCCGAACTTCTCCCGGATCAGCTCGGTGGCCCGGTCCTCCCACCACCAGAACCGCTTGAAGATCTCCGCCTGCTGGCCGCCCACCCCCGGCTTGTCCTGGAAGACGAGGAACTTCACGTCCTTCATCTCCCGCTTGAGGGCGAGCGCGCGGCAGATCTTGCGCGTCTGGTCGATGTCGTACGGCGTGAAGGCGTTCATGCCGAGGGACCGCATGAAGGTGACGATCTCCCAGTCCCACATGTTCACCGTGCCGAAATCAGAGGTAAGGACGAGAACGGGCAGGGAGATCTTCTTCAGCGCGTCCAGCTGGGAGAATGCGTCCCCGAGAAGCTGAGGAAAGACCACCGCGTCAGCCCCCGCGGGGAGCTTTCCCCCGAGAGCGACGGGCGGCAGGAGCTCCGCCTCCGCGGCAAGGAGCTCCTTCACCATGCCCAGGTGCTTCGTGAACTCCGCGTCCATTCCGGACTTGAAATGGACGGGGACGAGAATTGCCTTCATGGCGCCCTCCGCGCGCGGCACGGGTCCGCGCGCTCACCGATCAGCCCAGCTCGACTGCCTTCCCTGTCTGCGCGGAGCGCAGGCCCGCATCGAGGACTTCCATTTCCTTCATGCCGTCGTAGAAGTTCGGCTCTATCTTCGTCTTCGTCTCCACCGCCTTGAGGAAGTCCACCATGGCGTGCACGAACTCGTGCTCGTAGCCGATGATGTGCCCGGGCGGCCACCAGTTGCCCACGTAGTCGTGGACGCCGCCTTCCGTGGCGATGATGGTGCGGAAGCCCTGGGCGTTGCCCGGGTCATCGTTGGAGAAGAACTTCAGCTCGTTCATCCGCTCCAGGTCGAAGATGATGCTTCCCTTGCTCCCGTAGATCTCGAAGTAGTTGTAGTTCTTGCGGCCCGGCGCGAACCGCGAGGCCTCGAAGCTTCCCAGCGCGCCGTTGGCGAACTCCACGGTCATGAACGCCGCATCTTCAACGGTCACCGTGCCCTTGCCCGTCCCCTTGGAGGCGCCGCTGAAGGTGCCGGATGCCACCTCGTCGGGAAGGGGCCTCTCTTTGATGAACTGGGCGGTCATGCACATGACCTTCTTGATGTCCCCCACGAGATAGCGCGCCAGGTCGACGCTGTGAGAGTTCAGGTCCCCCTGGGGCCCGGACCCGGCGAACTGCTTCTGCAGATGCCAGGTGAGCGGGAACTTCGGGTCCACGATCCAGGACTGCAGGTAGGCGCCTCTCCAATGGAAGATTCTGCCCACCTTGCCTTCATCGATGAGCTTCCGGGCAAGCCGCACGGCCGGACAGCGGCGGTAGTTGTGGTTGACGTAGTGCGTGATCCCCTTCTTCTCGGCCGCCTCGTACATCTCCGTGGCCTGCGCGAGGTCCATGGCGAGGGGCTTCTCGCAGAAGATGTGCTTGCCGGCCTTGATGGCCTCCATTGCGATCTCGTAGTGGAGGTACTGGGGCGCGCTGATGTCCACGATGTCCACGTCGTCGCGGTGGACCATCTTCTTCCAGTCGCTCTCCGTGTGTTCCCAGCCCCAGCGGTCCGCAAACGCCTTCAGGGACTCCTGGTGCCGCCCGCACGCGACCTTCAGGACCGGCTGCACGTCCAGGTCGAAGAACAGCGGCGCCTGCTTCCAGCCGTTGGAGTGCGCCTTGCCCATGAACTTGTAGCCGACGATTCCGACGTTCAGCTTCTTCATGCCGCCCTTCCTTTCTCGTGAGGCAGTTTCACGTCAGGCTGTTCGCGATGCGCCTCAGCTCCTTGATGCTCTGCGCCACGGCCTTGTCCTCCTGGCCTTCGTAGTCGGGATGGAGGAAGTCGATCTCCACGGCGAGGAAGCCCTCGTAGTTCGCGTCGTTGAGGAGCTGGGCGAGCTTCTGGTTGTCCACCAGGCCGTCCCCGACCGGGGTGGAGGAGAAGAAAAACCAGTCATCCACCGCGGCCTGCTTGTTCGGCTTCAGGTCCTTCACGTGCGTGGAGAGCGTATACTTCGCCAGCTTCGCCATGCCCTTGATGGGGTCATCGAGCACGCGCATGAAGTTGCCGGTGTCGAAATTGATCCCGAAGTACGGCGAGTTCACCGCCTTGATGAGGCTCAGCATCTCGTCAGAGGTGAAGTCGATGTGGTTCTCATCGGCAAGCTTGATTCCCTGCTTCGACGAGACCTTCACCGCCTCCTGGAACTGCCGGGCGAGCTTCTCCAGCATCGGGCCGTGCGGCTCGTTGCGGAACATGAGGCTGGCGCCGCACACTCGCATCACCTTGGCGCCGACGGCCGCCGCGTAGTCGATGCTCTTGATCATGTCCGCGAACGCCTTTTCGTTGCGCCCGCCCTCCAGGCCGTCCGGGTGTCCCCACGCCCAGACCACGTCCAGCTTGTACTCTTCCAGCATTCCCTTGATCTCGCTGAGGTACGAGGCGTCTGTGCGGGCGACGAGCGGCGGCTCGATGGCCACGCCGTCCACTTTCAGCTCGTGGGCGCGCTTGAGGAACCACTCCAGCGTGACATCCTTGGCGGGCTTCTTCTGCTGCGGATACACGTCACCGAAAAACCGATGGTAGCAGTAACTGTCGATGCCGATCTTCATTCCGCTGCCTCCTGACGCGATCTGACTCGGGGATTTTGTTTTTCAGGCATCGTACCCCAAGTGAAAGCAACTGTCAATAAATGAGAGAATTCGACAGGCCTGATTGCTCACGCGTCCCTCTACGCGGGCGCGGCTTGCGCTATGTATGTTTATCCGCCTCCGCCAGCGAACCCTTCTCCTTGCGCATCTCTTTCAGCCGCTGCGTGTACTCCCTCTCGTAGGTCGAGCACCCCACGGGCACCTGGCGGATGAGGAACTCGATGCAGTTGTCGCAGACCGTGCACCAGTTGACCTCGTTCTCCTTGCCCTGCTCCAGCTTTGCCGGCAGAAGAGGATCCGCCAGGGACTGGCGGCCAATGGCCACCATGTCGCACACCCCGTCGCGGATGTTCTTGTTTCCCCAGTAGATCAGGGAGGCTTCTTCTCTCTTCACTCCGCGGAACGTGTTCTTCCCGTTGCGGTAAATCGAGTTGTTGGAGCCGATAACGACCGTGGACGGCTTCAGCACGGACTTCAGCTGCTTCTGGAATCCGAAGTGCAGGTAGGACATCTCAGGCACGTTCTTGAAAGCCTGGACGAGCGCGAGCGTCAGGGACGGGTTGCCCGCCGACTCGATGATGTACTTCGCGCCGCGCGCCTCCAGCCCCTTCACCAGGTCCAGCGGCTCGGTGAGGTCCATGATCGGAGTGTCCGGCCCCGCGGAGCCCATGCCGCCGGGCAGTCCTTCCCACATGGAAAGCTTGGATCCGACGATGAAACCCGGGTCGTTGATCTCCTTTGCGATGCGCTCGTAGAACTCGTACGCAAAGCGCGTGCGGTTGGCCCACGAGCCGCCGTACTTCCACTTCCGGTCGTTGAACGGCCGCAGGAGCTGGGTCCCCAGGTAGCCGTGACAGAGCTTGAAGTCCACGCCGTCCGCGCCGCAGTCGTGCGCCATCTTCGCGGCGAACACGAAGCGCTCCAGGATCTCGTCCACTTCCTCCTCGGTCAGGAGCCGGCCTTCGTAGCCGGGGAACGGTTTCACGCAGACGCGCTCGGAGAACTCCGGGCTGGACAGCTCTCCGGAGTGGGTGAGCTGCCACAGGATCAGCGGCTTCGGGTTGGTCTTCCGCATCGTGGCAACGAGGTCCGCCAGTCCCTTCTGGTTCTGCGGAAGAGCGGTGAGCTGGTGAAGCCTCCCGCGGTTCTCATCCACGACGGACAGCGCTTCAACGACGATGACGCCCGCGTTGCCGCGTGCGAGCCGCTCGTAGCGGCGGAAAGCGGTGTGCGTGGGATTCCCGTTCGTATCGGCGTCACAGCATTCCATCGCGTTGATCGCGATGCGGTTGGGAGCAGTCTTGGTTCCGATCCGGACAGGCGTCAGGAGCGGCATCGATTCCTTCATCATGTCACCTCTTGTCCATGGGCGCCGTCTGGCGCCGGCGGAATCCAAGGACGCCTCCGTAGAAAGCCGCGGAGGCGTCGAAGTCCTTCACGTTGATTGAAACGTGGTCGATCGGGCCGATGCGCATCTCCGGCCTACGTGGAGAGGATCTCTCTCCTGGTGGCTTCCGTGGTGACGAACACCTTGAACAGGTCGGGGTTCGAGCGAAGCTCCTTGAGCGCGCTCTCCAGCTCCTCCACCGGCACGACCATGGAGAACATGCTTTCCGGCTTGATGTGGCCGTTGGCGATCAGCGCCATGGCGTCCGTCCAGTCCGTTCCGACTCCTGCGCAGGATCCGACCACCGTCTTCTCTCCAAGAACGAGGTCGAAAGGCTTCACCTTGATGGTGTCGTCCCCGCCGCAGATTCCGAAAGCAGCGATGGTTCCCCCCGGCCGCACCATCTCGAATGCCTGCTCGTAGGTCTTCGGCGTTCCGACAGCCTCCACCACGAAGTCCGCGCCCCGGCCGCCGGTGAGCTTCTTCACCTCAGCCACTGCGTCCTTGCCGTCCTTGATGTTGATCGTGACGTCCACGCCGAACTCCTTGGCAATGCCGAGGCGCCGGGCATTGTCGCCAATGACGATGACCGGCGCCGCTCCGCGCAGGCGCGCCATGAGCCCGTGCAGGACGCCCAGACCGCTGCCGATGACCGCCACCGAGCTGCCGTGGGTCACCATGGCCGCCTTGGAAGAGTGGATCACGCAGGACACCGGCTCGATGAACGCGCCGGCCATGAAGCTGAGGTTGTCCGGCAGCTTGTGGACCTGCTCCCACGGGGCCTTCACGTACTCCGCGTAGGTGCCGTCAACGTGGATGCCAAGCTGGTGGAAGTCCCGGCACATGAGCTTCTGGCCCTGGCGGCAGTAGAAGCAGGTGCCGCAGGACATGTTGATGTCCGCCGTGACCCGGTCCCCTTCCTCGAGGTTGCGCGCCTTCGTCCCGACCTGCGCGATCGTTCCGGAGAACTCGTGCCCGGGAATCAGCGGCAGCTTGTCCGCGGAATACTTGCCGGTGTAGATGCTCCAGTCCGTGCCGCAGATGCCGGTGTACTTCACCTTGATGAGGACCTCGTCATCCGAAATCTCGGGAACGGGGACCTGCTTGATCACCAGCTTCTCCGGTTTCTCCACCACCGCTGCTTTCATCGTTTTCGCCATATCAATTCCTTCCTTTCACTTCGCGGGCTACGCGAAGAGCACGTCGTGCCGGCCCTCGTACGGCTTATCGATGAGGAGCGGCTTCAGGTACGCGATTGTCTTGGTGATGCCGTCCTGCCGGCTCATCGTGACGTCTTCATGCTCGTAGCTCATCACGTAGTCGTAGCCGATCATGGAAAGCTCCGTGATGACCTTCTTCCAGGGCACCGAGCCCCAGCCGGGGATGCGGAAGCGGAACCCGCGGCCCAGCCTCTGCCAGTCTCCCTGCGGGATGCGGCCGGAGCGCTTCACGTTGTGCTCCACGACCTCTCCGTCCTTGGCGTGCACGTGGAGGATGTGGCCCTTGAGCTGGTCGATGAAGTTTTCCACGTTGATGTCGAGGTAGATCAGGTTGGCCGGGTCGAAATTGAATCCGAACTCTTTGCGATTGCCCAGGAGCTCCACGGCGCGCAGCGCGCTGTCCACGTCGTAGGCAAGCTCGTTGGGGTGCGGCTCGTGCGCGAACTTCACGCCGTACTCCGCGAACTTGTCCAGGATCTTCCCCCAGCGCTCCACCATTTCGCTTTCCATATCCGCCCAGCCCTTGGAGTACGGCCAGGGGAAGAAGCGCCCGAAGTTCTCACAGCCGAGGAACCCGGTCACCACGGGAACGCCCAGGGCGTTCGCCGCCGCGGCGGTCTTGATCATGCGCTCCGTGCCGAACTTGATCTTCTCCTCCTTGGTTCCCGTGCAGATGCCATCCGTGTCCTTCCCATAAGGTCCCAGCACGATCTGTCCCTCGGGGTGGTTGGCAAGCGCGGAGATGATGAGGCCATGAGAGCTCACCATCTTCTGAAATGTCTTTGCGTTGGAGCCCTTTGCCACCTCTTCGATATCCAGGTGCGGGTTGCCCGAAAAAGCGGGCACCTCGATGGCCCCGTAGCCAAGGCCCGCCGCCATGGCGCACACCTCGTCGATCTTCTTGTCGAGGAACGTTGCCGTGAACAAGCCGATTTTCATGTGAGCCTCCTGTTGGCTTCCCGTTCGCACGGGCTGCGCCCGTGCTTCAGATTTCTATTCCGTGCAGCATCTCCCCGAGAGCCGCTTCATTCTTCCGCATCAGCTCGAAGGCGGGTGCCAGCTTCCGATAGATCTCCACGTTGCGCGCAATGGGTTTCTCCACGCCCTGCACCTGGTGCGCCTCGTCGACCTTGTCGAAGCCCTTCCAGAGCCCGGCCCCCACGGCAGCCACCGCGGCCGCACCCAGCGTTGCGGCCTCCTGGTCCACGTTCGTCTTCACGCAGTCCATGCGGTAGACGTCGGCAAAGATCTGCCGCCACACTTTGCTCTTGCTTCCGCCGCCCACCATGAGCATCTCCCCGGAAAGGGGAACGAATCTGCGCAGCACCTCCAGGACCGCCCCGAGGTTCATGGCGATGCCTTCCATGCCCGCGCGCACGACGTCCGCCCGGGTATGCCGCAGGTCGATGCCGCCGAATCCGCCGCGGATATGGGGGCTGGGCTCCTGCGAGCTTCCTCCGGCAAGGCTGGGATTGAACAGAAGCTTGTTCGCTCCGACGGGGGAGGAGGCGGCGAGCTGCGTCAGGGCGTCATAGGACTCTCCCTGGAGAAGGTCCCGGATCCATCGCAGCGAGCTGCCGCCCGCAAAGACGCTGACCGCGGACGTGAAGAGCTTCGGCACCACGTGCGTGAACACGTACGGCCGGGCCGCGGCATCCAGGACCGGCTCCTTCGACGAGACGGCGATCCAGGAGGAGGATCCCAGGGACGTGTAGACCCGGCCTTCTGCCGCGTTCCGGGCCCCCAGCGCCATGCAGGAGTTGTCCACCCCGCCGCATGCCACGCGGACGGACTGGGGAAGCCCCATCTCCGCCGCGGCCTCCGCGCCCAGCGAGCCGATGATCTCGGTTGAGGGCACGATCTCCGGGAAGATCTCGGCCGGAAGACCGCTCGCGGTGATGAACTCCGGACTGTACTTCCATCCCGTGAGGTCGTAGACGCCCGTCCCCGACGCGTAGGAGTAGTCAGTCACGATGCGCCCGGTCAGCTTCAGGTTGATGTAGTCCTTGGAGCCAATGACGCGGTGAACCCGTGAGAACCAGGGCTCGTTGTCCCGGTACCACATGATCTTGAAAACGGAATAGCAGGGCGCAGGAAAGCCGTTGCCGGTGGTCATATACCACCGCGCGGGATCTACTTTCGTGAAGAAAGCTGCGGTTTGCTTCTCCGCCCTCGTGTCCGACCAGATCGGGATGGCGTCCCTCAGAAGCTTTCCGCCCTTGTCCAGCGGGATCACGGCAAGGCTCTGTCCCGAAATGGCGAGGCAGTGGATGTCGGAGGCCGGAGTCCGGCTCTCCGCGAGCAGCCGGCGAGTGCTTTCCACGACGGCTTTCCACCAATCCTCGGGCTTCTGCTCATGCCAGCCGGTATTGGGATAGATGGTCTCATAGGAGACAAACGTGCTCGCAAGGCAGGCGCCGTCCAGGTCGTACAGGGACGCCTTGCTTCCGCCGGTGCCCAGATCGTACGCAATGATCTTCTTCGCCATGCCCGCCCCCTAGACCTCCACACAGCCGCCCGGAAGGGCGGCAGTGGCCTGCACGATCTCCACCGCGGTGTTGAGGTTGATGCCGAACCGGGCCACGCCCATGCGGAGCATTTTCACCACGGTGTCCAGGGAGCGGACCCCGCCCGCGGCCTTCACCTTGATCCGATCACCCACGTGGGACGTCATGAACCGCACGACGTCCAGCGTGGCGCCGCTCGGAGCCCAGCCGGTGGCCGTCTTCACGAACGCGGCCCCGGCGTCGATGCACGCGTCACAGGCCTGCCTGATCTGATCCCGGTCCAGGTAGTGCACTTCGAGGATGACCTTCACGGGGATGGGAGCGGCCGCCTGCACCACCGCGCGGATCTCCTCCCGACAGTACGAGAGATCGCCCGAGCGCAGCTTCCCGACATTCAGCATCATGTCCATCTCGTGCACGCCGTCCCGCACAAGCATCTTCGCCTCTGCCACCTTGATGTCTGTGCGATGGCCGCCGCCGGGAAACCCGACCGGGGCACCGACCATGATGTCGGGGCTGCCGGCCAGCTCCGCCTTGAGGAACGGCACCCAGCACGGCAGAACATGGACGGCAATGAAGCGGTGCTTCCGCGCCGCGTTCACCATCTCTTTGATTTCCTTCTCTCCATGAGGGGCCTGCACGGCGCTGATGTCGATCAGCCGGGCCACGGCCTCTGCGCTCAGTTTCATGTCTTCCTTCCTCGGGGCCGGTCTCTCGTGTGCACGCAGTACTCGTACCGGTCTGCGATGACGAGGAGGATGGCGACTTCCACCGGCCGTCCTCCGCTGTGGGTGATGCGGCGCACCACCAGGAGCGGTGCGCCCCGCGGTATCTGCAGGCGGCGGGCCTCCTCCGCGTTTGACTGGCGCGCCGAGATGTAGTCCGTGGCAGCCTCAATGACGATGTGGTACTCGGACTCCAGGAACGAGTACAGGGAGTCCATTCCGGAGACTTTCTTCTCGATTCCCGGGGCGAGCTCGGGCACGAGGTAGTTGGTCATGAGGGCGATGGGAACGCCGTTGGCCAGCGTGACCCGTTCGATCCTCACGAGCGGAGCGCCGGCTTCAGTCTTCAGCTCTTCGGTGATGTGCCGGGGCCCGGGTGTGATGTCCACCCTGACATCGGCCTGGGATACGGTGAAGCCCTTTTCGCGAAGCGTCTCGGAAAAAGAGGTGACGTACTGGAGCTTCTGTGTCGCCTTGAAGTCCAGGATCTCCGTTCCCCTTCCCTGGCGGATGTAGACGAACCCGTCCTGCGCGAGCATCTCCACGGCCTTGCGCACCGTCGTCCTGCTGACACGGAAGGCCTTCTGAAGCTCGGGCTCCGGCGGAAGGTTCTCACCGACCTTGTATTCGCCGATCTCGATCTGGTTCTTCAGAGAATTGTGGACCCACAGATAGCGTGGGATGGTACGCTCCATGCGCCGGGACCTCACCCGAGAGTCAATTCATAGTAACGTCGTGATGTTTTGGAGATTTCATCCTACCACGGGTCTTCCTCAGGCGTCAAGGCAACGAAAGCGCAGAAAACAAGAAAATGAAACAGCAAAGAGATAGGTTCTAATAGAAAAGAGCAATACTTGACAGAAAACAAAATAGATGAATATTGAAAGTGATAGAATATGTAACACCCGAGAGCGCTGAATCATCACCGGAAGGACCGAAAT
>DATKLM010000218.1:0-8580 GCA_035542415.1 Spirochaetia bacterium
GACAGCATCGGGATGTGCACCGTGGTCCGCGGAGCGTTCGGCTTCTCGGAGAAACCCACCGGGGATGTGCTGGAGGCGGTCACTGGATACGGTTTCACGCCGCAGCTCATGGACATCGCCGAGAGGATCTACGGCCTGGAGCGGATGATCCTCAATCGTGAAGGCATCCGACGCAAGGACGACCTTCTCCCGGATCGCATCACCAGGGAGACCATCCCCAGCGGTCCGACAAAGGGTCGCATCCTCACCGCCGAGATGTACGATGTGATGCTGAACGACTACTATGGGCTTCGCGGCTGGGATGCTGACGGCGTTGTCACAGAGCAGACGAAGAACAGGCTCGGCCTCTCGGAGATCCTCTCGTGACGGCGACGGAGGTCACCGTCCGCATCCGCTACCTGTCGGGGCTTCGGGACACGACGCACACCCGGATGGACGAGGTGCGGTTTCCCGGCGGGACCCGGCTGCGGGATATTTCCCAGTGGCTCGCGGGAAAGTACGGAATCGTGGCGCCCGGCCCGACGCTGATGTGCACGCTGAATGGCCGGGGATGGAACCAGTCCCCACAGGCCCTCGAGACCGAGCTGCACGATGGCGATGAGATCGCTCTTTTTCCGCTTCTGTCAGGAGGATGAGACGTGAGCAGTGGTGATGTTCTCGACGTTGTGCGAAAGCACGTGGTTGTTCCAGTCATCGCGATTGACGATGCGCAATCGGCCATCCCGCTTGCCGATGCCCTCATGGAAGGCGGTCTTCCGGTCGCGGAGATAACATTCCGCACGGCGGCGGCAGCGGAGGTCATCGCCAGGATCGCAAAGGAGAGGCCGTCGGTGATCCTCGGAGCAGGCACTGTGCTGAGCGTGGAGAACCTGCGCCGCGCGAAGGACGCGGGCGCCAGGTTCGGCGTGGCCCCGGGATTGAATCCTGATGTCGTGTTTGAGGCCGGCAAGATCGGCCTGCCCTTCATCCCCGGCGTGGTGACTCCTTCCGAGGTCGAGCAGGCCCTGGCACTTGGCGCCCGGCTGCTGAAGTTCTTCCCCGCCGAGGCGTTCGGCGGGTTGAAAGTGATCAAGGCCCTCGCCGCCCCCTACGCTCATACGGGAGTCAGGTTCATGCCCACGGGCGGAGTCACCACGACAAACCTCCCGGACTACCTGGCTGTGGAGGTGGTGGCCTGCGTCGGCGGAACCTGGATTGCCTCCCGGGAAGCAATCGCGGAGAAGAAATGGGCGCAGATCCGGGACAACTGCAAAGCCGCGGTGGAGCTGGCAAAAAAGATTCGCGGGTAGCGCGCGTTGACGCGGAGGGCCGCTCGAGGGCTTGACGCGGATTCAGTTGTGGAATACAATTGTTTCGTCTTACAACTTTCATACGCGGCAGGGGAGGCGTGGTGAAGCGGGCCGGGGTACGGAGCTTCCGCAAGCATCTGCGTGTCCTGGAGCGCGAGATCGAGCTTACTCTCGCCTCCCAGACGGGGTGCTGCGGCGTGACCGTGGCGCAATGCCATCTGCTGCTGGAGGTCGAGCTGAGAGGAGAAACCAGTGTCACGGAGCTGGCATCCGCCCTGGAGCTGGACAAGAGCACGCTGAGCCGCGCGGTGGACGGTTTGTACCGAGCCGGCCTGCTTCACCGGCAGACCGACCCGGCGAGCAGGCGCCAGCAGGTGATACGGCTGAGCGAGGGGGGAAGAGCCAAGGCGGATTCCATCAACGCGCTGTGCGATCGGTTCTACGCGAGCCTGCTGGACTCCATCAGCGACGACAAGAGGCAGGCGGTGATAGAGTCCGTGGCTCTCATCGGCGAAGCGATGAGGGATTTGCGAAGAAAAGAAGGCAACCCGTGCAGGAATTGAAGGCGAACGGATTCATCGAGGCTGACGGCAGGCGCATCCCTGTCGTCCCGGCCCGACTCTCTCCCCGTGACATCCTGGGGGGATGGAAGGTCCGCTGGGGCATCGGAAGGAACAGGTACTCCATCCAACCGGGGCTCTATGCTGTCGGGGCGCCAAACGCGGAATCACCCCTGCTGGTGACGGCAAACTACAAGCTGAGCTTTGACAGGCTCCGCGCCGAGCTCGCGGCCCTGGACGCCTGGATCCTCGTTCTGGACACGCGCGGGATCAACGTCTGGTGCGCGGCCGGCAAGGGGACCTTTGGCACCCGGGAGCTCGAGCAGAAGCTGCTGTCCCTTCGGCCGGGGGAAATCGTTTCCCATCGGACGCTGATTCTGCCGCAGCTCGGCGCGACCGGGGTCTCGGCACCGGAAGTCAGGGAGGCAACCGGCTGGCGGGTCGTTTTCGGTCCCGTTCGGGCTCGGGATCTGCCTGCTTTTGTTTCCAGCGGCTTGCGGAAAAACGCCGCCATGAGACGCGTTGAGTTTCGATTTGCGGATCGCATGGCCGTTGCACCGATCGAGCTTGTTCAGTCGTGGCCGTTTCTTCTCGGGATCACGGCCGCCTCGGTGCTCCTGGCAATTCCCTTCGGTCCAGGCTTTCCCGCGAGGCTGCTGAGCGTTTTGCTGCCTCTGATCGGCGCCGTCCTGGTGGGAACTGTCTTTTTCCCGGCTCTCCTGCCCGTCCTTCCTTTTCGGGCCTTCTCTCTGAAAGGCGCCCTGATCGGAATCGCATGGGGCCTGACGGCATCCATCGCTGCGAGCGCGAGCATCGTCGGATCGCTGGCTCTGATCCTTGTCGCCGCGCCCGTCGCCTCCTTCCTCGCAATGGGATTCACGGGGGCATCGACGTTCACCTGCCAGGCGGGAGCGGAGATGGAAGTGCGCCGGGGCGTGATACCGATGATCGTCTCTGCGGCGATCGGGGGCGGGCTGCTTGCGGCATCGAGATACCTGGGGGTTTAGACCATGAGGATGACCTACATTCGAAACGGGGAGACGCTCAGGCTGGATGGCGAGCTGTGCAACGGCTGCGGGCGGTGCATCGAGGTGTGCCCGCACGAGGTGTTCGTCATGACGGATGCAAAGGCGTGGATCGCCGACCGGGCCGCCTGCATGGAGTGCGGCGCCTGCGCGAACAACTGCGAACCGGGGGCAATCACGGTCCGGGCCGGCGTCGGCTGCGCCACGGCCGTCATCAGCGGAATGCTTCGGGGAACCGGCCCCGACTGCAGCTGCGGCGGAGGGCGCAAAGGCGGCTGCTGCGGGTAGTGGCCCGCTTCAGCTCTCGCGGGCGGCGTCCCGGGCGAACTCCGTCACCTTTTCCCTGATTGCATCCCGCACTTCGCGCACCCGTGCCATGATTTCATCGTCCGTGCCGGTGAATGTGGCGGGATCCGGGAAAGGCCAGTGCAGCTTTCGGGCGCGGCCGGGAAATACCGGACATCGCTCGGCGGCAGCCGCCGAGCACACCGTGACCACGATGTCATAGCTCCGACCGGCTTTGTGAAGGTCGAAGACGCTTTGTGTTTTTTTCTCCGCGATGTCGATGCCCTCCTCCCGAAGGGCGCGAACCACGAAGGGGTTGAGCTTCCCCGGCTCCAGCCCGGCGCTGTCCACCTCGAACTCTCCCGCCGCGAACTTGCGAAGGTATGCCTCAGCCATCTGGCTGCGCGCCGAGTTGTGAACGCAGAGAAAGAGCACCTTCTTCACGGGCTCAGACTACCGCTTGACTGTTAGCTTTCGATGAACTGGTCAGCCGCGCAGCGGAAGCGTGAAAACGAACCGGCTGCCTTTCCCTTCGCCTTCGCTCTCGGCCCACATCCTTCCCCCGTGAAGCTCGACCAGCTTGCGCGAAAGGGAAAGCCCCAGCCCCGAGCCCTGCTCTTTCGCCGTCCCGCCCCGCTTGATCTGGTAGAAGGAGTCGAAGATCCTGTCCAGCTCGATGGCCGGGATGCCGATTCCCGTGTCCGTGACGCTGACCTCGAGGTCATCGCCGCGCCTCCCGATGTCGACATCGATGCTGCCATTATCGGCGGTGAACTTGATTGCGTTGGACAGGAGGTTGAAAAGCACCTGCGTCAGCCGCCTCTCGTCGACGCGCACCTCGAGGCCGGAAATGTCTGCCGGCACATGGGACCGGAGGCAGATGCGGCGCCGATCGGCGCTTTCCTTCAGCAGCGTCATGGGGCGCTCGATGAGAGATCCCATCTGCACCGTCGAACGCTCCAGCTCAGTCTTTCCCGATTCGATCTTCGAGATGTCGAGGATGTCATTGATCAGATCCAGCAGGTGATGCGACGCCTGCAGAATCACGTCCATCTGCTGCTTCTGCTTCTCATTCAGGTGCCCGAAGTATTCGTAGGCGAGGATCTCGGCATACCCGATGATCGCCGTGAGCGGTGTGCGCAGCTCATGGGACATTCCCGCCAGGAGGTCCGACTTGGCCTTGTTGGCCGCGTCCGCCGCCTGGATGGCGAAGGTGAGGCGGTCCTCCGCGCGCTTGCGCGCCGTGATATCGCGGGCCACGATGGTGACCCCCGCGAAGGTCCCGTGGTCATCCTTGAGGGGAGAGACTTTCGCGTTGTACCACGTCTGCACATCACCGATCGCGACGCTGTAGTCGAACTGCTCGACCCCCTGCGACGACTGAACCGCGGTGAAAGCCGCCTGGAAGCGCGCCGCGACGGCCTCGGGGAAAACCTCGGTGAAGGTCTTGCCCCTCCACTCGGGGGCGGCCATGGCGGAGCCCGACGGCGCGCGGGAGGCCACAAGAAGGCCGGCCCTGTCGGTGACCAGCACGGCATCGTCCATGGACATGAGAATGGACCGCAGCCTCTCCTCGCTTTCGCGCAGGTCGGCCTCGACGCGAAGCTTCTGCCGGCCGATCTCCGCCTGGCGGATCACCCTCTCGATCACCGAAGGCAGCAGGCTGAAGAACTTGTCGTAGCTCTCCTTGTGGATGTAATCCGCCGCGCCGAGCTTCATTGCGTGTACGGCAACTTCCTCGTTTCCCACGCCTGTCGCCATGATCACGGGCACGCCGGCCTTTCTCGCCACCAGGGTCTGCAGCACCTCCAGCCCATTGGAATCGGGGAGATGGTAGTCGACGATGACCAGGTCGTGAATGGCATCGTCGAACATCGCCAGCCCTTCCCGCGCGGTGATCGCGCTGTCCACCTGGTATCCTTCCGGGGCGAGCTTCGCCTGGACCAGCTTCGCGAGCCCGGGGTCGTCTTCGATGTAGAGGATCCTCAGCTCCCCGCCCATTGCTTTCGGCCTCATCCCCGGCTGGCGGCAACGCGCCGCACGCATCGCAGGAGGTCGCGGGGTTCATACGGTTTCCCGAGCGTCTCCCGCACGACCGCACGAACAGCCGGCTCCTGGATCCGGTGAGTCGTCGTGATGGCCTCGACTCCAAGGCGGAGTGGTTCGGGCGCGCCGGTGCTCATGGGGGTTTGGGCCTCAGGCCTGCCTTCCGCGCGCTGCTTCGTGCACGGAACCCAGCTGTGCTCTTTCCTCCGTCGTGAGGATGGCATCGCTGTTCAGAATGACGATCAGCTTGTCGTCGATCTTTCCAACACCGGTGATGAACTCCTGGGAGACCGCGCCGAAAACCGGCGGCGGGTCGATCTGGTCCGCGGGGATGCGCACGACCTGGCTGGCCGAGTCGACGACCATGCCCATCAGCTTCCCCTCCACCTCGACCACGATGACCCGGGTATGCGCCGTGGCCTCCTTTGCCTCGAGGCCGAACTTGTCCCGCAGGTCGATGATCGGGATGACGTCTCCCCGCAGGTTGATGATCCCTTTCACGAAACTGGGCGCCTTCGGCAACCAGGTGATCTCCCGCACGCGGATCACTTCCTTCACCCGCAGGAGCTCAAGACCGTATTCCTCGTCCCCGACGGAAAAGCTGATGAACTGGCGAAGCTCGCCCCGCGTGTCCACTTTGTCTGTCAGTGCGTCCATATCCTACACCTCCCTTTCAGCTTATCGCGTGCATCCCGCCCTGGATGAGCTTGATTCTATGCCCGCTGGAAGATGATGTTTCAAACTCCTGCTCCCCTCCTAGCCGTGATGGGGGTGGCTCTTGAGCTTCTTCAGCCCGGAGGCCAGGGCAAGCTCGATCTCCACCGCAAGGGCGCGCTCCGTCTCCGGGCGCGGAGTCAGGGGCGCGAGAAGCGACGTGTAATACTGCGGCTTCACGTGGTTCAGCGTCCATGCGGCGAGATCGAGAACGCATTCCTCGCAGGTGCACATGTCTCCGCCCTTCTCGATCTGCTTCTCGATGGCGCTGAAGACCATCTCCTCCGCCCTGTTTCTCATGTTTTCCAGGTTGTATCGCTCATCCAGTTTCATGCCGACAACCCCTCGTGTGTGTCTCCCCGTTCGCCGGCTCAGACGGCGCTGCGTGTCGCGGCCCCGTTGCGCGCGCAGGCCAGCAGCCGCAGTGCAATCGCATTGACGGGCACCACCTCGTGAGCGTCCCCGTTCTGTACGACTTCCTTGTTCATTCCGAAAATGACGGAGCTGCTCCTGTCCTGCGCGATGACGTACCCGCCGCGCGCCCGCAGCTCGCGGAGTCCCTCGGCGCCGTCCCTGCCCATTCCCGTCATGATGACGCCGACGCCGCGTGAGCTGTACTCGCGCGCCACGGACCGCATGAGCACGTCGATCGAAGGGCGATGACCGTTCACCGCGTCTCCCTGAGTGAGAAGCACCCGGGACTCGGCGCCCGAACGGGAGACCGTCATGTGCCAGTTGCCCGGCGCAATGAGCACTCTGCCCGGCAGGACGGCATCGCCGTTTTCCGCCTCTTTCACTCGGACAGCGCAGCACTGGTCGAGCCGGTCGGCAAACGCCTTCGTGAAGACCGGCGGCATGTGCTGGACGACGAGGATGCCCACGGGGAAGTCTCCAGGAAGCTGGGTGAGAACCGTCTTGAGGGCGACCGGTCCCCCGGTCGACGTGCCAATAGCCACCAGGTCGCAGCCGTTGACGGCAGAGGAGGCGGCGGGAGCGGCAATCGGTGCGGAAACCGGGGCAGCGGCCGCCTCGCCGCCCGAGGAGCCCTCGAGCGGGATGCCGGGGCCCGCCGACGGCTGCAGAACGATACGGGCCGCGTCCCTGACCTTTGCGATGAGCTCCCGCGCGATGGCGGGAATCCCGCCGGAAAGCGAATTGGAGGGCTTGAGAACGAAGTCCACGGCACCGGCTTCCAGCGCCGCGAGGGTGAGCTCCGCGCCTTTTTGGGCATGAGCGCTCATCACGATGATCGGGGTGGGCCGGGCGATCATGATCCGGCGGATCGCCTCCAGGCCGCCCATCCCGGGCATCTCCAGGTCGAGGGTGATCACGTCGGGGCGCTCCCGTTCGAGCTTCAGGAGGGCAAACTCTGCGTTGGCAGCCGTGGCCGCAATGACGATCTCGGGGTCGGAGGAGAGGATGTCCGATGCGATCCGGCGCACGAGGGCGGAATCGTCGACGACCATGACACGGATCACGATTTCCCCTCCTGACGGCCGAGCGCCTGCCCGATCATACGGTACACGGGCGCCTTCAGCATCGCGGCGTAGCGGAACGTCCGGCTGAACCCGCTCAACGATTCCGTGTGACCGATGAACAGGTACCCCTGGGGATCCAGGGCGCCCGCGAAAACCCCGTCCACCAGCACGGCCTGCGTCTCCTTGTTGAAATAGATCATCACGTTGCGGCAGAAGATGATATCGAACGGGCGGCCGGGGGGAGGATCCTTGAACAGGTTGTGGACGCGAAAGTCCACGCGGGAGCGCACCTCATCGCGGATCTGGCGGACTGCATCTCCCGACGGGAAGAAAAACCGTTCCAGCGTGGCCGACGGGACCAGGCGCAGCGCGCGGTCGTTGTAGAGGCCCTTTTGCGCTTTTGCGATCGCGGCCGTGCTGATGTCGGTGCCGACGATGCTGACCTCCGCACCGTCGCGCCCAGCCTCCGAGAGCGTTTCATCCACAACGATCCGCAGCGTGTATACCTCTTCACCGGTGGAGCACCCGGCGCTCCAGATGCGGATCCTGCTGCTGCGCTGCAGGATCTCAGGCAGAACGATCTTCCGCAACACCGTGAAATGGTTCATCTCGCGAAAGAAGTAGGTTTCGTTGGTGCTCACCGCGTCGATGAAGTTGTGCAGCTCCTCGTCCCCCGCGGCTCCCGAAACGAGCAGGCGATAGTATTCCTCGAAGGACGACAGGTGCAGCGCCGCAAGCCTCCGGCGCAGGCGGTTGGAAACAAGGATCTGCTTTCCGTCGCGCATGTGGATGCCGGTCTTCTCGCGGATGAGCGCGCGGAAATCGTTGAAGGTCGCGTCGGAAATGATGGGACTCCCGAGAGAAGGAAGCGACACGCTCACGCCCTGCCTCCCGCCGGGACAGTGGGAGCGAGCGAACGCACCGCGACTTCGCCCTTGGCGTTGTCGAATATCACGGTCCTGCCCCGGGTGCCTCCGGTGTCCTCGAACACGATCGGGACGGAGGCCTCCTCGAGGACCCGGCGGGCCGTCGACACGTTCTGATCCCCGATGGAGCCGATCCCCCCTGAAGCGATAGGGAACATCTTTGCCCCGCCGATCAGGTAGGCGCGCAGGGAGGAAGCGCGGCTTCCGGTCCCCGTCAGCATGGCGAGGAGAGCCGGGATCGCGGTGTCCGCGTACTT
>DATKLM010000219.1:0-11943 GCA_035542415.1 Spirochaetia bacterium
CCCCGCGCTACGCGCGGAAGGCGTTTCTCGACCACTTTTTCGGTACGCCATACTCAATCGAGGATTTCCATCTTGGGCGATACGAGGAGGCCGGGGACTTCCTCGGGGAGCCGTACGATCTGGTCGAGCTCAACCGGACCCTGCCCGAGCTTCTCCTGCGCCGGACTGGGGCCGTCTCCGCAGCGGGTCAGGCCCACGGCGCCCGGATCGAAAAGCGATTCGTGTTCCGTCCCCGGTCCATCGACGTCTACTACAAGGTGACAAACCTCGCGGCGAGCAACTTCTCCGCGAGGTTCGGCGTGGAGATGAACGTCTCCCTGGCGGAACGGTCCGTGGAGTGCGGCCGCTTCTTTCTTCTCGATGAGGACCGCACGACGGAGATCGGCTCGGAGCGGCAGGACATCGACGGGGTCCAGGGCCTGCTCGTCCGCGACGTCCGGAACGAGGTCTCCATCACGCTTTCCTCCGCCAAGGCGTTCCGCTTCTGGGGCATGCCGCTGGAGACGGCGGTTCCCGGCGCGGAGGATCAGCCCCCGGTGTTCCAGTCTCACTGCCTCGTCCAGCTGTGGGACCTTTCCCTCCGGCCGGGGGAGTCGTGGGAAAATCATCTCAGCCTGGGATTCGAAAAGACGCAGGATCGATCAGTCTAGCTTTTCCAGCTGACCGAAGCACGCATCTTCCCACGGCTGGCTCTCGTGGAAATAGGAGTCTTCCGCGAGCAGGAACTCCAGGAGTGCGTCGCGGGGCCGTTTGTCGAAAAAGTACGCCTGCCCGAGGTAGAAGTGGGCCCGGGCTTCCGCGGCAGGAGATCGGTGCAGGCTCAGAAATCCCCGAAGGTCTTTCTCCAGCTTCTCCAGCGTCCCGCCGTTGAACGGCCCCTTGATGATTCCCTGCAGCACGCCGGTGTCCCGGTCGAGCGACGGCGTGGCATCTGCCGGCAGCACGGTCGGCTGAAGGTCCGGCGGCGCGGGCCGCTTCGCAAGCGCCAGGAGCGCGGCGATGGCCTTTTCCGTGGCGGGGGAGACCTTCCGTTCCCGGGGGAGGCCCGGAACGTCAGCGGATGCGAGGGGACGCCCGGTCTGGACGGCCACCATGAGGTCCAGAGAGGGCAGCGGCTGCGCGCGGCGAGGCGCCGGAGGGAGAAGGACTGATCCACCCGTCGCGGGAAGCTCGACGGGAGTCGTCGTGGTGTTCTCTCCCCGGGCAATCGGGGCCTCGCCGAGCTTGAACAGTTCCGCGTCGAGCACAGCGAACCAGTAGTCAACGCCGGGGAGCCCGGCGACGATGGTGCGGGTGGTGCCCGGGTCGAGCTGCGTCGCGGTGGTTGAGCTGACGAGATCCTCCGGAACGCCGATGGATGAGGTGCTGCGAAAGATCAGCAGGTCCCTTCCCTGGTTGGAGACCTGGAACGTGATCTCGAATCCGCCTCCCCCGGGAGCCGGCACGGCCCTGATGCCGGTGACTCGGGCGGCGGCCTCCTGCTGCGAGGCAGGAGAGCGCACTGATACTCCGACAATGGTCTTGTTGCGGAAGTCGATGGGGACCGCGTGGGTTTCGCCGTCGGTGGTCTGCACCATGATTCCGTAGAAGTAGGACGCTGCATCCGGAGGAGTATCGATGAAATACTGAACGCCTTCGTCGACTCGTCCGACGATCCTCGCCTTGTTGATGTTTTCCGAGGTGAGCTCCTCCAGGCCGCGGTACACGACAAGCCGGCCCGGGATGCCCGGGGGATCTTTCCAGGTCAGCTTCACCTGGGAGGCGGACACTTCGGTCTTGAGATGGGAAACGAAGGGAAAAAAGATCTCCTCTTCCTGCGCGGACGAAGGGACGGGCGCGACAATGAGCGCCAGCAGCGCGCAATATACTGCCATCTTCCGCCGTTGTCGGTTCCCCACGCTCTCATTGTTGTCGCAACGGAGCGCGTTGTCCAGAGAAATCTCCTTTTTCTCTATTTGACACTCCCGGCGCATTTGCGTACACTCCGGAGAATGTTTGTCGCTGTCGCGTGCGAGTTTGCCAGCGATGATCATCGAAGCTCGGCACACGGCCTGCTCGGTCAGTACGGGTTCAAGAAGGTCCTGAAAGATGCCTTCGAGAGCGCGACGCTCTCCGAGACGGCGCTGAATCGGCTGAAGAAGGATCTCGACAGCATCGCGGACTCATACGACAGCATCCGCCTGTACCAGTACCCCGTGGAGGGGACGCTTGCCATCACCATTCTCAAGGAGAAGAAGTGGCGGCGGCTGATCGTCAAGGCGTAAAGGGGACATCGTGCTAGGAGAGCTCGAACAGAAACTCCAGACCCTCGGGGAACGGATCGAAGAAACCTGGAGGGGTCTTTGACCCGGACAAGCTGAAGGGGGAGATCGACCGGATCGAGAAGGAAACGAGCCAGCCGGACTTCTGGCTCGACAAGGAAAAGGCCGGGGAAGCGCTGTCTCGCCTCAAGGATCTGAAGCGCCGTTACGAGCCGTGGGAAAGGCTGCGCGCGGAGTTCGGGGACCTTCAGGGGATCTGGGGCATGGCCGTGGAGGAGAAGGACGAGTCCCTGGAGGAAGACCTCAGACGCTCATGGGAAACGCTCTCCCGGAAGTTCGACGAGCTGAAGGTGCTCGAGCTCCTCGGCGACGAGGCGGACTCCTCGTCCGCGTTCGTCACCATCCATTCCGGCGCGGGCGGCACGGAGGCCGAGGACTGGGCGGCCATGCTCCTGCGCATGTACACGCGCTGGGCGGAGCGCCGCGGCTACACGGTGGACATCATCGACATCCTGGCGGGCGAGGGAGGCATCAAGAGCGTCACTGCCCAGGTGAACGGCTCCTACGCCTACGGCTATCTCAAGTCGGAAACGGGCATCCACCGCCTCGTCCGCATTTCCCCGTTCGACTCCAACGCGCGCCGCCATACGTCGTTTGCATCCGTGTTCTGTTTCCCCGTGCTCGACGACACGATCGAGGTGGACATCCGGCCCGAGGACCTGCGCATCGACACCTACCGCGCGGGCGGCGCAGGGGGGCAGCACGTCAACAAGACCGATTCCGCGGTTCGTATCACGCATCTGCCCACCGGAATCGTCGTGCAGTGCCAGAACGAGCGCAGCCAGTACAAGAACAAGGCGTTCGCCATGAAAGTGCTGCGGTCACGGCTCTACGAGTACTACAAGGAAGAGAGGGACAAGGAGAAGGAGAAGCTTGCGCAGGAGAAAAAGGACATCTCCTGGGGAAACCAGATCCGCTCCTACACGTTTCAGCCCTACACGCTCGTGAAGGACCATCGGACCAAGCACGAGGCGGGCAATATCCAGGCCGTCATGGACGGGGAGATCGATCCGTTCATCGAAGAGTACCTGAAGATGCAGTGGCTCGGAAAGAAAGATGGCGGTCAACGTACTGATAGCTGACGACCTCGCCTTCATCAAGATCGTCCTGCGAGACATACTAGAAAAGTCCGGCTTCCGTGTCGTCGCCGAAGCCTCCGACGGCGCGGAATGCATTGCGCGGTACCTCGATACGCGGCCGGACGCCGTGCTCCTGGACATCACGATGCCGGGAATGGACGGGCTCACCGCTCTCAAGAAGATCCGGGAGATCGATCCGGCCGCCTGCGTGATCATGTGCTCTGCCCTGGGACAGCAGAAGCTCATCGTCCAGGCCATCCAGCTCGGCGCCCGTGACTACATCGTGAAGCCTTTTCAGCCCAACCGGGTGATTTCCGCGCTCAAGAAGGCGCTGGACATCGCGTGATGAAGCAGGCGCGGCTGCTCGCCCTTCTCATCCTCGCTCCGCTCGTCCCCCTCGCGGGGCAGACCAGCCCATTCGGCCAGGCCGCGACCGGCGCAGCGACACCGACGGCAACGGTGCCGGGCACTCCGGCCACCGGCGCACCCGCGGCCCCGGTGACGGGAACCACAGGTGCTCCCGCGAATCCCAATGTTCCCGACCTTTCGATCCCCGTGGACAAGAAGGATACATGGGTCGTGGGTTTCACCGTCTTCAGGGAGGAAGGACTGTCGCCGGAGAACCAGTACCTGTCCTCCAGCGTTCCTCTGCTCCTGAAAAATGCGCTTGCGGGCGTGTCGACCCACACCCTTCTGCCCGAGGAGCAGGACCTCCTCAGGAAGGCCGTCATTGCCCGAGAAGTCGAGGCGGCTGCCACCTCCATGACGAACCTTCGACAGCAGCGGGACGCGCAGTTTCTCGACACCTCGCCTCCGTCGGCATCGTCGCTTGCCGCCCTGGATGCAAGGATCGGCGCAGCCCAGCAGCGGCGGGGCTTCCTGGTTTCACTCGACATCTCGCGCGTGACGGTCGTTGAGCAGAAACCGCTCGTCGTGAAGGAAGGAACCGGGGCGGGCAAACTCCTGGATCCGCCCGCGGTCCCTGCCGGCGTCTTCTGTACGCGGAACGGGCTCGACTTTCTGGTCGGAGGGACGATCCGCGAGGTCCAGGGCTATATCCTGCTCGACGTCTGGGCATACGATGCGCTGCGGGACACGGTGACGTTCTCCTATCGCGACGCGAACCTCCGGGAGGAGACGTATTCCGCCCTGCCGGGGATCGGGCGGGAGATCTCGGGACGGCTTCTCGGGAGGCCCTGGTCGTCCATCGCGTTCGCGCCCGACCCGCCCAACAGCTCGCTGTACGTCGACGGGAAGCTCGCGGCAACGGGAAAGACCCCCGCTCTCTATCTTTCTCCGGGCGCGCGGGAGATCAGGGTGTCAGCGCCCGGGTACCTCGATCTCTCCCGCACCGTCACGCTGGGGCCGGAAGAGGAAACCTCGCTCGACATCACTCTGGAGAAGGAGCAGGGCGGCAATCTCGTGATCTCTTCCACGCCGCCCGGCGCGAATGTCTACATCGAATCGGTGTGGAAGGGAAAGACGCCGCTCGCGCTGGAGAAGCCATTCGAGCGCACGCGCGTCCTTCTCTCCGCCAACGGGTTCTACGACCAGGCGTTCTCGATCAGCGCGGGTTCACCGTCGGAGCTCACCTTTACCCTCCTGCCGGACTCCGTCTCGCGGGATGCCATCCAGAAGAAGGCGCGGGACGATTTCTATGCGTCCTTCACGTGGTTCGCGCTCACCCTTCCCATTCCCTTTTTCAGCTATGCATTCGCTCTGGACGAAGCCGTGCGGGTGACGCAGCTGGGAGGAAGCGGCCCGCAGGCAGCGCAGGCCCAGGCGCTGGGAAATGCGCTGTACTGGGGAGGCTATGTCGGGGGGACCGTCCTCAGCGTGTCTCTTTTCACCTGGATGGTCATCAAGATCATCTACTACGTCTCGGTCTCGACCCGGACCGCGGGATAGGGAAAGCCCATGGCGTTGACCGGCTTCGGGAAGAGGCTGCGGGAGCTGTTTCGCTCCCCGGAGTTCGGGGAGGAGTTCTACGCCGACCTCGAAGACGCGCTGATCGAGGCGGACGTGGGCGTCAGGACCGCCGCGGAAAGCGTGGAGACCCTGCGGGAGACGGCGCGGCGAGAGCGCATCACGACGAGGGCAGGGCTTCGCGCGGCCCTTCGGGCGCAGCTTCGCGCCTACCTCGTGTCACAGGAAATCGCTCTCGTGCCCGGAACGGTCAACCTGCTCCTCGTTCTCGGCGTCAACGGCGTCGGGAAGACGACCACCATCGCGAAGCTCGCCCGGCACTTCAAGCTCGCGCGCGGAATCGAGAAGATCCTTCTCGCTGCCGGTGACACCTTTCGGGCGGCAGCCATCGACCAGCTGAAGCTCCTCGGGGAGAGACTATCCCTGCCGGTCATCGCCCAGGACCCCGGGGCTGATCCCGGCGCGGTCGTCTTCGACGGAATCTCCAGCGCCGTCGCGCGCGGCGCGGATCTCGTCATTGCGGACACGGCCGGGCGCCTGCACAACCGGGAAGCCCTGGTCAAGGAGCTTGCCAAGATCGACAAGATCGCCTCCTCGAAGATCGCCCCCGGCGCGTACAAGAAGGTTCTCGTGCTCGACGCCACCACGGGACAGAACTCGCTGGCCCAGGCTGAGACCTTCCACGCGGCGGTCGGGGTGGACTCCATCGTTCTCACCAAGGCAGACTCCACGGCCAAGGGCGGGATGATCGTTCCGATCTGCCGCGAGCTCGGAATCCCCTTTTCCTTCGTGGGCTCCGGGGAAAAGCTGGAAGACCTGGAGATCTTCGATCCCGACCTCTACGTCGCCTCCCTTCTCGGTGACTCATGAGAGCGTCCATCGTCGGCGCGCTGGCGATCCTTGCGGTCCTTCCGGCGCTTGCGCAGGCGGCAACCTTTCGATCCAACGACTTCGGTATGCAGCTGGAGCCCATCGCATCCTATCGCCGCCACGAGTATCGGTGGGTGCTGGACGTCAGCAGAACGCCCCGGGGAGAGACGCGTCGGCTTTTCGACGGCGGGAAGGAAGCCCGGCGGTGGGAGACCACTGAAACAACGGGAGGCGGGACCGAGGAGAAGGAGTTCGCGGGCAGCACCATGACCGCCCGCCGGATCTACTCCCCCGCGGGCGACCTGCTGCAGGAGGAGCAGTACTCAGGGGGGGCGCTCAGCCAGAAATCCGTCCTGATATACACCGCCTCACGGCTCTCCCGCATGCGCGTTCTTTCCGCCGACGGCACTCCTCTCTATACACTGGACTACCTCTACACCACGCGGGGCGGTCTTCGCGAGGTGCGGCGGACCGAGGGGGACGTCGTTTCCCGCGACTCGGCGTTCGTGGCCGGCTCGTCAGGGTTGTCGGAAGAGCGCAACAGGATCGGGGATACGACCTTCGTGTCGCGCTACGATACCCGGGGCCGCCTGATCGAGGAGGAGCGACGGGACCAGGACGGAGCGGCTTCGACGGAGGAGTTCGCATACCGGGAAAACACTGACCATCTCGCGGCGTCCGTTGAAAAGGAACCGCGCTCGGGCCGGGTGACGGAGAGGCGGTACGACAAGGACGGGAGGCTCGTTTCAGAGACGATGTCCGCGGGTGGAAAGGTCACGGAGGAGACCGCCTACGCGCTGGACGGGAAGGGAAGGGAGATCGGGAGAGAACGAAGGAGTGCGGCGGGCCTGGAGCAGTGGAAGTACACGCTGGACAGCGCCGGAAAGAAGACGCGGGAAGAGTACCTCCGCCGCGGAGCGCTCTCCAAAATCACGCTCTACGGCGCAGGAAGCAGCCGAACGGAAGAGCTTTATGAGAACGGCGAGCTGTTCCTGAAGGCCTTCTTCGACGGGGACCGGCGCATCCGCGAGGAGGTCTACGCGGACGGCAAGGTTGTACGCACGAGGAGCTTCGAGTGAGGCTCTCCGTCGCGCTCCTCGTTGCCGGCCGCTACTTCCGCACTCGCAGGCGCGAGGCGGGGAACGCCTCCTCCATCCTGTCCGTCGCTGGGATCGCCGTCGGGGTCATGACGCTGACCGTGGTGCTGGGCGTCATGAACGGCTTCCAGCTCGGTTTCATCGACAGCATCGTCGAGATCTCCTCCTACCATCTCCAGTGTGCCCCCGCGGCGAGCGTCGACAGCTCCCCAGCCCCTGATCCTTCACTTCCCGAGCGCATCAGGGCCCTTCCGTCCGTGACGGCCGTGGTGCCGTTCGTGGAGAGGCAGGCCCTCATCGACGGTCCTTTCCAGAGGCCGCGCGCCTGCGTGATTCGGGCCGTACCGCCGGACCTCTTTGCCCTGGACCCCGTGCAGGCCCGCATGCTCAAGCCGAGGGAAGGGGAGTTCGATGTGACCAGCCGCTCCATCGTCATCGGCTCGGAGCTCGCGGCCGCAACCGCGGTTCGGGTGGGAGGGACGGTAACCCTGACCTCCTACGCGGCGGGCGCGGGAGGACGGCCGGTGCCGCGTCGGGACGCGTTTCGCGTCACCGGGGTCTTTCACACGGGCTACTACGACTTCGACCTCGGTCTCGTGTTCATATCCCTGCCCGCCGCGGACGAGCTGTACGGAAGCGGCGCTTCCCTGGAGCGGACATACGGGGTGAAGATCCGCAGCCGCTTTCTCGACGCCGGCGCCCGCGCGGACGTCGAGCCGCTCCTGCGCGGAACCCGCTACCGGGTCGAAAGCTGGCGGACGTACAACCGCTCCTTCTTCGACGCGCTGTTCATGGAAAAGCTCATGATGATGGTGCTGGTGGGCCTCATCTTCGTCGTCGTCGGGTTCAACGTGTACCACTCGCTGCGGCGAAGCGTCTTCGAGCGCATGGAGGAGATCGCCGTGCTCAAGGCCGTGGGCGTGCCGCCGCGGTCCATCCAGGCCATTTTCGTCTTCGACGGGCTTTTCGTCGGCGTCCTCGGGGCGCTCAGCGGCCTCGTGATCGGGCTGGCGGTCGCCGTGAACGTGAGCAGCGTCTTCTCCCTCATCGAGGCCGTCGTCAACGGGGTGCTGCGGGTCCTGCGGGCGCTCGTGACGCTCTTCCCGGCCGGCGGCTCCGAGGGCTTCGCCATTTTCTCTCCGGCCTACTTCTACCTCTCTTCGGTGCCGTCGCACGTGCTTGCGAGCGAGGCGTTTCTCGTGTGCTTCTTCGCGGTTGCATCCTGCGCGGGCGCGGCATGGGCCGCGTCCCGAGCAGTGGCCGGGTTTCGACCGGCGGAGGTGCTCCGGCATGAATGACCCTGCGCGCGGCGCGGAGCGTGCGTCCGTTCCCCTCGTGAGCGTGAGGTCTCTCGTGCGCACGTTCGACAACGGCGGCGAGCCGCTGGAAGTCCTGACCGGCCTCGACCTCAGCCTCGACGAGGGGCGTACGGTCGCGATCACCGGCGAGAGCGGCTGCGGAAAAAGCACCCTGCTGGCCCTCATCGGCGGGCTGGACCGGCCAACCGCGGGGACCATCGTGGTCGGAGACACCGAGGTCACGCGGCTGGAGGAGGACCAGCTCAGCCGGTACCGCAGCCGCGACATCGGGTTCATCTTCCAGTTCCACTTCCTTCTGAAAGACTTCACGGCACTGGAGAACGTGATCATCCCCGGCATGCTCGGCGTGGAGACCTCGCGGGACCTGCGGGAGCGGGGCCGCCGCCTGCTCGCGGAGGTCGGCCTGGAGAAACGGTCCGGCGCCTGGCCCGTGGAGCTCTCCGGGGGTGAACGACAGCGAGTTGCCGTGGCGCGCGCCCTCATCAACGAGCCGCGCCTCCTCCTTGCCGACGAACCCACCGGCAACCTCGACGAGCGGAACGCGGCCACGGTGGAAGAGCTTCTCTTCTCACTGGTGGAAAAGCACCGCCGGACAATGATCGTCGTCACGCATGACGCGGACCTCGCGTCACGGGCGGACCAGAGGCTCGCTCTCCGGGGTGGGGTCCTGGCGCCCGCATGAGATCCCCGCTGGTGTTGTTTCTCAGCCTGCGAATGCTCCGGGGGCGGGACGGCACGGCGCGCTACCTTCGCGGGTCGGCCGTCGGGATCGCGCTCAGCCTCGTCCCGCTCATCGTCGTCATGGAAGTATCCACCGGCATGATCGAAGGAATCACCACGAGGCTCCTCGAGGTCGGCACGTACCACATCCAGGCCGTTCTTGCGCCGGGCACCTCGCCGCAGGATCTCGGGGACGATGCCGCGGCGGTTGCCGCCATTCCCGGCGTCACGGCGGCGGTGCCGGAGCGCCAGGGCACCGGCCTTCTGGTGACGGCGCGCTCGGCATCGGGAGTCAGCGTCCGTTGCGTGCCGCCGGACGTGTTCTCCCGGGACCCGGGATTCCGGTCCAACGTCACCATCCGGGCGGGAACGGCGAGCCTCGACAGCGCGAACGTCCTCCTCGTGAGCGCCGCGCTCAGCGCGAGCCTGGGCCTTGCGCCCGGAGACCACGTCAACCTGCTCACCACGTTCAGCGAGAACATGAGCGGTCCGGCCCGGCTCACGCCGCTCGTGGTGGGCGGCATCTACGAGACCGGCTACCAGGAGCTCGACAAGAGCCTTGTGTACGCGCCCCTGTCGCTCGCGTCCCGCGCTCTCTCCCCCCGGGCCTCGCGCGTCCTGATCGGCATCAAGGTGCGCGAGCCCTTCGGCGACCTCGATGCAGTCGCTTCCGCCGTGGGCGCCCGGCTCCACGACAACGCGCGTGTGGCCACGTGGCGGGAGATCGAGTACCCGCGCATGGCCAGCTTCCGCACGACGCGGGCCCTCCTCCTCTTCATCATGGCGCTGATCGTGCTCGTGGCCTCCGTGAACGTCTCGTCGTCCGTGCTGATGATCGTTTTCGAGCGCCGATCGGATATCGGCATTCTCAAGAGCGTCGGCGTGGGCGAAGGTCCTCTTTCCCGTGCCTTCCTGCTCACCGGGTTCTCCACGGGGCTTCTCGGCACGGCGGCCGGCATCGCGGCCGGGCTCCTCGTCGCGGTGAACATCAACGAGGTGATCGCGGGCCTCGAATGGATCGTGAACCGGTTCCTCCAGCTCGTGTCCCTGGTCCGGGCGGCATTCGTAGCCGGGGCGCCGGCTCCGGGCACGTTCACGCTCTTCAACAGCGCCTACTATCTGAAGTCGATCCCCATCAGAATCAACGCGTCGGACGTGGTGACCGCCGCGGCAGCCACGCTCCTGCTCTGCGCCTGCGCGTCGTACATTCCCGCCCTGCGCGCGGCGCGGACGCGCCCCCTGGAGATCCTCCACAGGGTCTGAGCACACAGCGGCCGGCAACGGCCGGCCGAAAAAAGTTGACTCGGCCTTCCTCCCTCACTACTTTTGCCCCTACGTTTCCCGGGTCCGCTGCGATGAAGAGAACGCCACCGTTCCTGCCGTTTTGGAGATCTCATGAGTATTGAGCATCAAAAGGGAATCCCGCGGCCGCCGGCGCATTTTCTGCTCGGCAACGCCCCTGATCTCGGCCGGGTCGCCCCGGTGCAGTCCCTGATCCGCCTTGCGCGGCAATACGGGCCGATCTTTCGGCTGAAGCTCCCTGGAAGGAGTCCCATCTTCGTCTCCGGGTTCCCCCTCGTGGACGAAATCTGCTCGGACAAACGCTTCGACAAGCGGGTGACAGGCGCGGTGGCCAAGCTCCGGCCCCTCGGCGGCGACGGGCTCTTCACGGCGCGCACCCAGGAACCGAACTGGCAGAAGGCGCACAGCATCCTGGTGTCGGCGTTCAGCTTCCAGTCCATGCACACGTACTTTCCGATCATGACGGAGATCGCGGAAGAGCTCGTCACGAAATGGGAACGGCTCGGCACGACCGGGCTCGACGTGGCCGCGGACATGACCCGTCTGACGCTCGATACGATTGCCCGCTGCGGGTTCGACTACCGCTTCGATTCCCTTTCCAGCGCTGAACAGCACCCCTTTGTGGCGGGCATGCTGCGGGCGCTTCGCGAAGGCCTGGAGCGCGCCCAGAGGCTGTGGGTCGAGGAGTGGCTCGCGGCGGGAAAGCGCCGGCAGTTCCGGAAGGACCTCAACTTTCTCTTTTCCACGGTGGACCGGGTCATCCAGGAGCGCCGCAGCCGCAGGGGATCTCCACCGCGCCCCGACCTGCTGGAGCTGATGCTGCACGGCGTGGACAAATCGAGCGGTCAGGGGCTTGATGATCTCAACATTCGTTTCCAGATCATCACGTTCCTGATTGCAGGCCACGAGACGACGAGCGGGCTCCTCTCCTTTGCGCTGTACTTCCTCATGAAGAACCCGGCGATCCTTGCCCGGGCCCGGGCCGAGGTAGAGTCCGTCATGGCACCCGGCGCGCCAGGGCTCACGGAGTTCGAGCAGGTCTCCCGACTTCGGTACATCTCACAGGTTCTCAAGGAGTCCCTCCGCCTCTGGCCCACCGCTCCGGCATTCGCCCGCTATCCGCGTGAAGACACAATAATCGGTGGAAAGTATGCGATTTCGACAGACGACAGCATTCTCATCCTCACGCCGATGCTTCATCGCGATCCATCCATCTGGGGAGAGAACGCCGAGCAGTTCGATCCGGATCACTTCAGCCCGGAGGCCGAGCAGAAACGGCCGCCGAACGCCTTCCTGCCCTTCGGCGTGG
>DATKLM010000220.1:0-6696 GCA_035542415.1 Spirochaetia bacterium
CACTGCGGCTCCACGGAACCGTGGTCCGCGGCCCACTTCTCGTGCAGCTCCTCCAGCCAGGAGAAGCTGACCGAGGAGTATACAGAACCGTTGCTCATCGCTTTGCCGCCCCCACGCGGCCTTTCAGGGCGGCGGAGAGGAGCCCCGGGATTTCGTCCGGCCTGTCGGCCACGGGGACCCCCGCCTCCTTCAGCGCGCCGACCTTGTGCTCGGCCCCGCCCTTTCCGCCCGAGATGATCGCCCCGGCATGGCCCATCCTTTTTTCGGGAGGGGCGGTGCGGCCCGAGATGAAGGACACGACCGGCTTCTTCATGTTCCCGGCGATGAACTCCGCGGCCCGCTCCTCGTCGTTCCCGCCGATCTCACCGATCAGGGCGATCCCCGACGTGCCGGGGTCCTTCTCGAAGAGATCGAGGAGCTCCACGAAGTCAGTGCCGATGACGGGATCCCCGCCCACCCCAATGCACGTGGACTGTCCCATCCCGGCCCGCGTGAGCGCCCACACCACCTCGTAGGTCAGCGTCCCGCTTCGGGAAATCACCCCGATGCTTCCCGGGGTGTGGATGCGGCCCGGCATGATGCCCACCTTCGCTGCGCCGGGGGAAATCAAACCCGGGCAGTTGGGTCCAATGAGGCGGCACCCGTGGTCTGACAGGGAGTGCACCGCCCGGACCATCGTCAGGACGGGGATGCCTTCCGTGATGCAGACGACGAGCGGAACGCGCGCCTCCGCGGCTTCCCGCAGCGCGTCCTCCGCGAAACGGGCCGGAACGAAGATCACCGTGCAGTCCGCGCCGGTTTTCTTCACGGCCTCCGCCACGGTCTCGAAGACGGGGATCCCGTCCAGGTCCTGGCCGCCCTTGCCCGGCGTCACGCCGCCGACGACCTTCGTGCCGTAGTCGCGCATGGAGCGCGCGTGAAAGGAGCCGTCCCGGCCGGTCATGCCCTGAACGATCACGCGCGAGTCAGCGCCAAGAAGAATGCTCATGCTCTGCCCTTTCCGTCAGCCGAAGCGGCCTTTGCGACGACTCCCTTCACCGCCTCGGTGAGGTCTTCGTAGGCGTCGATACCCGCGCCGTCGAGCAGCGCGCGGCCTTCCGCCTCGTTGGTCCCGATCAGCCTGATCACCAGGGGAACGGGGATGGAGAGCCGCTCCCGGGCCATGAGGATTCCGCGGGCAATGTCGTCACACCGCGTGATCCCGCCGAAGATGTTGATCAGGATGGCTTCCAGCCCGGGGTGTTTCAGGATGATGCGGAGCGCATTCAGCACCTTCTCGGGATTGGAGCTGCCGCCCACGTCGAGGAAGTTCGCCGGCCGTCCGCCGAAGTGCTTGATCAGGTCCATGGTGGCCATGGACAGCCCGGCTCCGTTGACGATGCACCCGATGGTGCCGTCCAGGCCCACGTAGGAAAGGCCGCTTGCCCGCGCGTCCATCTCGTCAGCGCCGTACTCCTCCGAGCTTCGGAGGTTTTCAAGCTCGGGATGGCGGAACAGGGCGTTGTCGTCGAAGATGACCTTGGCGTCAGCGGCAATGAGCGTGCCCGCCGGCGTCTTTGCGCAGGGATTGATCTCCACGAGGGAGCAATCCTTTTCCGAGAACAGGCGATACATCCGTTCCAGGATCGTCCAGGCCTGCTCCGGCAGGCCGTCTCCTGAGAAGGCCGAGGCAAGCTTGGAGAAGTGCTGCGCGCGGACCGGGCCTTGCGCCGGGTCCAGCGGAAAGCGCACGATGCGCTCCGGCCGCGTGGCGGCGATCTCCTCGATGTCCATGCCGCCCGAGGCACTCGCGATACACTGGACCGTCTTCCCGGCCCTGTCGACGGCAAGGCTGATGTAGAACTCGGCGGCAATGTCCACCGCTGCGGCCACCAGCACGCGCTGCACCTCGATCCCCTTGATTCGCATGCCGATGATGTCCTTCGCCCGGGCCTCCGCCTCCTCCGGGGTGTTTGCCATTTTCACCCCGCCGGCTTTCCCGCGCCCGCCCACGAGGACCTGCGCCTTCACCATCACCGGGCAGCCGATGGAGCCGGCAATGCCGCGCGCCTCCTGCGGCGTGGATGCCGCCTTTCCCTCAGGCACGGGGATCCCGTACTCCCGCAGGAACCCCTTTGCCTGGAACTCATGCAGCTTCATGCATGTCCTTCCTTGAACTTCGTCACCGCGCGCTTGGTCGCGTTGATCAGCTTTGTCACCTTGATTCCCCGGGGACATACGCGGGTGCAGTCGAAATGGTTTTCACACGCCCAGACACCGTTGGGGCTGTCCAGGACGGCCAGGCGATCCGCAAGCCCCTTGTCCCGGCTGTCAAAGACGAACCGGGCGGCCTGCACGATGGCTGCCGGACCGATATAGTCCGGGTTCTTCTCGAACACCGGGCAGGCGGAGTAGCACGCGCCGCAAAGGATGCAGCTCGTTGCTTCGTCGAATGCGGCGCGCTCCTCGGGGCTCTGGATGCGCTCCCGGTCCGCCGGGGGCTCGTTGTTCACGAGGAACGGCATCACGGAACGGTACTTCTCGAAGAAAGTCCCCTGGTCCACAACGAGGTCGCGCTGCACCGGGAAGTGCTTCAGCGGCTCGACAGTGACGACCGCGCCGTCCTCAGCGGCAACGTCCCGGACGAGGGTCCGGCACGCGAGCCTCTCCCTGCCGGCAATCACCATTGCGTCCGACCCGCACACCCCGTGCGCGCAGCTCTTTCGAAACGACAGGCTGCCGTCCTGCTCCTCCTTCACCCTCAGGAGGGCGTCCAGGACCCGCTCGGCAGGCTCCGCGGAGACCGTGTAGTCCCGGTCCCGCGGCTCGGAGTCCACAGCCGGGTCGAACCTCCTGACGCGGAGCACGATCTTCATTCGCCTCTCCTTTTCAATAGACGCGAGGTTTCGGCGCCCACGACGAAACGTCAACGGGGCGCGCGCCCAGCATCACCGTGTCACCTCTCAGCCACGCGAGGGAGTGCGACAGCCAGTGCGCATCGTCACGCTCGGGATAGTCGTCCCGCGCGTGGGCGCCGCGGCTCTCCGTCCGCGCCCTGGCTGCCGCCGCTGTCACGTGCGCGAGGTCCAGCAGGTTCCCCAGCTCCAGCAGGCCGAGCAGGTCGCTGTTGAAACGCTTCCCCCGGTCTCCCACACGAAGCTCCCGCCACCTCTGCCGCAGCTCACCCATCTTCGATTCGGCGCTTTTCAGGTCCTTCGCGTTCCTGAAGATCCCGACCTTTTCCATCATGACCGTTTCCATCTCGCCCCGGACCGGCCCTGACGGCGGTGTCTTCCCTCCGCCGGTGAGCCGGGACAGGAGCGCGCGGGCCTGATCCGCCGCATCCCGCGGCAGCGCCCCGCCGTCCGCGTTCCGAACGAACCCTGCCACGTGCCGGCCGGCCCGGCGGCCGAAGACGACGAGGTCCACGAGGCTGTTCGTTCCCAGCCGGTTCGCCCCGTGAACGGAAACGCACGCGCATTCACCGGCCGCGTAGAGCCCGTCGTACACGGCGCCTGATTCGTCCGCAATCACCCTTCCATCAATGTCCGTAGGAATGCCCCCCATCGCATAGTGGGCGGTTGGCTGAATGGGAATCGGGGCCTCCGCCGGGTCCACCCCGAGGTAGGTCCGGCTGAAGTCGGTGATGTCGGGGAGCTTCTTTTCCAGCACGTCCCGGCCGAGCTTCGTTGCATCCAGCAGCACCCAGTCGTCGATCCGGCCGTCGCCCCGCATGCCGTTCCCGGAGGCGATCTCCGTCAGGATGGCGCGGGAGATCATGTCCCGCGGCGCCAGGTCCAGAAGACCGGGAGCGTAGTGCTCCATGAAGCGCTCGCCCTTTCGGTTGCGGAGGATTCCGCCCTCGCCCCGGACGCCCTCCGTAATGAGGATGCCGAGTCCCCGAATGCCCGTGGGATGGAACTGGAAGAACTCCATATCCTGGAGGGGGATGCCCCGGCGGAGGAGCACGGCCGGCCCGTCACCGGTGTTCGCGTGGGCGTTGGAGGTGATGCGAAACATCCTGCCGAAGCCGCCGGTGGCGAACAGGACGGCCCGGGCCCGGAAGAGGTGGATTTCACCCGTGGCGAGCTCGACCGCCGCTACTCCCCGGCAGGACCGGCCTTCGAAGTACGCGTCGATCACGTGGAACTCGTCGAAGAACTGAACGCCCCGTTTGATGCACTGCTGGTAGAGGGTCTGCAGGATCATGTGGCCGGTCCGGTCCGCCGCGTAGCAGGAGCGGCGTACGGGGCCTTCCCCGAAGTTCCTCGTGTGCCCGCCGAAGCGCCTCTGGTCGATCCTTCCTTCCAGCGTGCGGCTGAACGGCAGGCCGCGGTTCTCCAGGTCGTACACGGCGCGCACGGCATCCTCTGCAAGAAGGATTGCTGCCTTCTGGTCCACGAGGTAGTCGCCGCCCTTCACCGTGTCGAACGCGTGCCACTCCGGCCGGTCCTCCTCCACGTTGCCCAGGGCAGCGCCGATGCCGCCCTGGGCCGCACCGGTATGACTGCGCAGCGGGTGGAGCTTGGAGAGCACGGCTGTGCGCGCGCCGGTGCTCGCCTCGAGCGCGGCGTAGAGGCCTGCCCCGCCCGCCCCGACGATCAGTGCGTCGAACTCGTGGATCATGGGGCCACCTCCCTTCACAGGCTTTCCAGCTCCCGGATGCCGCGGCGCACCGACTCCGCGGATGCCTCCAGGGATTTGCGCTCCGTTTCGGTGAGAGGAAGCTCGACGATGCGCTCCACTCCGTTTCTTCCCAGGATCACCGGCACGCCGAGGAAGATGTCGCGAAGGCCGTATTCACCGCGCAGGAACGTGGAGGCGGGAATCAGCCTCTTCTCGTTCTTGATCACTGCCTCAACCATCTTGGCCACCGAGGCCCCCGGTGCGTAGAAGGCGCTGCCGGTCTTCAGAAGGCCGACGATTTCCGCCCCGCCCGTGCGAGTCCTCCCGACCAGTGATTCGATGGCGGCCGCGTCCATGAGCTGGGCGATGGGAATGCCGCCCACCGAGGTGTGGCTCGTGAGAGGAACCATGTCGTCCCCATGGCCGCCCAGGACCATGGCCTGCACGTCTCCCGGCCAGACCCCGAGCTTTTCAGCGATGAAGCATCGAAATCGCGTGGAATCCAGGACACCGGCCATGCCGATGACCCGCTTCAGCGCGAAGCCGGTCTCTCGAAGCACCGCCATGGCGATGACGTCGAGAGGGTTCGTCACCACGATGACAACCGCATTTGGCGCGCGCGCTGCAATCTCCCGCGCGGCTCCCCGGGCGATGCCCACGTTCGTTCTCAGCAGGTCCATGCGGTCCATGCCGGGCTTGCGCGCGATGCCGGCGGTGATCACGACGACGTCGCTGCCTTCCACCTCGGCGAAGTCCGTGGTTCCGCGGATCCGGACTTCGTACCCGCGAAGCGGCGCGGCGTGGAGGAAGTCCATGGCCTTGCTCTGGGCCAGACCGTCCACGACATCCACCATGACGATGTCCGCGATGTTCTTCTCCGCGATGTAGTAGACCGCCTTGGCCCCGACGTTTCCCGCCCCGATGACCGTGACTTTCATGCGGCACCTCCCGGGACGACGGACGCAATGAGCCGCGCCGACTGCTGGAAGGCGTCCTTCTCCTCACGCGTGAGCTCAGGCGTCAGGATGCGGGCAGCCCCTTTCTCCCCGATCACCGCGGGGACGCTGAGAGCGGCGTCCTTGACTCCGTACTCTCCCTCGAGGACCAGGGAGACCGAGAAGGTCCTGTTGAGGTTCATGTGGATGGAGTCGGCGAGCTCCGCGATGGCCGCGGAGGGAGCATAGTACGCGCTGGAGCGCTTGGCCAGCTCCACAACGAGGTCTCCCGCGTGGCGCGTTTCCTGCACGAGCGCGGCGATCCTCTCCGGCGCCATGAGCAGGGGGAGCGGAACGCCTGAAACGCTGCAGTAGCGGGGGAGGCAGATCATGTCGTCCGAGTGCCTGCCGATCACCATGGCGGACACGATCTCCGCGGACACGTCCAGCTCCCGGGCAATCAGCGCGCGCAGTCTCATGGAGTCCAGGATTCCTCCGAGCCCGAGAACCCGGGTCCGGGGCATCCCAGACGCCTTGACGAAAAGCGCCGTCAGGGAATCCACCGGCTCGGTTGCCACGACGACGACGCTGTCCGGAGCGAGGCGCGCGATCTCGGGGGCCAGCGTCTTCACGAGGGACGCGTTCACCCCGAACAGGTCCTCACGCCTCATGCCCGGCGACCGGATGGACCCGGCGGCCAGGACAACCATCTGGGAGCCGGCAATGTCGGAAAGGGAGTCCGAACCCGCCAGCGCATTGCGGTAGCGGCGGATGGGGGACGCCTCCATGATGTCCAGCGCCTTGCCGCGGGACAGGCCCTGCTGGACGTCGACGAGGAGCACGTCCGTGACGCCCTTCTCCACGATGAAGAAGGCGGCGTTCGCACCCACGTTGCCGCTGCCGATGATGCTCACCCGGGCCATCATTCTGCCTCCGTAGCCATGGATGGCGAGGTCGGCCGAGGCCATGGATGGCCGAAAGGCCGACCGGACCATGGGCTTCTGAAACCTAGTTCGAACGAGCCTGGTTCAGCAGGCCTCCCGCGAGAAGGATCCTGCGGTGACGGTCCGAGACTTCTATTTTCGTCATCACGTTCTTCCCGTTCACGAGGATCGGGATGTCGGACGCTCCGTCCGCAATGAGTTTCTTCACTCCC
>DATKLM010000221.1:0-5184 GCA_035542415.1 Spirochaetia bacterium
GCGCGAGCTGCTGTCCAGGATCCGTGAGATCCTGAGCCGGTAGCGGGGCTGCCCGTCAATGCAGATCACTATGGTTCCGCTCGTTTCCGGCGGCGGCACGTGCGTCGGACTGTTCGTCGCCGCGTTCCTTCTCGCGCGGCCGGGAGGGAACCGAACGGCGAATCTCGTGCTCTCCGGTCTCATGTTCCTGCTTTCGTTGTCCATCATCTATCCTCTCCTCGTGTATGTCTGGCCCGTGCTCTCCCGGATCCACGCTGTGGCGATCCTCGAGCCATTCCAGTTCGTCATCGCACCCCTCACGAGCCTGTATTTCCGCGTCCTCCTGGTTCCCGGATACCGCCCCCGCCCGTCCCATCTCCTCCACGCGCTGCCCTTTCTGATCATCCTGCTTGTCGGGCTGGTGCCAATTCCTCCGGGGAGGGGGCCGCAGGGATTCACTCCCCTCCTCGCTCCCACGACGGTCCTGTGGGCGCTGCTGGTGATCCAGGCTTTCCTGTACCTCGTGCCGTCCATCAGGCTGCTGCTCCGCTACCGTCATTCTCTTCAGGACCAGGAGTCCAACCTGGCGGGCCTGGACCTGCGCTGGCTCATGTGGCTGGCGCACCTTCTCCTGGGGCTCACGACGATGTACGCGATTCTTCTGCCCATCATGATTCATGGACCGCGAACCTTCCCCGTCCGCGGATACCTCTCCGTTGCTCTCAGTGTCGTGGTCTTCGTCACTGGACAGCGCGCCCTGCTGCAGAAGCAGCCTCCGGTGATCGAAGGTTTCCAGCCGGGCCGGCGCGCCGGGCAATCAGAGAACCAGAGGACCGTGGTTGCCGCGGGGGAAGCGGAGGAGATACGGGCACGCCTCGTGCGGGCGATGGAAACGGACCGGCTGTTCCTGAATCCTGACCTGAGCCTCTCCGACCTCGTCGAGCGGATCGGCGCGACGCTGAACCAGGTCTCCTGGGTCATCAACAGGCTCCTCGGGAAGAACTTCTACGATTTCGTGAATGAATACCGGGTGCGGGATGTCGTGCGCCTGATGAACGACACGGCGTATGACGAAATGAAGATCACCACCATTGCCTTCGATGCCGGATTCAATTCGAAGCCGGCGTTCAATGCGGTCTTAAAGAAACACACCGGCCTCACCCCCTCGGAGTATCGCGACCGCAGGAAGAGCACGTCAGCCGCGTCCCCCTGAGACGCGCCTGAGAAGAAACAAGTCTCATCCGGCCCCATGAGACGACGGCGCCGCCCGGCTGCCGTACGTTGTCTCCTGTTCGATGGGAGTCGTCCATCGACAGGAGGAATGAATGAGTTCGTTATCGATCGTAGAGCTGGCCGGCGTGAAAAAGGTCTATCCCCTGGGGAAGACGGAAGTCCCGGCGGTCAGGGGCATCACGTTCACAATCGAAAAGGGGGACTTCATTTCGCTTGCCGGCCCCTCGGGGTCGGGCAAAACCACGATCCTGAACCTCATCGGGTGCGTGGACACGCCTACGGAGGGGACCGTCCGGATCGACGGCGTGGAGACCGCCGGCCTGGATGACCGTCAGATCACGTCGATCCGCCAGAAGATGATCGGATTCATCTTCCAGTCCTTCAATCTCATCCCGGTGCTGAACGTGTCCGAGAATGTCGGGTTCCCGCTCCTTCTGGCCGGCGGCCGGGCGCCGCGGGGCGAAAGGAAGGAATGGATCGAAACGCTCATCGAGGAGGTGGGCCTGGCGCCGTGGAGGAGCCACCGGCCCAGCGAGCTGTCCGGCGGGCAGCGCCAGCGCGTGGCGATTGCCCGCGCGCTCGCCACGAAGCCGCGCATCGTGCTGGCGGATGAGCCCACGGCGAACCTGGATTCCGCGACCGGGGAGTCGATCATCGAGCTCATGAAAAAGATCAACCGGGACATGGACACGACGTTCATCTTCTCCACGCATGACGCGAACATCGTCGGCATCGCCGACCACGTCATACGCCTGCACGACGGCCGGGTGGAGTCGGAAGAGCGTCGAGGAGGCCGCCATGCCGGCACTCGTTAAGATCGCCCTTCGAAACCTCGTGGAGCACAAAGGGAAAACGCTGATCGTCGGGATCATCGTGGCCCTCGGCATGACGATCCTCGTGGCCGGCAATTCCTTCCTGGACTCGGCGGCCCGCAGTCTCAGAAGCTCCTTCATGGACAGCTTCGCCGGGCAGGTATTCATTTCGGGAAAAGCCCGCGGGAACGTATCACTGTTCGGCGTCATGGAAATGGGCGCGGGCTCGAGCACTCCGATCCTGCCGGACCTGGCGAGGATTGCCTCGTACCTGGGAGGCAGCGCGGAGGTGAAGTCTTTCACCTTCCAGCTCTCGGGAGCCGAGCAGCTGAACAAGGTCGGGGAGGACGCGGCGGGCGGGGGGCCATTTGTCTATCTCTTCGGGATCGATGCGCCGCGCTATAGCGACATGTTCGACAACCTGACCTTCGTGTCCGGCGCATGGCTCGTGCCCGACCAGGAGGGGATCCTGTTGTCCACCAGCCAGGCACGGGAGTTCCGGAAGGAGCTCGGAACCGATCTCCGGGTCGGTGACTCCGTCCTCATCCAGAGCTTCGGAAACGCCATCCGCCGGGTCACGGTGAGAGGCATCTTCGACTTCAAGAAGACGAATGCGGCAACCGATCTCATCGCGTACATCGATCCGGAGACTCTCCGCGCGCTGCGCGGAATGGCGTCCGGTGCCGCGGCCCCGGCGAGCCTCGATTCCTCGGAGACCTTGCTTCTTTCCATGAACGAAGGTTCGTTGTTCGGCTCCGAGGGCGACATGGTCACGACAGGAACGGCTGCTGCGCATGCGTCCCGGAGCAAAGTCGCTCCTGCCGACGGCCCCCGCGCGCAAGCGGTCACAGCTTCGGGGCAGGCAGCCGGCCCGTGGGAGTTCATCCTGGTCAGCCTCAAGAACCCGGACCGTGCCCCCGCGTTCATCTCGCAGACGAACGTGTGGCTCCACCAGCAGGGAATTGCGGCGCAGGCCGGGGACTGGGTGGCAGCGGCAGGTCCCTTCGCCGAAATGCCGAGCATGCTGCGGGTGGTCTTCTCCCTGGCCGTTCTCATCATCGCCATTGTTGCGCTGATCATCATCATGAACACGCTCGTCGTGAGCATTGGAGAGCGAAGCGCGGAGATCGGCACCATGCGGGCTCTAGGCGCGCACAAGGGATTCGTGCGCCGCATGCTCTTTGTGGAGGTCATGACGATCGTGGTCCTTTTCGGCGCCGCCGGCATGGGTATCGGCTCCCTGCTCGTCGGAGTGATGAACGCTGCCGGCATCCGCGCTGCCGGAACGTTCATGCAGATCATGGCGGGAGGCGCGACTCTGCGTCCGACAGTCCGGGCATCCACCCTGGGCATCTCGTGGCTCCTCATCGCCGCAGTTTCGGTCCTGGCCCAGATCTACCCGGTCCGCACCGCTTTGAGGATCCAGCCCGTGACGGCGATGCAGACGCGGCTGGAATAGGAGGAAAGCATCATGCAGAACATCATCCTTGCGTTCAGGAACCTGAGCCGGGAGAAACTGCGGAGCGCGCTCCTGGGGGGAGCAATCGCGTTCGGCATCCTCATTGTGACGCTCGTCAACGGCCTGGCAGGCGGGCTCATCCGGAACCTCGAGGCCAACTTCTCCCAGCTCCTCGGCGGGCAGATTTTCATCCAGGGGGTGTACAAAGATCCCGCCGGAGGGCGCGTCGCGGTTATTGCCGACGAACCTTTGCTGACTGCGGCCATCGAGAAGTCCGGGATACCGCTGCAGTCAGTCACAAGGAGCTCGAGCTTTCTCGGCACGTTCGTTTTCAACAACAACACCGCCGTGCAGGAAGTCGTAGGGATCGACTTCGCCGGCAGCGACGCCCTGAAACGCCGGCTGACTCTCGTGGAGGGGAGCTTCGACGCGATGAGCGCGCCGGCCGGGCTCATCATCAGCCAGCAGACGGCGGAGAGGCTCAAGGTGCAGGTGGGGGACACGGTGCTCGTGCAGCTTCGCACGGTGACGGGGCAGATGAACGTCGGCGAGTTCCGCATTGCCGCCGTGAAGCGCGATCCGGGCGTTTCTGCATCCTTTGCGGCTTACGCCAACCGAGCCTACGTGAACACGCTGGAGAATCTGCCACCGGAAGCATGCCAGCAGGTCGGCATTCTCCTGAAAGACCGGGAGTCGACGGATGCCATGGCGGCCCGGCTCTACCGGGCACTCTCGAAGGAAGTTGCGCTGTTTCCGCCGGCCTCCCCGGCCCGCGGAGGGACCATGGTGGGGTCGATGCTGCAGCAGCACAACGAGAATCCGATAGGCGCCATGGTTCAGAAGCTCATGAAAGAAGCGGCGGAGGGGGACTTGGTGGGCGCCCGGTACCGCGTGTATACCATCAACGACATTCTGACCCAGCTGCAGCTCCCGCAGATTGCCGGCGCGGTCAATGGGGTCGCCTTCGTGATTCTCGTGATCCTCGCGCTCATCATCGTCGTCGGGGTCATCAATACCTTTCGCATCATCCTCAACGAGCGCACCCGGGAGATCGGCACGATGCGCGCCCTGGGAATGCAGCGCGGCCGTGTGCGCCGGCTCTTTCTGCTTGAAGCGTTCTTTCTGTTCCTCGGCGGCGCGCTGGGCGGTCTTGCGGCCGCGGCGCTGGCGATGGGCCTGCTGCGCATGGCGCGTTTCGATCCCGCGACTCCCGCGTTCATGATGCTGCAGGGCGGCCATCTGAGCTTCGTCGTGTCGCCAGAGCTGGTCGCCCTGTCTCTGGCCGCGGTGGGACTCATCACGATTCTGGGCGCCTGGCTGCCGGCGCGGCGCGCCGCGCGCCTCCGGCCGGTGGACGCCCTGGGATCCGTTCACTAAAGGAGACATTCCATGACGTGTCGCAAAGCACTTGTTTTCACGCTTCTTGTGATGCTGGGCCTGGCCGGGGGCCTGTGGGCAAGCCCGGGCGCCGGGGATCCGGGCGCCGCCAGCCCGGGGGCGCCGGACCTGCGCGCACCGGACCAGGGCGCCCCGGATCCCGCGGCCCTGCTGAAGAAGCTCGACGAGCAGACGAACTTCCGGACCGATTTCACCGCGGAATACACCGAGGTCGCCGAGCACCCGGGCCAGCAGCCCTCCCTGTTCAAGCACGACGTCTATCGGCGCGACAGGGACGGCGCCATGACCATTATCATGCTCGCG
>DATKLM010000222.1:0-13238 GCA_035542415.1 Spirochaetia bacterium
GGGAGACCGATCCGCGGAGCCGGCGCCAGCAGGTGATCAGCCTGACGGCGGACGGCCAGGGGAGGGTCGACGCGATCAACGAGGTCTGCGACCGCTACTACGCTCGCCTCCTGGGCTCCCTCGCGCCGCTGCGGCGCGCGGCGCTCATGGAAAGCGCGGCTGACCTGGGCACCGCGATGAAGCGGGCGCGACTGGAGGGAGGAAATCCATGCAGCCAGTGAGGGAAATTCGGACCGTGTCCACGCGGCTCACCACGCGCGATGTCCTGGGCAGATGGAAGGTCCGCTGGGCCATCGGCCGCAACCGCTGCAGCGTGGAGCCGGGCGTGTATGCCGTGGGTTCTCCGAGCGCGGAGTCCCCCGTCTTCGTCAGCGCCAACTACAGGCTCAGCTTCGACGCGCTGCGATCGTCCCTGGACGGAGTCGACGCCTGGATCCTCGTGCTCGACACGAAAGGCATCAACGTGTGGTGCGCGGCGGGCAAGGGCACCTTCGGCACGCGGGAGCTCGAGCAGAAGCTCCTCGCGTTCCGCGCAGGCGAGCTTGTTTCTCATCGGACAGTGATCCTTCCCCAGCTCGCGGCCACCGGCGTGTCCGCGCCTGAGGTCAAAAGGGATTCCGGATGGCGCGTGGTGTTCGGGCCGGTGCGGGCCCGTGACATCCGCGCGTGGCTGGCGGCCGGCATGAAGAAGGATGCCGCCATGCGGCACGTGGAGTTCGCCTTCCGTGACCGGATGGGCGTGGCGCCCGTGGAGCTGGTGCAGGCGTGGCCCTTCGTTCCCGCCATCGTGGCAGCCGCCGCCCTCGCCTCCCTGCCCTTCGGGCCGGGCTGCGCGGCCCGGTTCCTGTCCCTGCTCCTTCCACTCGCGGCCGCCGTGATCGGCGGGACTCTTCTCGTTCCGGCTCTCCTGCCGTACCTGCCGTTTCGGGCCTTCTCGCTGAAAGGCGCGGTCCTGGGAGTCGTCCTGGGCGCGGCTTCATCCGTCATCGTCAAGGCGAGCCTGGCCGCGGGGACCGCCCTCACTCTCGTCATGGGGTCCATCGCGGCCTGGCTTGCGATGAACTTCACCGGCGCTTCCACGTACACCTGCCAGGCAGGAGCTGAGCTGGAGGTTCGCCGCGGCACGATACCAATGATCGCCGCAGTCGTGCTCGGGATCGGATTGTTCGCGGCCCAGAGGTTCCTCTAGGAGGACGCACATGACGCTGACCTACCTTCGAAACGGGGAGACCCTTCGCCTGGACCGCGCGCGGTGCCGCGGATGCGGCAGGTGCATTGACGTCTGCCCCCACGAGGTCCTTGCCCTGGAGGAGGGCAGAGCCATTATCCGCCGCAGTTCCTCCTGCATGGAATGCGGGGCGTGCATGAAGAACTGCGAATCCGGGGCGATCACCGTGCGGGCGGGCGTGGGCTGCGCGGCCGCCGTCATCAGCGGCATGCTCCGCGGCACGCCGGCGGAGTGCAGCTGCGGCGGGCCGGGCGGGGTGCAGGCGCCAAAGGGCGGCTGCTGCGGCTGACGCTGGTGCCGCCGGCTGCCGTTACCGAACCGGCGCCTCCCGCAGCGCAAACTCCCTCACCTTGTCCCGTATGTGGTTGCGGAGGCTTCGAACCTGGTCCATGATCTGCTCATCGGTGCCCGCAAAGGAGGCGGGATCCGGAAAGGGCCAATGCAGTCTCGCTGCCGTTCCCGGGAAGATCGGGCACTGCTCGGCAGCCTCGGGAGAGCAGACCGTCACGACATGGCTGTACCGGCGTCCCAGCTTGTACAGGGTGAGAACGTCCTGAGGAACCTTGCCTGAAATATCGATCCCGTCTTCCTGAAGCGCCCGAACGACATACGGATTCAGGGTGCCGGGGATGAGCCCCGCGCTCTCCACCTCGAAGGCATCACCGCCGAACTTTCTCAGGTACGCTTCCGCCATCTGGCTTCTCGCCGAGTTGTGAACGCAGAGAAAGAGGACCTTCTTCATCCCGCTGCCTCCTGCCAGAAACCTGCCGGCAAACCGTTAGCGTTCTGTGAACTGCCGGCGTCCACGGCACTTGACTGATTCGCCTCCCCGGCATATATTTCGAATATCTAATTATTAGAAAGGCGAATTGAATGGAGAAAAGGAGTCCCCGGGACTCTCGAGGGGATGAGGAGTCCGTCCGCGAGGTCCTGGACACCGTGCCCACGGTGATGAGGTTCATCCGGACGGAGATGCGCGGCCATCGCGCCCTCGGGCTCAGCGTGCCGCAGTTCCGGTCCCTGGTGTACATCGAAAGGACCGGAGGGACGTCCCTTGGCGGCGTCGCGGAGTACCTTGGCCTGATGCCCCCATCGGCCTGCAAGCTCATCGACGGCCTCGTCGGCCGCGGGATGGTCACGCGCCGCGAATCGGAGGATGACCGGCGGAGGCTGACGCTGGAGATCACGCCGGAGGGCGCGCGCGCGGTGGCCGGGGCCCGGGGAGAAACCCAGAAGAGCCTCTCGCGGATCCTCAGTTCTCTCGATGACGAGGAGCTGCGGTCCGTCACCCGCGCCATGTCCGCGCTGAGGCGCGCATTCGCGGCAGACGGCGGCGCGGCGAAGAAAGGGGGGCCGCAGTCCCATGGCGATCATTGAGCTGGAAGCGCTGACGCGAAGATTCGGGACCCTCGTCGCGGTGAACGAGCTCTCACTCGACATCGAGGCCGGGGAGATGTTCGCGCTCCTGGGGCCCAACGGAGCCGGCAAGAGCACGACGATCAAGATGCTCACGACTCTCCTTCCCCCCACCTCGGGAAGCGCGCGCATCGACGGCCTGGATGTGCGGCGCAGCGCTTCCGCGGTGCGCCGGATCATCGGCTACGTGCCGCAGATGCTGTCGGCGGACGGGACGCTGACCGGCCGGGAGAACCTCCGGGTCTTCGCCCGGCTGTACGACGTTCCCCGCTCCGAGCGGCGCCGCCGCGTCGACGCAGCCCTGAAGTTCATGGGGCTCGCGGATTCCGCGGACCGGCTCGTGCGGCAGTACTCCGGAGGAATGATCAGGCGGCTGGAGATCGCCCAGTCCATGATCCACAGCCCCCGCGTGCTCTTCCTGGATGAGCCCGCCGTCGGTCTTGACCCCGCGGCGCGGCACGCCGTGTGGGACCATATCCGGGAGCTGAGAGACCGCACGGGGGCCACCATCGTCCTTACCACCCATCTCATGGAAGAGGCGGACGCGCTGTGCAGCCGCGTGGCTATCATGCACCACGGGAACCTGGTCGCCCTCGGGACCCCGGCGGAGCTGAAGGCGTCCATCGCCCGGCCGCGCGCCACGCTCGACGAGGTGTTCATCCATTACACAGGCAGCAATCTCGAATCCGGAGGGACATACCGTGAAACCAGAAGGACCCGCAGGTCTGTTCGCCGTCTCGGCTGAGCCCGCGCGGGGGCAGACCGCGCGGCAGGCCGCGCGCCGGGAGGCCCGGCGGCGGTGGGCCGCGCCGTTTCTCTTCCTGGCCCGCTACGTTGGGCGCACGCTCACCATCGCGGGAATGGAGGCGCGCAAGCTGCTCCACGATCCCACGGAGCTGCTCACGCGCGCGGTCCAGCCGGCGCTCTGGCTGCTCGTCTTCGGCCAGGTATTCACAAGAACGCGCGCCATCCCGACGGGCAGCACGCGCTACATCGATTTCATGGCGCCGGGAATTCTTTCCCAGAGCGTGCTCTTCATCGCGATCTTCTACGGGATCTCGATCATCTGGGAGCGCGACCTGGGGATCCTCCACAAGTTCCTGGTGAGCCCCACGCCGCGGTCCGCGCTGGTGCTGGGCAAGGCCATCTCCGCCGGCCTGCGGGCGCTGACGCAGGGCGTCATCGTGTACCTGCTGGCCGTGCTCCTCGGCGTTTCAATGGACTGGAACCCGCTCGCGCTCCTCGGCGTGCTCCTGGTCGTGATGCTGGGCGCGGCGTTCTTCTCCACTTTCTCCCTGGTCATCGCGTGCGTCGTGCGGACGCGGGAGCGCTTCATGGGGATCGGGCAGATCCTGACGATGCCGCTTTTCTTTGCCAGCAACGCCATCTACCCGATCTCCATCATGCCGCCCTGGCTGCAGGCGGTTTCCCACGCGAACCCGCTCACCTACCAGGTGGATGCGCTCCGCAGCCTCATGCTCGCCGGCGGCTCCAGCTCCTACGGAGTCGGCGCTGACGTGGGGATCCTTGTCATTGCGACCGCGATTCTGATCGCCGTCGGGTCCCGCCTGTACCCGACGATCGCGACGTGAACGGAATCAAGGTCCCAGCGGCAGCGTGAAGACGAAGCGGCTCCCCTTCCCCTCTCCCTCGCTCTCGGCCCAGATGCGGCCGCCGTGCAACTCCACGAGCTGCCGGGCCAGGGAGAGACCGAGCCCCGATCCCTGGGACTTGGCCGTCCCGCCGCGCCTGAGCTGGTAGAACGCCTCGAAGATCCGCTCCAGTTCCAGGGCGGGGACGCCCACGCCGGTGTCCGTGACGCTGATCTCCACGAAGCCGCCGTGGCGCTCCATGGCGACGTTGATCCTTCCGCCGTCGGGGGTGAACTTGATGGCGTTGGACAGGAGATTGAACAGCACCTGCTTCAGCCGTCTCTCGTCCACGCGCATCTCAAGGTCCTTCAGCTCGGGCGGCAGGTTCGTCTCCATCACGATGCGATGACGGCCCGCCGTTTCCCGGAGCAGCGTCAGCGTATGCGCGAGGAGGGAGGAGATCTTCACGGAGGAGAGCTCGAGCTCCGTCTTGCCGGACTCGATCTTGGAAATGTCGAGGATGTCGTTGATGAGGTCCAGGAGGTGGTGGGAGCACTGGAGGATCACGTCCAGCTGCTGCTTCTGGCGTTCGTTGACGCTTCCGAAGTACTCGTACAGGAGAATCTCCGCGTAGCCCATGATCGCAGTCAGAGGCGTGCGCAGCTCGTGGGACATGCCGGCAAGCAGGTCGGACTTGGCCCGGTTGGCCGCATCCGCGGCCTGGATGGCGAAGGTGAGCTGGTCTTCCGCGCGCTTTCTCGCGGTGACGTCCCGGGCCACGATGGTCACACCGTCGAAGGTGCCGGCGTCGTCCTTGAGGGGAGAGACCTTGGCGTTGTACCACACCTGGACCGGGCCGGCATTGAGACAGTAGTCGAACTGCTCCACGCTGTCCGAGGACCGCGCGCCGCTGAAGGCGGCCTCGAAACGGGCGGCGACGGCGGGGGGGAACACGTCGGAAAACGTCCTGCCGATCCAGTCCGGGGACGCCGTTACGGCGGCCCCGGCGCTTCCCGGGGAACGGGACGCCACGAGCAGGCCGTTTCGGTCCGCCACGAGGACCGCGTCGTCCATCGACATGAGGATGGAGCGCAGCCTTTCCTCGCTTTCGCGGAGGTCGGCTTCCGCGCGGAGCTTCTGCCGGGCCATCTCCGCCTGCCGCAGCGCCTTTTCGATGACGGAGGGAAGGAGGCGGAAGAACTTGTCGTAGCTCTCCTTGTTGATGTAGTCCGCGGCGCCGAGCTTCATCGCGGTGACCGCGATCTCTTCGCTTCCGGCTCCCGTGGCCATGATCACGGGCACGCCGGTGTTTTTCGAAACGAGCTTTCTGAGGACGTCCAGGCCGTTGCCGTCCGGCAGGTGGTAGTCCACGATGACGAGGTCGTAGAACCCCTCGTCGAACGTCTGCAGCCCTTCGCCTCCGCTCGGGGCGCTCTCCACGCGGTATCCTTCCGGGGCGAGCTTCGTCTGCACCAGGCGCGCCAGACCGGGGTCGTCCTCGATGTAGAGGATCTTCACCTGCGTGGCCACGTCCCCGCTCCCGTCCTGGTCACCCCAGAAGCCTCCTCACCCGGCGAAGCATTTCCCGAGGCTCGTACGGCTTGGGAAGCAGCTCCTCCCCGTCGGCTCCGGCGGCCGGCTGGCCGCGGGTCCAGCTGTATCCCGTGCAGAGAACGGCCGGAAGCCCCGGCTTCAGCGCGCGCATCTTCTCCAGAACGGCGCGGCCACCCAGCTTCGGCATCACGTCGTCCAGGAGGGCAAGACGCACGGCATCCGCATTTCTCTCGAACAGCCGCAGGGCTTCCTCGCCGTCAGCGGCCGCCAGCACCACGAAGCCTTCCTTTTTCAATACCCGCTCGGCGAGGTCCCGGATGCTGCGATCGTCCTCAGCGAGCAGGATGGTGGCTCCCGGGGCGTCGGCGACCTCCCGGGCGCCGCCGGCTGGCGCGCTCGTCACGGCCTCGCTCGCAGCGGCTGGAAAGGAGATCGTGAATACCACGCCGCCCGCGGCCGGAGCATGTGCCTCAATCCGCCCGCCGAGGAACAGGACGATCCCTCGTGCCGCCGCAAGAACGAGCCCGACCTTCTTCCCGTCCGGGGCCAGCGGCGGGAACGGCTCGAAAAGGCGCTTGATCTCGTCGTCCCCGACGGCACGGCCGGGGCAGGTAACGCGCAGGGTGACGCGCGTCGCTCCTGAAGCATCGGGTCCGCCGGCTTCCGTTTCCACGGACACAGAGTCGCCCGGCGGCATCCCTTGCAGCGCATACCCGGCAAGGTATGTCAGAAGCCGATCCATCAGCTCCCCGGCGGCTCGCACCGGCGGCAGCCCGGCAGCGGGGCGGAAGCGCACCCCGGTGGACAACGCGGGCGCCTGGAGTGCGTGAGCCACCGCGCTGTTGACGTCGAGAGGAAGAAGCCTGAGTCCGGACCGCCGGGCTACAGCGGAGAGCTGGCCCACGAGCTCGGAGCCACGGCCCAGGGCTGAGAGGAGCTCCTGAAGGTGGCGTCGCGCCTCCGGTCCCACCTCATGAGCCTCCAGGGCCAGATCTGCGTAGCCCCGCAGGACGAGCAGCACGTTGTTGAGGTCATGGGCCATGCCGCCCGCAAAACGCTCGATGATATCGCCAGAGGGTGATGGCGGGCCGCCGGTTGGCGGGCTTTCAGCCGGGGCGCTCTGCCGGGTCTCCTTTGACCCCGCGCCGACGATGGCGGAGGCGAGAATCCACGCCGCGGCCAGCGTCGCCGCAGACAGGGCGGCAATGGCGAGGCGCTGGAGGGTGACGTCCGCAATGAGGCGCGGATCCACGAGCAGAAGCGCAAGGACGCACGCCGCCAGAGCGAGCAGGGCGGCCGCGGCCAGGACCGGGCGTCCGGCACGGGTCATGGAGACCACCCCGAGGGCTCCCGGCCGCCGCCACACGATCCAGCCAGGTCGAGTGTCTCCCGGACCTTGCGCGCAAGTGCCGCCGGGGTGAACGGCTTCTCCAGGAAGTGAACGTCCGGGCCGCGGCGTCCGAGCCCGAGGCCGGCGTCATCGGGATACCCGGACATGAAGAGGATGGCTGCCCGGCCGCAGAACTCCTTGACCCGGGCGGCCAGCTCGCTTCCTCTCATCCCGGGCATGACCACGTCAGTCAGGAGCAGGTCGATTGAACTTCCTTCCTGCTCGGCAAGGCGGAGAGCTTCCCCGGGACCTGCCGCCTCCCGAACCGTATAGCCCCGCTCCGAGAGGAGGGTGCGGGTCAGCGTCCGGACGGGGATCTCATCCTCCACGAGGAGGATTGTCTCCCGTCCCCGAGGGAGATCAGCCCTGGCTGACGCGGTTTCCTTTTGAAGCGCGGTACCGGCCTGACGCGGGAAATGGAGCCGGAACTCCGTGCCTTTCCCCGGCTCGCTGTCCACCTCGATGTGGCCGTTGCTCTGATCCACCACGCCGTACACGGTGGCCAGTCCGAGGCCGGTGCCCTCACCCGGCCTCTTTGTCGTGAAGAAAGGCTCGAACAGGTGGGACCGTATTTCGCTGTTCATGCCGGTCCCCGTATCCCGCACCCACAGGACGACCTCGTCCGCGGCCGCGCCGCCGTCCCCGCGGGGCGCACCCGCGGGAAGGTTGCGGGTGCCGAATGCCAGGGTGCCGCCGTGCGGCATCGCGTCGCGGGCATTAACGGACAGGTTCAGGATGACCTGCTCGAGCTGGCTGATGTCCGCCAGGACCGGCCACAACGCCGGCTCGAGCTCGTACACCAGCTCGACGTCCTCCCCGATGAGCGGCCGCAGCATGGAGTCGAGGTTCTGCAGCACGGAGTTCAGGGTGACGAGGCGCTGGACCGTGACCTGCCTTCGGCTGAACGTCAGGAGCTGGCGGGTGAGTCTCGACGCCCGGCTGGCGGCATCGAGGATCTCGCGGACCTCCCCCGCCCGGGGGTCCTGCTCGCCCAGGCTCGTCAGAAGGACGTCGGCGTACCCCGTGATCGTCGTGAGGATGTTGTTGAAATCGTGCGCGACGCCTCCGGCCAGCCGACCGACCGCCTCCATCTTCTGGGCCTGGCGGAAACGCTCCTCCAGCTCCAGGGAGTCCGTGACGTCGCGCTTGACGGCCACGTAGTTCACGGTGCGGCCATGGTCGTCCTTCACCGGGCCGATCGTGGCTTCCTCCGTGAAAATGCTCCCGTCCCTGCGGCGGTTCACGACCTGGCCGCGCCAGACCTTCCCGCTCGTGAGCGTGCGCCACAGGTCCTCATAAAACTCCGCGTCCTGCCGCCCGCTCTGCAGGATGCGCGGATTCTTTCCCAGCACCTCCTCCCGCGGCCACCCGGTGACCCGCTCGAAGGCCGGGTTGACGTAGGTGATGGTCCCCCCCGCGTCCGTGATGACCACGTGCTCCGCGGCCTGTTCGACGGCCGCGTACAGGAGTGCGCTCTCCTCCTCCGCGCGGCGGCGCTCGGCGTTCTCCTGGAGAATCTCCTGGGAAAGCCGCGTGCGGTGCAGGGCCGCCCCCACGTGGAGTGCAAACGCCGTCACGGTTGCGCAGTCGGAGTCATTGAGATCGGAACCCACGAGGGCCATCATCCCGAAGACCTTGTCCCGCGGCACGAGGGGGGCAAGGATGACGCGGGAGAGTCCCAGGATCCGGCAGATGGCTGCGGCGCGGCCGCGCAAGGGCCACGGAAGGGCTGCCCTCATCGTCTCAACCGGATCCTTCATGAGGAGCGTCTGCCGGTCTTCGACCACCCGCCTCAGCTCCTCGAACTGGGTGAGCGACACGGGAACCGTCGTGGGATGAACACCGAGAAGCCGCTCCACCTGCCGGACCAGCGCGGTGCTCGCGCCGAGGTACGATGCAAGGATGATTGAGCGCGCGGGGTCGAACGTGAAGACGTACAGCGCGACGTTGATTGACCGGAGCTCCCGCGACACGGCCTCGTAGATGTCCTCCGCGGTGGCGGCGGTCAGGATGGCCGCGGAGGCCCGGTTGAGGGCATCCTGGAGCTGCCGCTGCTGCCTCAGCGCCGTCACGTCGACGAGAAAATGAAGGGACGCGGGCCGTCCTTCCCAGGGGAAGAGGGTCGTGCTCGCCTGGACCCAATGCACCCGCCCCACACGGTCGACGATCCGTGTCTCGTACAGCGAATACGGCGCTGAGAGAGCGCCGCCGAGAAGCTTCTGGTGATCTTCCATCAGGCGCGCGCGGTCCTCCGGAAGGAGGAGATCGGCGATGGCGGGCGACTCCCCCGGGGCGCAGCCCAGGAGCTCCCGCCCCCGCGCATTGATGAGAACGAGCATGCCGTCCTGGATGACGACCGCGGCGTCCGCGGCGTTCTCCGTGAGGTTTCGCAGCCTCTCCGCGGAGTTTCCATCCTTCGTGTCGATCGCTTCGCCCACACCGACGACCCCGATGACCCGTCCCCGGGCATCCCGCAGCGCAACCTTGATCCGGCGCGTGAGGATCGTTGATCCGTCGGGGGCGTGGCGCAGCTCGTCGTAGGCGTACAGGGGGCCGCCGTTCTCCATGATCTCCCGGTCCTCGCGCCGGTACTTCTCCGCGCCCTGCGCCCAGGGGAGGTCGCCGTCGGTCTTTCCCACGATGTCCGCCGGGCCGGCAACACCCGCCCAGCGGGCGAACAGCTCATTGCAGGCGACGTACCGCGAGTCCCGGTCTTTCCAGAAGAACGTCAGGGGGAAGGAGTCCAAAGCTTCGCGCAGGGAGCGCGGGTCCGGTACCGGCTTTCGTGGGGCGCCCATGGTCGGTCCTCAGGCGCCGCCCAGCGGGAGGGACCCCCGGATGCGGCCCCAGCGGGACAGGACCTGGTCGTTCACCTGGGCGAGCGGAACAACCCCGTCATGCGACTCCCGGCAGATGCGTTCCAGGTTTTCGAAGCACCGGGCAATCTGCCGCAGGATCTCAGGGTCCACGTGGGCCGCCTCGCTCTCGGACGCTGACGGCTGCTGCCCCGCGGGGGCGGGCTCGCGGGCGGATGAGGTGGCGGACGGCTGCGCTCCCTTCAGCGGGTCCAGTGAGGCCGGCAGGTCCAGGGCGATCTCGTAGGGCTCGAACACGCGGATGGGCTCCGCGATGTTCTTCACGGTGATGCGTCCGATCTCCCGGTCGTGGATGGAGTCTTTCACCTTTTCGTGGACCTGCTCCGAGACGAGCACGGACCCGGGCTGCGCATTGGTCTCCAGCCGTGATGCGATATTCACCGTGTTCCCCAGGACGTCCCCCTGCTCCTTGCGCACCACCTTGCCGTGGTTGATGCCGATGCGGATGACAACGCGCGAGCTTTCATCGCGGTACCGGTTGAACCGCCGCAGGGACTTCTGCATGCGGATGGCGGCGAGCACGGCGTGCAGAGGATCCTGGAACACGAAAAGGTGCCCGTCACCCATGCGCTTCACCAGGTCGCCGTGGTGCGCGCCCATCTGGGCGAGGAGGATCTTTTCGTAGTCCTGCAGCAGCGTGGAGAGCTGCAGCGGAGAAAGGAACTGCGCCTTCTTCGAATAGCCGACGATGTCGGTGAAAAGGATGACGAGCTCCTGCACGTTCTCCCGCTCGAACTGGAACGCGCGGCGCTCGGTGCGGAAGTCCACGGTGGAGTGGGCATCCTCGGGGACTCCGAGCTCCCCTTCCTCCGCCGGCGGGGTCCCGCGGAGGCGAAGCGCCATCTCCAGGACGCCCCCCTTCAGCTCCTCGGAGACGGAGAGAAGCAGGTCCCGGAGGGCGTCATGGACGACGGCACTGTCGGAGGAAAGCAGCGGGGCGATATCCGGGAGGAGCGGCACCCGGAGGGAGCCTATGAGTCCGCGCAGCGTTGCGGCCCTGTCCTCCGCGCTCCCCGTGGAGAGAAAGTCCCGCAGGACCTCGGGGGCATAGTCGTCTCCGAGCTTCCAGAGAAGCATCGCCGCGGTGCGCCGCGACGAAGAGTCGCTTCCGCGGAGGATACGGTAGAGGAACTCCAGGGTCGCCTCCCGGTTGGCCGCGAGGCCATTGGCGAACCTGCTGCCGATGATGGAGAGCGCCGCCGCCTTGCGGTCCGCGTCTCCCCCGGCGTACATGTCCCGCAGGCTCTCCATGATGTCCAGGGACATCTTCTCCCCGAGGTAGGAGTCCAGGGACTCGATGACTTCCCGGCTCGAGGCCAGGGAGAGACGCGACAGGAGCGCCTTCGCGAGGTCCCCGTTGGAAGACGGAGGGCCCGCGGCAACGGCCTCTACGGCGTTGAGCGTCAGGTACGGATCGTCCTGGCCGGTGAGAAGCCGCGCGGCGGCCGGCTCGAGCTGCTGCGGGGCGAGGTCCCGCATGAGGTGCAGGGAGGCGATGGCCAGGACCTTGCTCGTCAACGGCGGCGTCAGGCACTCGTCACAGGCGGCGAGCCCGGCTGCAGGGTCCAGGCGCGACACGGCCAGGAGCGCCGCTTCAGCCAGGCGGAAAAGTTTCTCCTGGCGGCTCCAGGCAAAGACCTCCTTGAGGGACGCGATGGCCGGTCCACCGGTCCCGGGGGCAAAAAATACCGTTGCCAGCCGCACGGCGCGGATGAGCTCGTGAAAGAGCTGACCCCTGCCGTGCTGGGTCAGGGCGAGCTCCCGCGCGACGAGCGTCATGCCGGCCCGGCGGGGATTGCGGATGATCTCCGCGAGCGCCGTGTAGCCATCGAAGTGGCGCACCTCGACGCGCACCGCGGTGGCCTTGAGCTTCCTGAGGAGATCCCCTTCGGTGTCCGTGGAGGCGCCCCGCAGGTACCGCAGGAGTCCCGCCTTGAACTCCTCGTCGCAGTAGTACTCCATGTACTCGCGGGACCGCACGATGAGCCAGCCCAGCTCGTGGGATTCGCTTGCGATCTGCCGCCCCTCCTCGCGGAGCCTGCGGAAAACCTCACCGATGCGGCCGATGACCCGCGCGCGCGTCGGCGAGGGCACCGAGCCGGCTCCCCCGGCGGTCTTCGCCATGCGTTCGATGGCGAGGTGGACCTCGTCCTCCAGGGCGGTGTTGGTCTCCGCGTGGCCCAGGAGCAGCTCGATGATCTCTCCGAAGAAACGCGCGTGGTGCGCCGCGGTGCCGATGGCCGTGTAGGCGGCGCGGCGCACGTCGGCGACGGAGTCGGAGAGGGCGCAGCGAAGCACGTTTCCCGAGACGTCCAGCGCGTTGGCGAGGGCGAGCGTGGTAAGGGTGACGCGCGAGTGGGCGTGAAGCTGGCCGAAGGACGGGGCGTAGTGCTCCACGACCTTCGCCGCCAGCGCCGGGGTGTCCATCGCGGCGTGCAGGATCTGGTCCACCGTCTCCTCCCGCGCATCGGGGAGAAGCTCCTCCAGCGCCGCTTCCCCCCGCAGGCGGAGGAGCAGACCTACGGCGTGGGCCCGGGCCGCGGCTGACGTCATGGGGGAGCGGGCGATCTGGCGCACGAAGCCCGCAAGCTCCTTGTCCTTCGGGACCGCGACGGCCAGCGCGTCCAGGATCTCCCGGCGCAGCGCCTCCCCGCGCGCCGTCTTCAGGAGGCTCACGAGCGCCTTCGCGGAGCCGGGGTGCTTGACCTTGCCCAGCGCCCGCACGGCTGCCAGCTTCACGGCATCAGACATGCTCCCCAGGAGGCGCGTCAGATGGGAATAGCTGGAGGGATTGGCAACGGCGCCCACGGCGTCCAGCGCGGAGAGGGCCACCTCCTCCCGCGCGTCGAACAGGTCGCCGTGGAGCCACTCCAGCCCCTTGGCGTCCCGGTCGAAGGCGGCAATGACGCGGTGGGTCGTCTTCAGGGATTCGGCGCTGAGGCGCTGAGAGTCCGCCGGGGCATGGGTATCCGGCCGTGCCGGACCGGGGGCGCCCGGCCGTGCCGGCGCGCCGGCGGCCGAAGGGGATTTCTGGACCTGCGACATGGAAGGACCCGCCCCGGGCGGGGGCCGCGATCAGGAGCCGGCCTGTCCGCCCGTGTCCAGCGATCCCAGCTGTGTCCGCTCCTCCGCGGTGAGAATGGCATCGCTGTTGAGAAGGATGATCAGCCGGTCATCGATCT
>DATKLM010000223.1:0-7634 GCA_035542415.1 Spirochaetia bacterium
CTGCAGGGCTTCGATGTCGGTTTCGATCCCGAGCTGGACGTGAATGAGACGGCGGCCATCGTCTACGAGGCAAAGCGCTCGGGAGGACGCAGCGGAGTGCTGATCCTGGGGGGAGGAAGCCCCAAGAACTTCGCGCTTCAGACAGAGCCGCAGATCCAGGAGATCTACGGCCTGTCGGAGAAGGGGCACGACTACTTCATCCAGGTGACGGACGCCCGCGTGGATACCGGAGGCCTCTCGGGGGCCACACAGCAGGAAGCGGTGACGTGGGGCAAGGTTGATCCCGAGCAGCTGCCGGACACGGTGGTCTGCTACGCGGACAGCACCATCGCGCTTCCCATCATGGCGGCCTATGCGCTGACGAAAAGGAAGCCACGGAAGCTGCGCCGCCTCTACGATCGGCGTGCGGACCTGCTTGCCCGGCTTGCCGCGGACTTCAAGGAGAATCGGCCGTCCCCGTCTTGAGCCTCTCGATGCGGGCAGGATCCAGCGAGATGCGGAGGTTTTTCTCCTGCGTGGGAAGGACCGTTCCTTTCCTTGCGCCTTTTGCCCGGCGCAGGTATTTCACCCGGGTGTAGTAGACGTCAGCAGTCCCGGCCGATTTTCCCCTCGAGTAGTGCACCGCAAGGTTGCCGGCATCCAGCATCGTCTCCAGCGGCAGGCTCTTCCCCGCCGGCGCTTTCACGAACACGTACGCACCGGGCCAGTCCCGCGCGTGGAACCACCAGTCATTCCCGCGCACTTTCTTTCGCAATAATTCATCGTTCTCCGATGCGGTGCGGCCCACGAAGATCCGAAACGGCGGAGACGAGAACGCCAGGCCCGGAGCGTCCGCGGAGGCAAGCGGCTTGCGCGCCTTCTCCGCGCTGGCGGCTGCCCGGGCCAGCGATGCGGGATCCGGGTTTGACGCGAGGGCCGCCCGCTTTGCCTTGATGCGCTGCAGCATCTGCTCCAGCCGCTGGATTTCCTCCTCCACGCGCGACCTGCCCAGGCGGGCCTTGCGATGACGCTCGTAGTACATCCCGGCGTTCTGCGCGGGCGACAGCCCCGGCGACAGCTCGATGTCCACCTGCGCGTTGTCGTGAAAGAAGTCTTCCGCCTTGAGCCACCGCTCTCCTCGAACCACCGCGTGGAGGTTGCTCGTGATCAGGTCCCCCAGCTCCCGAAACCGCTCCAGGTTCCCGTACTCCTCCAGCCGGGCGCGGAGTTTTTCCAGGTTCGCCATGAGCTTATTCTCGCTGATTTCCAGCTGCAGATCGGCCTGGGCGGAAAGCTTCTGGACGTCGACGCGCGTCTCAAGCGCATGGAAGTGCCTTTCCAGCTTTTCGTTGAACGTTCCCTCGCCCGGCAGCTCGCGGATTGCGAACCGCCCGCGCGCCTCGCCCCGGGCCGGCGTTCGGGACGCGGGAATCGGAGTGAACCGCTTGCCGGAAACCTCCCCCTTGTTCGGGCGCCGGTAGAACGCGTCAAGGATCGTGCCCCCGGCGTCCGTGAGAACCGCGTTCGCCGCGGATCCCCACAGCCTCACCCAGAGAATCTTTTCCTCCCCGCCTCTGAGCACGGCGATGCGCACGACGCGCTGGCCTTCCGCAACGGCGCCCTCCGACCGAAGCTGCTCCGCGCTTTCGATGCGTCCTCCCTTCACGTGCGCCCTGAGGAAAGAGGCGAACCGGGGCGGCCTCGGCGGGTTGGCCGGCTTCTGCGAAATCACGTGTATGCGGGGAAGCCGGGATGACAGGGAAATGAGCACGGAGAAGGCGGCCCCCGCACGGAACAGGCTGAGGATGAACCTGTCGTGGGAGGGCTGGTGGATCTCCTGGACAAGGCTGCCGGGCAGGGAAAGCTCGGTCAGCACGAGATCGATTTCTTTCCAGTTCAGGGATGTGGCGCCGGATTCAGTCATGGGCCCGTGGCCGAAAGGAATGCCCGCTCGTCGTCGGCACTGTAGAACACGAGAGTGATGGTACGCGGCTCCGGGTTCGACCGGATGAACTCCGTGATTGCCTCCAGGGCGACGTTCGCCGCGGCCGCGCGCGGGTAGCCGTAGATCCCCGTGGAGATGGCCGGGAACGCGATGCTCGAAAGGCCGAGGCGCGCGGCGAGCTCAAGGCTGCTGCGGTAGCAGCTTGCCAGCTTCTGCGGCTCCCCGTGGCTGCCTCCGTGCCAGACCGGCCCCACGGTGTGGATGACGTACCGCGCGGGGAGTCTCCCCGCGGTCGTTTCCACGGCATCTCCCGCGGGCAGCCCGTCACGAAGCCGTTCGGCCCGCAGCTTCCGGCACTCCTCGAGGATTGCGGGGCCCCCGGCGTGGTGGATAGCGCCGTCCACGCCGCCCCCGCCGAGAAGAGAGGAGTTGGCCGCGTTCACGATGGCGTCAGCCTGAACCCGGGTGATGTCGCCGGTGACCACAACCAGCCTTCCGTCCAGGAGAGCCTTCATGCGAGCAGCCTCCTGATCTCGGCAACCATGTAGAAGGAGCCCGTAACGAGGACGGGGCGCTTCCCCCCGGACTCCCGGCGCGCCAGCGCGAGGGCCGCGGCGGGGTCCTTCTCCAATATCGTGCCCGGGTTCACTGCGCGGAAAATCTGGTACACCTGCTCGGGGTCGCTCTCCTTGAACGTGCCGGGCGTGGAGACGATGATCCGCCGGAAGCGCTGGCCGAGGATGGCCGCCATTTCGCGCGGCCGCTTGCCGGCAACGGATCCGAACAGGAGCACCGCCTCTCCCGGAAAGATCCGGTCGAACGAGCTGACGAGCCTGCTCACCGCAAGCGGCGTATGCGCTCCGTCCAGCACCACGGGCGGCTCTCCTTTCACCACTTCCATGCGGCCGGGAAGGGAGGCGGCCAGAAGTCCGTCCCGGTAGGACGACGAGGGAATCTCGGGCCGCGTGCGCCGCAGCGTGAGGCATGCCAGGGCCGCGTTTTCCGCCTGGAACTCGCCCAGCAGGGAGAGCCGGAGCTCCCGGGGCCCGTCTCCGCGCAGCGTGAGTCGGAACGAGGTTCCTCCCGGGTCCAGCGTCGTGGAGAGGCTCTCCAGCTCTTCGTCGAGGAAGGTTACCGGCGACCCGCGCTCGCGGGCCGTCTCCCGGAACACCTGCTTTGCCACCGGGGGCTGGAACCCCACGAACGACGGCGCCCCCGGCTTGATGATCCCCGCCTTCTCGAAGGCGATCTTCTCGATCGTGTCTCCGAGGATCTCCGTGTGCTCCAGGTCCAGCGGCGTGATCACGGAGCATTCCGACATCACGACGTTCGTCGCGTCCAGGCGCCCGCCGATGCCGGTCTCGATGACCGCATCCTCACAGCCGGCTTCACGGAAATAGAGGAACGCGAGCAGCGTGTACAGCTCGAACGTCGTGGGGGAGAAGCTGCCCGGCAGGCCGGCGTCCGGCAGCGTCCCGATGACCTGGCGGACCTCACGGCCCAGGCGGACAAGGAGGTCGGGCCGCGGGCCCTCCCCGGCAATCGCTATGCGCTCGAACGCGCTCATCACGTGGGGAGAGGTGTACAGTCCCGTGCGGCGCCCGCTTGCGTCCAGCACCGAGGCCAGGAGCGCGGAGGTGGAGCCTTTGCCCTTGGTCCCGGCGACATGGATGATGCGCAGGCCGGAGTCCGGGTCGTCGAACAGCCCGAGCAGCCGGCGCATCCGGTCCAGGCGGTAGTTGCGCTTGTCGAACGGAAGGTTTCCCCGCTCCAGGTTCGTGAACGACTCCGCCCACGTGAAGACGTCTTCGGGGCTGCGAAGCTCCCCGTTCATCGACAGAGTACCGAGCTCTCCATCTTCATCGTTCCAGTGCGGATGATCTCGTGGATCTTGTACGTGCCGAACTTCCGCGCCTTGAGGAACCCGCCGTTCCACGCGGCGTCCGCCAGCCGTCCCGCCTTCACGAGGTCCAGGAGCCACTGGTCCGTGTACTGGGGATCCTGCTGGGGGAAACCGGCCTGGATCTCCAGGAGCCACGCCTGGTTGTACTCCTCCTGGGACCCGATGTTCGGCGCCATGATGATCGGGATGCCGAGCCCGCAGTAGAAGGACAGCTCGCTGGGCTTGGTCCAGAGGATGTCCGTTGTCCGCATGCATTCCGCGAAGCCCTTGAAGTACTCCTCCAGGCTCGTGCCGGCAATGATCCTCACCTGCGGCACGGCAAGCTCCTTGCGGATGGTCTCGAGCCGCTGGCGCACTTCCGCGCGCACCCCGGCGAGGATGTTGAGCCGCACCTCGCCGCGCACGATCTTCTCCCGCAGGCTTCTGGCGATCGTGTGGGCGATGTCCACCTGCGCGCCGGCTCCTCCCACGCCGAAGGTCACCGTGAGGACCCTCTGTTTCAGGGGCTTGCAGTTCTCCCGGCCCAGGAAGTACTCCACGTTGCGGCTGTGCAGGGGCCAGAACCGCTTCAGCGGATCGAGGTAGTGCAGCCTCTGCCCGAGGTCCTTCCTCAATACGTTCAGGGTCCTGTTCCCGAGGCACTCCGTGGGCAGCGGGAACCCGGTCAGCCAGATGCGTTCGTTGGGGATGCCGTACTCATTGAGCCGTCGCACCGCCCGGCCGCACGGGGCAAGGTAGACAATCTTGCTCGCGCGAGGGTTCTCTCCCACCCAGGCGCGGTTGATCTCTGCGTCGCAGATCACGCAGTAGGTTGGAGTATATCCGGCCATGTCTGCCGCGATTGCCGGGGCGTAGAAGGTGGTGACAAGAGGCAGAGGGTTCTCGCGGATGGTTTTCAGCATGCTCCCGCACATCCCGTTCTGGATGAGCCTCTTCAGCCACCACACCTGGAAGGAAGGGTTGGACATGTCGCGCACGGGGTAGAACCGGGGGATGTTCTGAAGCCTGTCGAGAGCTCCGAAGACGGTGTTGCCGATGATCGGCCAGCTCTTCGTGCGGGAAAGGAACTCGTAGCTCCGGCGCAGCCTCTCCCACAGCTTGTGCTCCGCTGGCGGCGTGTTCCCCGCCTTCCCCAGCGTCATGATCCCCTCGTTGGCGACCCCGCGCAGCGGCCAGGCGCCTCGCTGGTGGCCCAGGCCCATATCCGCCGTGACGATCCAGGCGCGGGGCGCATCCCCCGGAGCCGGCAGCTGCGGCAGGCGAGCCCGGCGTACGACGGCGGCCTTCTGCTGGTTACCCCTCTTTGCGGGTGTGGATTTCATCCTTTCTCCTTTCCCTCAGCGCCAAGGCGTGCGCGGGGAAGCCTTCGTAGTCAGCCAGCGCGATGGCCGCGCCGGAAAGAGAGCGCTGTCCCCCGGCCGTCAGCCAGGCGACCGACGAGTACTTGAGGAAATCCCGCACCGACAGGGCGGAGAACGACCGGGCCTTTCCGCCCGTGGGAAGGACAGCGTTGGCGCCGATGGCATAATTCGCGAGGGAGAACGGGGTGTGCTGGCCCAGGAGGATCTCCCCCGCGTTGCGAATGGAGGAGAGCGTTTCCAGGGGCTCTTCCGTGGCGATCTGCAGGTGTTCGGGAGCAACATCATTGGCGATGGCGGCAGCCTCCTCCATGTCCGCGGTGAGGATGATGCCCCCGTAATTGCTGAACACCTCCGTCACGAAGGAAAGCCGGGGCTCGGGGAGGCTGGCCGCGAGCTTCGGCAGAAGTCCCGCGACCTCCCGCGCCAGCTTCTCATCCGGCGTCACGAGGAGCGCCTGGGAGTCCGGCCCGTGCTCGGCTTCTATGAGCAGATCCAGCGCCGCGCGCCGGGGGTCCGCGGAAGCGTCAGCGATGATCATGGACTCTGTCGGTCCGGCCGGCAGACCAACATCCACCACGCCGACGAGCAGCCTCTTGGCCGCTGTCACGTACTGGTTGCCGGGCCCGATAAGCTTGTCCACCTTCCGGATGCTCTCCGTGCCGTAGGCAAGGGCGGCAAGGGCCTGCACGCCGCCCACCCGGTAGACTTCGTGAGCGCCGCACAGGCGCGCGGCGAAGAGCGTTGCGGCGTCACACGCCCCGGCGGCGTCCGGCGGGGTCACGACGACGATCCGCGGCACGCCGGCCACGCTGGCCGGCCCGGTCATCATGTACGTGGAGGAGGGGAAGCTGCCCTTGCCGCGCGGGGCGTACAGGCCGACGGCGTCGATGGGCGTTGCGCGCTCCCCGGCGTACACGCCGGGCTGGACCTGGAAGAGCGTCATGGGGCCCGGCAGCTGCTGCTCGTGGTACGCTCGGACGTTGCCCGCACACATGCGGATGGCGTCCTTCACGGCGGCATCCAGGGACGCCTCCGCGTTCACGAACTCCTGTTCCTGCACGGCAAGAGGCATGCGGGAGATGTCGGCGTTGTTGAAGCGGCGCGTGTAGTCGATCAGGGCGGCGTCACCCTCGGTCCGCACCCTCTCGATAATGCCCCGCACGTGGTCCGCCGCGGAGGAGATGTCCTGCTCCGAGCGCGTCAGGATCCTCCGCTTCTCTTCCTCCCGCATCGAGCGCCAGGCAAGAACGCGGACCGTCATAGGCGCTACTCTACCGGTCGGTCTGAATAGCGTCAATGCGTAGCCAAGGATGGCGAGGGCGAGCGAGGCCAGGGAAGGCCGGGAGCGAGCCCGCTACGTCTCGTCGACGGGCTCGAGTGCGAGCTTCTCCACCTCCAGCCAGTTGCGGGAGGCGAGCTCCTGGTACCAGTCGGCGCTGCGCCGCCCCTGCCTCTCCTGCGTCGCGAAGTCAGTGCGCAGCAGGCCGAAGCGCATCGTGTTTCCGAACGCCCACTCGAAATTGTCCATGAGGGTCCAGTGGAAGTACCCGCGGCAGTCGGCGCCCCGTTCGATGGCCTTCCCGACAAGCGCGATGTGGTCCCGCAGGTATGCCACGCGCTCGGGATCGTTCAGTGGATCCCGGCCATCCGTCTCCGGCAAGGGATAGCCGTTTTCCGTGATGTAGGACGGGGGATTGCCGTACTCGTCTCGAAGGCGCAGGAGAAACCGGTAGATCCCGGGCGGATAAATCTCCCACATGGCGCTTCTCGGTGCCGCCGGGTCCAGGTATTCGCGGGCATGCGTGTACGGCTGCAGCAGTGCCCAGCGATAGACCCCTCGCTGGTAGTAGTTGATGCCGATGAAATCCTGCGGCGCTTTCATTCCCGGCAGATCCTTCTCGAAGCCCCGAGGCAGGAACCCCGCCACCTTGGAAAGAACGCGTGCCGGGTAGCTCCCAAGGAAGAACGGATCGATGAAGAACCGGTTGAGCGCCTGGTCCATGAACTCTGCCGCCGCGCGGTCCCGGGGCTTGACCGGGTTCTTCGGGGAGATCCATATCTGGGCCAGCGCAATTCCGGCCCTGCCGCCCTGCCCCGTCGAGCGGAGCGCCTCGCAGAGCCGCGCGTGGGCCAGGAGGAGATGATGCGCGGAGCGGAACATTCCCTTCAGGTCATTGCGCCGGCCGGGGGGAAAATGCCCGAGGATGTAGCCGAGGGAGGAATAGATCGACGGCTCGTTGACCGTGATCCAGTTTCTGACCCGATCCCCGAGCCGCGTCATCAGGCACGCGCCGTATTCCGCGAGATGGTCCACCGCATCCCGTGAGAGGAACCCGCCGCGCTCCTCGAGCCATGTGGGCTCATCCCAATGGAAGATTGTCGCCCACGGCTCGATGCCCGCCTCCAGAAGTCCGTCCACAAGGCGCGCGTAGAAGTCCAGTCCACG
>DATKLM010000224.1:0-9809 GCA_035542415.1 Spirochaetia bacterium
GATCAAGATCGCTGCTTGTCAGAGCGACGCGCAGCTGAAGAACCGGTGGCGATCCCATGTCTCTCAGCCCTTCAATTCGCGGTCTGCCCCGCGTTCGTGTGTCATCCGCCTCGTTCGCCCGCCGCGCGCGTTGTCGCCGAAAAGCGCGCCGTGTTCTTGCCGTCCATCTTTGCCGCGTACATCAGGGCATCCGCCCGCGTGACGATCTGCTCGATATCTCCGTCGTCGGCGGCTGAGGTGACCGCGCCGATGGAGAGCGTCACGGGCCAGTCGCGCTGCTTCATGCCGATTGCGAACTGGGACTGGATCTTCGCGACGGCGGCCCGTGCTCCTCGCTCATCCGTCTCCGGAAGGAGCAGAGCGAACTCGTCTCCTCCGAGCCGCGCCACGAAGTCCGACTCCCGCACATTCGCTCGGATGATTGAGATGACTTCCTGCAGCAGCGTGTCCCCGACGACGTGTCCCAGGGAGTCGTTGACCGATTTGAAGTTATCCAGGTCCAGGTACGCGAGCGTGAACGTCCGTCCGTATCGACGCGATCGCGCGGCCTCCGCCCTCAGGGAGTCGAAGAAGGCCTTCTTGTTCAGCGCACCGGTGAGGTGGTCCACCCTCGCGAGCGCTCTCTCACGGAGCACCTGCCGACGCACCGCGGCCAGGAGAATCGCGATGACGCCGAAGACCACGACCCGCATGCCGGTGTTCCAAACGAAGACCAGCGGGCTTGGGAAGGTCATGCCGCCCAGAACGTCCGCCAGCGTGCGGGACGCGGCGGAGCCGAGCGCGCCGCACGCGCCCGCCCACTCGCCAGCCAGCCAAGTAAGCAGAAAGATGGGAACGAAATAGAACGCGGCAAAGCTCAGCTCGTACCCAGTCTTGTAGTCGATGAAGCCGACGACGCCGATCAGGACAGCACCGATGGTGACGGGGACGATCCTCGGGAGAGCTTCTATGCGCGAGATAAGGTACATTTCTACTCCCTTATCGGCTCATGATACCGGTATTCCAGCAGGGCGCAAGAACCAAATCCCCGGTTGCCGAGAATCTCAAGCAACCCACTTTCCGGGCCAGAAACGAGATGTTGTGGAACGGCGCCTGTCGTGCTAAACTAGGCGCATCTACTTGGGAGGACAGCCATGAAACTGCCGCTTTGCCCCTTCCATGTAGAATGTCGATTTTTCGCTCAACCGACGAAGACAGGTGCCGATGACGTTCTCAGCCGGTGGTTCTGCTATGGCAGATACGATGCCTGCCGGATCGCCGTCATACTGTCTCAGGGAAGACCCATCCCGTCCGGAATGTGTCCGGACGGAGAAGTCTGCGGCTAGGCCAAGACGAACCTGTAACTCCGTCTCCTTTTTACTCACGCTGGAATCAAATCTCAACGGACGGCAAAGAAGATTGCGTGTCGACACCGGCGAGTGCCGCCGCCTTTGCTGCAACGAGCGCTTCTCACGTGCAACCAGGGTTGCAGGGCGGGCCGAACAGCTGCGGCTGCACTAGGGAAGCTGGTCCTTCCGGCAAAAGGAAATAGCATCCAGGCTCCTCCTGGCATAATACTTGCTATAAAGCCAGCAGCCTTTCCAAGGGAGGACACGATGAAACTACCAAATCTCCCTCGTCTGCTGCTGTGGTCTACGATGCTTCTCTCATGCGCAGGCCCGGTTTTTGCCGCTGCACTGAGTGTTGGACTGGGAGTCTCCAACATCTCGGTCCAGAATGACGCCAACGGAGTCAGTGGGGGTTCGGGAAGCGTTGCGGTGGCCTTTGGCTTCGAGCTCATAGACACCTGGTCAGTGGAAATGTTCATGAGCGGTGGAAGCGTCTCCACGGGCGTGCCCCAGAGCATCTACTATCCGCCAGATACCGCGGACTACGGGATCCTTTTTGCCGGCATTCGCAAGAGCCTCTGGTCGTTGAACGATCATGTTTTGACGCCGTGGATAGAGGTGGGAGCCGGCTTCCCGTCACTGGTCTGGCACACCTATGCCTACAACACCCTTGGCGTCGGACTTGCGCTGGCCGGCGGCCTCGACCTGGGAATGGGTCCGCTGGTCCTGCGCGGGCAGTACTTGTATCAGCGCGCTTCAACGAGCGATCCCTACGGTTTCACCAGTGATGTTTCCGGGCAGGTGTTCTCCCTGTTGGTCATGATCCGGTTCCGCTGGTAGGACATGGGCGGCGAGGGGCTCGAACCCCGGACCTTCCGGGTGTAAAGCGGATCAGAACCCTACCTGAACCTATCCCGTTCAGTCCCGCCCCGGCATCTCTTCGATGCAATGCCTCGCAATCGTTCCCCTCTCTATCCCGTTCGGCGGACGGATAGATTTGAAATAGAGTTGAAAGTCAGACCTTGTGGCTGGCTGCCAGAAGGTCAAGGTTTCATTTCGCGGGAGCTCCCGAGGGATACTCAGCGTTGGACTCTCCCTCTCCGGGCACGAAGTAGACGTAATCCCGGAACTCCTCGTCGGGATTGCCGTCTCCGTAGGGATGCTTCTCGTTGGCGTTCGCGTGACACGTGATGCAGAAGTTCCCCATGAAGACTGCCTCTTTGCCGCCGGGAAGATCTCGTGTGATCCACAGCCAGCCGCCCTGCGAGTGGGGATCCTTCGGAGCCCTCACCATGATGGTGAGCTGGATGGGATTCTCTCCCGGCGCCGGCTTCGTGTTCGCATAGACTTCCTTCACGATCACGGTGCCTTCTGGGAAGTCCCAGCGGCGCCTGCCGTTTACCATCGTCGGCTGCCCGGCGAACCCGACCGCGTTCATCCGGGGAATGCGGAACCTGTCCTGGTGGCCGGGGATCGGGTAGTCGAGCACGACCTTCGTCGTTCGCTGCCACACGTGATAGTCCTCGGTGGCATAGACGGGCGCCTTCCGGACGGCACAGGACGCCAGCATTCCGGCCGCCGCTAGGACCGCGATAATCGAAACGAACCGGCCGCAGGAAGTGGTCATGGCTGCCTCCCTCTCGCGGGCCCCGCCAGGAGCCATACCCGCTGGGCGTCGGTCTTGCCCTTCAGCTTCGCAGCATACGGGCCCTTGAACTGGAATGCGTCTCCTGCTTCGGCCCTCGTCCCATCGCTCACCACGATCTGCATGGCCTTGGCGATCCCGCAAAGCCGGCTCGCGATGTTCACCGAATCCCCGATGACCGTGAAATCGGCCCGCCTGACGGACCCGATCATCCCGTGGATCACGGAGCCGGTGGCCACTCCCACGCCGACCGCAAGACCGTCGAACTCTTGGGACTTCTCCGCGCATAGCCCGGTGATCTGGAGGGATGCAATGCATGCCCGGCGGGCACCATCAGCCCCGGAAAAGACGGCAACGATGGCGTCCCCCACGAACTTGTCGATGTCCCCGCCGTTGTTCTGGATAATCGCTGACTGCTGCTCCAGCAGGCGATTCAGGACGCGCACCACGTGCTCGGGATCGCGCCGTTCGGTGTAGGATGTGAATCCCCGCACGTCCGTGAACAGGAGCGTGCGCGGCACGCGCCGGGGCTCCTGGCTTTCTTTCAGGGAGCCGAGCGTGCTGGCGGAAACGTATTTCGTGAGCTCGAAGCGCTCGTGCAGTCCCACAACCATCGTATTGACGGTGGCCGCGAGGACCCCGATCTCGTCCTTGCTCTTCACGTCCACCCTTCCCTGGAAGCTGCCAGCGGTGACTTCCGCGCAGACCTTCCCGATCGATTGCACGGGCTTGAGGACGACCCTCCGCAGAAACGACCCGATGATCAGAGCGAGGAGAGCGACGACCACCAAGAATCCTGCACCCGCTCCCCCGATCGTGAAGGCCTGCGCCTTGACCACTCCCGTGACATCGCTTCTAATGTCGATGACGCCTCGGACGGTATGGTCGGAGCCGTGACAGACGGTGCACTTTGGCAGGTTGATCAGGGGCCGATAGGCGCGGAAGTAGGCGTTGCCTCCCGCAAGAGCGGGCCCGGCGTCATCCCGAAAGAACAGCTCCCGCGGCGGCAGACCCGATGCTTCCTGGAACCTCGGCGTCGGCATTGGGGTCCCTGTTGAGGGCGGCCGGTCCTGGGGCTTGAACCGCTCCATCCTCAGTCTCTGGTTCACGCGCTCGATGGTTCGGTTGTCTGAGAAGGCCGGCGTGCCGTCGCGCCGGTAGAGACGGATCGATGTGGCAGCGCTCGTGAGGTTCACCTTCGTGATATAGCCCACCGCCTGGGGGGCATTTCCCGAGATCATCAAGGTCTCGATGGCCACGAAATGGTCGTCCCCCTGCCTCTTGAGGCTCTGCGTGGTGAGCTGGTCGCGAAAGGAGACGAGCGAGACCGCGAACGCCGCCATGACGGCACCGATTCCAACTGCCAAGGCAACAACGAGAAGAAAATCGACCTTGAACGTGAGAGAGAGCGTTCGCGATCGCCTTTCTGACATAGCCCAGTGTACACCCACCGCAATTCCCCTCTCAAGCGGAATCGGAGAATCCGGTAGATTGTGCCGGCCGACGAGCCGGGGAAGCGACTCAGTGTTCGACACGTCTTTCTCTGGCGCAGCCTTCTGCTTCAGGATGCCTCGGCACTGTGTTCGCGCTGCTCCCAGACTTTGGCCAACATTTCGAGGAGGTGACGAAGAATAACGAATTGATTATGGGCGGCGAGGGGCTCGAACCCCCGACCTTCTGGGTGTAAACCAGACGCTCTGACCAGCTGAGCTAGCCGCCCGCCGAACGCGCGCCCGCTGCGGGAAAGTCGGGGCGCTGGCTCAGGATAGACGCGGCCCGGATGGATTGTCAACGACGCGCGCTCTTGAACAACGCCGGCCATTCCACTATTGTTGCTCCTTTCATGGAGGAGGTTGCTTGGGGATGGCTGGGAAACTGAGCGTCGGCGTCATCGGCGCAACAGGAATGGTCGGTCAGCGGTTCGTATCCCTTCTCGCGCGCCACCCCTGGTTCGAGGTGGTGGCCGTGGCTGCCAGCGAGCGCTCTGCCGGCAAGTGCTACAAGGAAGCCGTGGGTGACCGCTGGAGAATGCCCACGCCCATGCCGGAGGAAGCCGCCAAACTCATCGTCAGGAACGCTGCTGACATCAGCAGTGTGAGCAAGGGGTTGGACCTGGCGTTCTGCGCGGTCGACATGCCCAAGGACGAGACCCGGGCCCTCGAGGAGAGTTACGCAAAGGCGGAAGTCCCGGTGATCTCCAACAACTCCGCCAACCGGCTCATGCCCGACGTTCCCATGATGCTGCCCGAGATCAACCCGGGGCACGCCGCCGCAATCGAGACGCAGAGGAAGCGCCTCGGCACGAGGCGCGGCTTCATCGTGGTCAAGCCCAACTGCTCCATCCAGAGCTACGTTCCCGCCCTTCACCCGCTTCGGGAGTTCGAGATCGACAAGGTCTTCGTGTGCACGTACCAGGCCATCTCCGGCGCGGGAAAGACCTTCAAAGACTGGCCGGAGATGGAAGACAACGTGATCCCCTTCATCCGCGGTGAGGAAGAAAAGAGCGAGATCGAGCCGCTGAAGATCTGGGGAGAGGTGCGTGACGGGGAGATCGTCAGCGCGAAAACGCCGCTGATCACGAGCCAGTGCATCCGGGTGCCCGTGACGGACGGCCACCTTGCGGCGGTCTTCGTCTCCTTCAAGAAGAAGCCGTCCATTGAGAAGATCCGTGAGCTGTGGGCGACCTTCGAAGGCAAGCCGCAGCAGCTCGACCTTCCCAGCGCGCCGAAGCCTTTCCTGGAGTACTTCGCGGACGACAGCCGGCCGCAGACAAGGCTCGATCGGGACGCCGGGCGCGGCATGGGAATAACAGTCGGGCGCCTGCGTGAAGACCGGATCCTCGACTATCGCTTTGTCTGCCTCTCCCACAACACCGTGCGGGGAGCTGCAGGCGGCGGAATCCTCAGCGCCGAACTGCTGCGCGCGGAAGGGTACATCGACGGCTGAGGGCCAAGGCCCGCCCTCGCTCGGACAACAACCGGATCATGGCGTCTGCATCGCTTTGTCCGCCGGACAAGGAGCGTGGTCCCGCATCCAGGTGAAAACAGGCGGCCGCTCAGGCGCCGCAGAAGTTCGAGCCCCGGCAGCGCCGGCCTTTCCTTCGACGGCCGCCTCCTCCCCGTTTCTCCTGGACACGGGCAGCAGCTTCTCCACGGTAATTGCGACCGCGCCCATGTCGTCCTCCACCCTGCCGAACACGAGAAACGCCCAGCCATCGTCCAGGTGCGCGTAGAACCGGGCGAACGCGTCCGGAAACAGGACCGCCTCGTACATGGCAAGCTCGTCCTCGAAGCTTACGAAGATCATCGGCTCCTGCCTCCTGGTGGCGACCTCCTTGCCCGTGACGAGGATCCCCGCGGTCCATATCTTTCGTCCCCGGTGCGCCGGGATATCGACGGAGCGGACAAAGGGCGCAAGACCGCGGCGTCGGACGATGCGTTCGATGCGGGGGCGGAAGAGCTCCAGGGGATGGCGGGAGACGATGATCCCCAGCGTGCCCACCTCGTCACTGAGCTTGACGCGATCAGGGTAGTCCCCAATGACGGGCGGTCGGGGGGAGACGAACCCGAGCCCCTTGTCCCGGTCGATATTCTGCCATCGGAAGAAAAGCTGCGGGCGCGTGCACCCGTCGGACACCGAGTCCAGCGCGCCTGACCTGATGAGAACACGCGCGTCCTCGAACCGGCACGGCACGCGCAGAAGAAAATCCCGAAAACCCGCGAACGGACCCGCGCGGTCCCGCTCCTGCACGATGGCGTCAACAAGCTCACGCCGCGCGTCTTTGAGCTGCCCCAGGCCCACGCGCAGACCCGCAGTCATGGATGGCGAGGGCGGGCGGGGCACGGATGCCGAAAGCCCGCCGAGTCTCTCCACCGTGTACTCCCAATTGCTTGCATTCACGTCCGGCGGGAGAATCCTGAACCCCATGCGCCGGCATTCGTCCACGTAGGTCTGCCGCCCGTAGAACCCGCCGCCATTGTTGATCACGGATGCGATGAACTCCAGCGGATAGAAACGCTTGAGGTACGCCACCCGGTAGGATACCTGGGCATAGGAAGCGCTGTGAGCTTTGCAGAAGGAATAGCCGTCGAAGGACAGGATCATGTCCCACACCCTGACCACGGTCTGCTCGCTGACGCCGCGGGAGCGCGCGCCTCGGAAGAATCTCTCCCGCAGGTCCGGCAGCTTCAGGTCCCGATCCTTTTTGGAGAGGATCTTGCGCAGGCGGTCCGCCTCCTCGATGGGAAAGCCCGCCAGGTCGATGGCCACGCGGGAGACGTCCTCCTGGTACACCATGACGCCGAACGTTTCCGCGAGAGTCTGCTCGACAAGCGGGTGCAGGGGCCGGTAGGGCGCGCCGTGGAGGCGCTTCACCCACGTACGGATGTACTGGTTGGCGGCGGGCCGGATGATGGAGCTGGCGATGACGAGGTTCTCGTAGTCTCCCCTCTGCATTTTTGAGAGCAGCTGTCTTGTTGCGGGAGACTCGACGTAGAACACGCCGATTGTCCTGCCCTGGGAAATCAGGTCCCGCGTGTCGGCGTCAGACAGGGGATCGAAGCTCTCCCACTCGTGGCGGACACCGTGGTTCTTCTCCACGAGCGCAAGGGAATCCCGCAGGACGGCGAGCGAACGGTTTCCCAGCAGGTCGATCTTCACGAGGCCCGCCTCCTCCGCGGCGTCCTTCTCCCAGGCGATCAGCGGATACCCCAGCGGAGAGATCTGGACGTGCGTGTAGTCCGTGATGGGCTGGGGGGTGATGACCACGCCGCCGCAGTGCGTTCCCAGGTTGCGAGGAAAGCCGCGGATGCGCGCGGCCGCCTCCCGGACGTACGGGGGAATGTCGTCCAGCCGGCCCTGGCGGAACGCCCGGACGATGACGCCAAGCTCCTCTTCCGGAAGCCCCAGCGCCTTCGCCGGTTCCCGCAGGGCGGAACGAGGGCCGAAGGTGACGTGGTTGGCCACCATGGCCGCTCTGCCCGCGTACTTGTCGAACACGTACCTCAGGGTCGCGTCTCGTTCGTCCCACGGAAAGTCCACGTCGATGTCGGGAGGATCCTTGCGTCCGCGGTTGAGGAAGCGCTCGAAGAAAAGCGTGTAGCGCAGCGGGTCCACGTGCGTGATGCCCAGGAGGTAGGACACGATGCTGGAGGCCGCGCTTCCCCGGCCGCACGTGCGCGGGCACTGCTGAACGATGTCACGCACGACGAGAAAGTAGGACGCGAAGCCCTTTTCCTGGATCACGGCCAGCTCGTAGTCCAGCCGCTCGCGGATGTCCGGCCGCATTCCGCCGTAGCGCCGGCGCACCCCGTCATCGCACAGCTTTCTCAGAAGCCCGAAAGTCTCCGCGTCCGACAGCCCCTCGAAAGCGGGAAAAACGTACCGGGGGCTGATGATGCCGGTGACGTCTGCCTGCTCCGCAATGGATTCGGCGCACTGCAGCGCCTCCGGCACGGCGGAAAAAAAACTCTCCATTGCCCCGGGTTCCACGAACCGGTGCCCGCCTCCCAGTCTTTCGGTTTCCGGCACCAGCTCCACGGTGGTGTTCAGGTCGATGGCGCGAAGGAGGGGATAGAGTCTCTCGTCCGACTCGTCCAGGAAAACGGTGTCATGAACGGCGGCCGTCGGGAGACCGCGTTCCCGGGCAAAGGCGGCCAGGGATGCGAACGGGCTCCCGTAGGTGAGCTGGACGTAGAGCCCGTGCTGCTCGCGGCGGATGAGACGGTCGATCACGTCCGGATGCGGAGAAAGAATGGAGAGCCCGTCCCATCCGCCGGTCTCGAGCGCGGCGACGGGCTCGAACGACCCATCCTCATCCGTCAGGAGCTTCGTGAGAACGCGGCATATCCTGCCGTAGCCCTCCCTGTTCATCACGTACGCGGTGAGGAGCTGCCGGCCGGCTTTCTCCACCACCACCCCTGCCACGGGGCGTATCTCCGCCCGGTCCGCCGCAAGCAGGAAGACAATGAGGCCGTAGAAGTTGTTGATGTCGGTCATTCCGACATAGGAAAGGCCCCGTTCCCTGGCGAAACGGCAGATCTCTTCAGGAGAGCGGCAGCCGCGAAGGAGGGAGTAGTTTGATCTGAAATGGAGGTATCCAGCAGCCATATACTATACAAATGTATAGTATATGGCTGGAAAACGCAAGGGGCGGTGGGGCCGCCCCAGACTCCGTACTTCTGCGTGATTGCGGCCTTGGCATGTCGCGGCAACGTCGCGGTCTCAGCCGCGGGCGGGAAGGCTACGCGGCGTACTCCGCGTACGGCAACCCGCAGCTCTTCGCCACCCCGGGATGCACGCACTTGCCGTCGAACGTGTTGATTCCGCGCTTCAGGGCGTCGCTTGTGTGCGCGGCCGTCTTCAACCCCTGATTCGCGATGGCAAGCCCGTAGGGAAGCGTAACGCTCGTGAGCGCGATGGTGGATGAGCGGGCAACTGCCCCCGGCATGTTCGCCACGCAGTAGTGCACCACGCCATCCACGATGTAGATCGGGTTGTCGTGCGTGGTGGGCTTCGAGGTCTCCGCGCATCCGCCCTGGTCGATCGCGACGTCGACCAGGACGGCCCCGCGCTTCATCGCCTTGATGGTCTGCGCCGACACGAGCTTCGGCGCCGCCGCGCCGGGCACCAGCACGGCACCGACGAGAAGGTCGGCGCGCCGGCACCAGTGCTCGACCGCTTCCGCGGTCGAGAAGACGGTGCGCACGCGGCCGTCGAACTGGGCGTCGATCCGGCGCAGCGTGTCCCCGCTGCGGGCGATCACCGTGACGTCGGCGCCCATGCCGACCGCGATCTGCGCCGCGGTGGTGCCCACCACCCCGGCCCCGAGCACGACG
>DATKLM010000225.1:0-8092 GCA_035542415.1 Spirochaetia bacterium
ACGAACAAGGACCAGCTCTCGATCATGGCGGAGTATTACTACAACGGTTCAGGGTTCGCCGGTGACGACTACCAGAACCTGATCCGGTACACGCAGAACCGCCACGGCACGGGCGCTGACCTCATGGACCAGTTCGGGACCTTTTCCGCGGGGCAGCACTACGGGTTCGCGCGGATCTCGGGGAATATCGGCGACAAGCTGAGCGCGGCCGCGTGGACGCAGATGAACCTCCAGGACCTCTCGGGGCTGAGCGCAATCGTGCTGACGTTGACGTACGACCGCTGGACGGTGAATGCGTCCCTCATGGACGCCTGGGGGAGCACCGACACGGAAGCCGGTCTCTCCCCGCTTCTCTGGAGGGCTGATCTGGAGGTGAGCCTGTATCTCTGATACCATGGCCTGAATGAAACCCCGCGAGCTCCCTTCGTTCATGGACTTCAGGCCGACGTCACGTCTCAAGCGGCCCGCGCACGTGCCCGCGCGGGCTCGGTTTCCGGTCATCGATGCACACAACCACCTGTTCGCGAACATGCCGGCAGAGGAGATGGTTGCCGTCATGGACGCGGCGGGCGTGAAGCTCTTCATGAACCTCACGGGCAACTGCGAGCTTCCCTTCGACGACAAGGGGTACACGATCCGCCGCCGGGACTTCGACGTCTTTCGAAGAGAGTGGATGGATCGCGCTCCGGGCAGGTTCGCTGCTTTCACCATGGCGGAGTTCGCCCGGTGGGACGATTTCGCCATCGACCTGGATCGCGGATTCGCCGAGCAATGCGTCACGGCGCTGCAGGCGGACGTGCGCACGGGCGCCCTGGGCCTGAAGGTGACCAAGGAACTGGGCCTGCGATTCCACGATCCGAAGGGCGCCATGATCGCGGTGGATGACCCGAGGCTGTACCCCGTGTGGAAGAAGGCCGGTGAGCTGGGAATCCCGGTCCTCATCCATACCTCGGACCCCGTGGCGTTCTTTCACCCCGTGGACGCGGACAACGAGCACTACCCGACGCTGCTTACGTACCCCGGCTGGAGCTTCCACGGTTCCCACTTTTCCAAGGAAGAGCTCCTTGAGCAGAGAACCCGGATGATGGCGGACCACCCGGGCACCACCTTCATCTGCGCCCACGTAGCGAACAATCCCGAGGACCTGGATTGGGTGTCGTCCCTGCTGGAAAGGCTTCCCAACGTGAACCTCGACTTCTCCGCGCGCATGGACGAGCTGGGAAGGCAGCCCTATTCAGCCCGGGACTTCTTCATCCGATGGCAGGACCGGATCCTCTTCGGCGCCGACATGCCGATCTCCGTTGAGATGTATCGGGCATACTTCCGGTTTCTCGAAACGAGGGACGAGTACTTCGACTATCCCGGTTACGTCGGGGAGACGACGAACTTCTGCCGCTGGAAGATCTACGGGCTGGGACTGCCGGACAACGTGCTGCAGAAGGTCTATGCGGAAAACGCCCTGCGGCTCATTCCCGGGCTTGCGGAGGTGATGCGGTGAGCCCCGTGGACCGCCGGGAGCTGTACGAGTGGTGCCGCGTTCCTGCCTCGGAGATCGCGCGCCATCCCGGGCTCAAGGTGCCCTTCCGCATGGTCAGGGATTCGGCGTCCATGGGAGATCTCATGGCGCGCGAGCTCGTGGAGGACATCGAGCGCGCCAACGCAGAGGGAAGGACGCTCCGGGCCATCATTCCGTGCGGCCCCAGCTCCTGGTACAAGCCCTTCACCGACATGGTGAACGCGCGCCGCGTTTCCCTGAAGAGGTTCGTCGTGTTCCACATGGATGAGTGCCTTGACTGGCAGGGCCGTGAGCTTCCCCGCGCGCACCCCTACAGCTTCCGAGGATTCATGGAGAGGCACTTTTACGACCCGGTGACGCCGGAGCTTGCCGTGCCCGCGGAGAACCGCTGCTGGCTCTCCCCGTCCACCATGGAAGGCGTTCGAGCCGCCATTGCCGCGGCGCCCATCGACCTCACGTACGGCGGCTGGGGCCAGGACGGCCACGTGGCCTACAACCAGTCGCGCCGGCACCCCTACAGTGCGGTCACGCTGGAAGAGCTCGCCGCCTCGTCTATCCGGGTCCAGGACAACAACGACGATACGATCATCGCCCTTGCCCAGCGCACCTTCGGCGCCGCGTGGCAGTTCGTTCCGCCGATGTCCGTTACGCTCGGCATGAAGGAATGCCTGTCGGCTGTCCGCATCCGGCTGTTCTCCGACACCGGCGCCTGGAAACAGACCGCACTTCGAGTCGCGCTTTTTTCCCCCCCGACTCCCGAGTATCCCGTGACTCTTCTCCAGCGCCACCCCGACGCGCTCATCACCGCCACGGAAGAAACGGCGAGCCACCCGGTGAGCCTCCATCCCGAATGGGACCTGGGCATCGGCGCGCCGTGACGGAACCGCGGCGGATCACGGCGCTGCTCCGTCCGGGCTCCCTGAAGTACCGCGGCCTGGTCGGGACCGGCGGCATCGGCTCGGGAAGCTTCTTCATGCTGGCGGGCAACGAAACCCTGGGCCGGGAAGAAAGCAGGGGCGGCAGGTTCCTGGACCGGCGGGACTACTGCAAGCTGCACATCATCTGCCACTACGTGAAGGCGCTCCTGGGCGATGCCTTGGCGGTCATTCCCATAGGCAGGGTCGGGGACGATGAAGCGGGAGCGACGCTCCTTGGCGACATGGAGGACGCAGGGCTCGATCTTCGCTTCGTGCGCCGGCTCGCCGGGGCGCCGACGCTTCATTCCTTCTGCATCCTGTACCCGGATGGGTCCGGCGGAAACCTCACCACGGATGACTCTGCTTCCAGCCGGGTGGATCGGGCAGCCGTCGCGGAAGCGGGTGACATCATGCGCTCACTGGGCGGCAGCGGGATCGCGTTGGCCGTCCCCGAGGTGCCCCTGGATGCCCGTGTCGCGCTTTTGGAACAAGCGGGCAGGAGCGGCCTGTTCCGCGCCGCAAGCTTCACGCGCGCGGAAATGCCAGAGGTCCGCCGCAGGGACCTTCTCGCCATGGTCGACCTTGCCGCGGTCAACGCGGAAGAGGCGCTTGCCGCCGCGGGTCTTGAGGCGGCGGATGCAGCGGCGTCCGCCCCATCCGCCATCGAAGCGATCTCCCGCCGCTGGCCGAAGCTCCTCCTGTCCGTGACAGCGGGGCGTGCCGGCAGCTGGTCGTGGGACGGGACCGCTCTTCGCCATGATCCGGCCATTCCCGTGCCGGTCCGCGGGACAGCGGGCGCCGGGGATGCGCACTGCGCCGGCATCCTCGGCGGCCTTGCCGCCGGCCTTCCGCTTGCAGAAGCCCAGCGGCTGGGTACGCTGGTGGCGGCGGCCTCCGTCACCTCCGAGCACACGATCAACCGCGACATCACGACGGGCCAGCTCCTGTCCCTGAGCGCAACGGACCCGCGGAGATTTTCCGCGGTACGCGCTGCGCTTGACACCGCATTGGCCGGGTCATAGAATTGGCGGCGGTGTCCGTCGGACACGATTCTTCAAGGTTTCTCAAAGGGAGGAAATATGAAGAGGACATGGACCTCGCGGCTCGCCATTCTCGCGCTGGCGGCGGTCGTGGTCGTTTCGTTCGCTGCCTGCGGCGGAGGGGCAAAGCCGAAGGCAACGTTCTTCTGGGCCACCTATGACGGGCTCACTGAAGATTTCAGAGCAAGTCTGGAAACAGCGTTCAACAAGGCATCGCCTGATGCCCAGATCCAGGTCGTTCCCATCAGCTGGACTGACATGCAAAACAAGGTTACCACGTCCCTCGCCGGCGGCACGCCTCCGGACATCTCCGTGGTTGGGACCCGCTGGCTGCTTGACTACATGGGCACGAACTCCATTGAGGATGTCAGCAAGTACGTCAGCAAGGAAACGCTGGACAATATCAACCCCGCGGCAATGGAAGCCAAGATCAAGGGCAAGCTCATGGGAGTGCCCGTGGCGGCCGGCGCGCGCATCATGGCCATCAACAATAAGCTCACCAAGGCAGTTCCCAAGACCATGGAAGAGCTGGAGGCAGACGCGAAGAAGGTCGCGAAGCCGGGGAAGGTGTACGGACTGATCATGCCGGGCAAGTCCTACACCGAGCTCACCGATTTCGCCTACTACCTCTATTCGGCAGGCGGCGACTTCTTCGCCGTCAACGCGGACGGAACCTACGGCAAGTGCACGGTCAACTCCGATGCCGGCGTGAAGGCCCTCACCTTCATGGCGCAGCTTGCTCTCAAGGACAAGGTCGTGCAGGACGGATTCACCTCCCAGATTCGAACAGACGCCCACCCGGTCTTCTACGCCGGCAAGGCTGCCTACGTCTTCATCGGCGCGTGGGTCGAGTCGGCAATGAAGCAGGCCAAGTCGGACTTCCCTGTAACGTATGCCCTCATCCCGCCATTCGCCGGTCAGAAACAGTCGGGTCTCGTCATCACCGACTCGATCGCCTTCTTCACAAAGGGCAAGCAGCTGAAGGCGGCGGGCAAGTTCATCGATTTCTTCTACAAGGATGAGTGGAAGGGCAAGTTCGATCAGCTCGTCGGGTTCCCGCCCGTGACGCTGAGCGCGGCAAAGGATCCGTTCTGGCAGACTCCTCTGTACAAGGCGCTCATTGAGGCTTCCCTCTCCGCGAAGCCGTGGCCGCTCGTCGACCACTTCGACACTCTCAACACTCTGGTCTGGACCGCCTGCGAGAAGGTGTTCCAGGGCCAGGCATCGCCGAAGGATGCCCTCGATGAGGCAGCGGCGGCAGTGGACAAGTCGCGGGGATTGTAGGTTCATTCTGGAAAGATGAAGGGGGGGCGAAAGCCCCCCCTTTTTGAAGGAAGCCCATGGCGGACGAAGCGCTGTCTTTCAGGAAGAGGTTCTGGAACGCGGAGGCCCGGCTGGCATACGCGCTGATCGCTCCGACAATCCTGTTCCTGATCTTCTTCATGTTCTACCCGATCATCTACGTCTTCGTCATGTCGCTCTTCAGGACGAACCAGTTGAGCGACCTGACAAAGTTCATCGGTCTTCGCAACTACCTGGACAGATTTACGGATCGCGAGTTCTGGGTTGCCGCAGTCCGCTCGGTCATCTGGACCGCCTCGGGCGTCGGCGTGAAGTTTCTCGCAGGCATGATCATCGCGGTTCTCCTGAACGTCCGCTACCGCGGCCGCAAGGCGTTGCGGCTCCTGTTCATCATTCCCTGGGCATCTTCTGTTCCCATCAGCACGCTGCTCTGGCAGTGGGTGTACCATCCCGAGTTCGGGCTCCTCAACCACACTCTCAAGATCAGCGGACTCTGGACCAATCCGCCGATCTGGCTGGGCTACCCGTTGTCCGCGTTTATCGCCTGCCTGTGGGTGGACATCTGGATCGGCATTCCGTTTTTTGCGCTGGTCTTCCTCGCGGGAATGCAGGCTATTCCGCAGGAACTGTACGAATCCGCCTACATGGACGGCGCGGGAGGATGGAGAAGTTATTTCTCGATCACCCTGCCCGGCCTGAGAGAGCTGATCCTCATTTCAACGCTGCTTTCAGCCATCTGGACTTTCAATGACTTCAACGTGATCTTCATATTGACTCGGGCGGGTCCGGCCCTTTCCACGAACATCCTCATTACCTCCGTCTATATGAACGCGTTCGTGGACCTGAGATTCGACTGGGCAGCAGTCCAGGCGGTGGTGACCTTTTTTGTCCTCACCATTGTCAGCGTCATCTACGCGCGCTTCTATTTCCGCAGGGAGAGAGACTGATGAAGTGGGAGAACAGGTCTCGCTACGTTGTCGTCCCGCTGACGATCGTCATCCTCTTGGTTCTCCTTTTTCCTTTCTTCGTGATGATTTCCACCATGCTCAAGTCCGGTCAGGACGTGTATACGTCGCCTCCGTTCTGGATCCCAACGCATATCGAGTGGGAAAACTTTGACAAGGTCTGGACGCAATACAGGCTCGGACACTACTTCCTGGCGAGCCTCATTATCGCGCTCGGGGCGACGGCGCTGAACGCCGTCCTCTGCATCCCGGCCGCGTATGCCGTAGCCAGGCTGAGGTTCGTGGGGAGGAAGTTCGCGTTGTACCTCCTCCTCATGATCGAGATGTTCTCCCCCGTGATCGTCGTTATTCCCCTGTTCAAAATCGTGTCGCAGATCGGCCTCCTTGACAGCTTTCTCTCTCTGATCATCATGGACGCGCTCTTTACCGTGGCTTTCAACACCTGGATGATGAACGGCTATTTCAAGACGATCCCCAAGGATATCGAAGAGGCCGCCCTCATCGACGGCTGCTCCCGAGTCCAGACAATGACGAGGATCATGCTCCCGATTTCCGTACCGGGGCTCGTGACCGTCATGATCTACGCGTTCATCTTCGCATGGAACGAGTTCCTTTTTGCGCTCTCGTTCATCACGTCCAAGGACAAGATGCCCCTGACCATCGCGCTGTACAATTTCGTCGGTCGATGGACCACGCAGTGGCAGTACCTTACGATGGCCGCTTTCCTCGCGATCATTCCCGTGCTTGTGTTGTTCTACATGATCGAAAAGAGGCTCGTGGCGGGGCTGGCCGGGGGAGCCGTGAAGGGCTAGAGGCCGTTCCCTGGTTCGCTGATCAGAAAAGGCGCCAGGGGCGGCTGATCCAGGTTGAGGCTCTCGCCGATGCTGGCCGCCGCCGCGTCCCGTGCGGCCAGCGGCTGAACGCCGGACAGATCCTCCATGAATCTCAGGACGGACGTGAAGTCGTACGTGGTGTGGTCCACCCAGCCCGGCCGGGCATGAGCGCTGATGATCAACGCCGGCACACGCGGACCGCAGCCTTTGCCGTCCACCTGCGGCGGGGCAACATGGTCATAGAATCCGCCGTACTCGTCCCAGGACACGACCAGCAGCGTGCTCCGCCAGTACGCGCTCTTCATGAGCGCGTTCGCGACGGCCGTCACGAACCACATGCCGACCCTGATGTCGGTCAGCGGGTGCTCGCTTTCTTCCGGGTCGGGGAAGATCCACGCCGCTGACGGAAGCGTTCCTTCGCGCAGATCGCGGAACAGATCGGCAGCGGAGACGATGCGGGAGCGCAGGGCCTTGTCCTTCATGAAGGAGTGAAAACCGCCGAGCGGGTTCAGACCGGAGAACGAGCCTGGGGAGGAACCCCCGTCGTAGACTTTCCACGAGACGCCGGCCGCTTCAAGCCGCTCGGGGAGGGACGGAAAATCAAATCCGCCGGACGGAGGGGCCAGGCTGTTCGCTGTGACCGCACCGCAATCCGCCGCCAGCGCGAAGAGGTGATTGGGCAATGACGGTCCCATGAAGGAAGAGAAAAACCGGTCGGCAAGCGTGAAGTGCCGTGCATAAGCGTAGTAGTTCGGGATGTCCCGCTCGTTGTAGAACCCCATTGTCTCCGTGGAATGCTCCGCGGTCACAAAGCGATCCATCCGGCCGCCGTTCACCGCCTGCAGAGCAGTGCCCTTTCCATGGGCGAGGTTTCCCGTACGGGTCGAGGAAAGGTGGTACGGCGACGTTCCTTCCACCGACAGGCCGGGCGGAAGACCATCAGCGCCGGGGAACGTCCCGAAGTAGTTGTCAAAGGAGTGGTTCTCCTGGAGCAGGAAAAGAACGTGCTCGATTGGGCCCGGACGGTGCGGCGCTGGGCCTGCCGGCTCTGCAGGAGCAGGCCACGCCTCCCCGTCCACAGGCATGATCTTCGCGGCATGGATCATGCCCCCGGAGAACGTGCCGCTCACGTCGACACGGGCGCCGGGCATTGCAGCCGCCTGCCCCCCCGGCGGCAGCGTGACGGCGAAGATCGTGTGAGACCTGTCGTCCTGGACGGCCGCCAGGGTCCCCGTCACGTCCAGCACAGTTCCCCGGATCCCGTAGGAGTGCACCTGGACGCCCCGGCCGAATCCGCCGAGCTGACCCACGAGGCCGCTGCCCATGCCGGAGGAAACACACGCCGGAATGATCGTGGTCAGGAGGACGATGAGCCCGGAGCGCGCAATGAGTCTGCGGTACCTCTGCACGTGCGGCAGCTTCATATCTCCAGTTCCAGGGTAACGGCGCTGCCAGCAACCCGGCAACATTGTTCCTGGTATTTTCTGGAGGGATCGAACATGAATCGCAGAGGCTTCTT
>DATKLM010000226.1:0-3310 GCA_035542415.1 Spirochaetia bacterium
ATGGTCGGCAAGGTATCAGACGGCGAAAAACGCAAACAAATCGTCGATCGATCGAGGGCCCTCTTCCTCGAGCGCGGATTCAGCGCTCTTTCCATGGAAGAAATCGCTTCTCTCCAGGGGATCAGCAAGAAGACGCTCTACCGGTATTTCCCCAACAAGGCGGCGCTCTCCGAGGCCGCCATCGAGGAGCGGATCCTCGAAGTGGTCGCGGAGATCCAGCGTATCGCGGACGACCCGGGCCTTCCCCTGCTTCGCCGGCTGCGAGGCGTTCTGCGGGTGGTTTCGCGGCAGATCGCGGCGCTCGGAGAGAACCTCGTGAAGGACCTCTACTACCACTATCCCGAGCTCTGGGAGCGGATCGACAGGTTCCGGCGCGAGCGCGTCTTCGGCGTGATCACGCGGCTTTTTGAAGAAGGGATCCGTGAAGGATACTTCCGCAGGGATATCGAGCCCCGGCTCGTGCCGGTGCTTTTCATCAACGCGGTGAGCACGGTCATGACCCCGGCCCAGCTCGTGAGCCTTCCGTTCCCGCCCGTTCAGCTTTTCGACTCGTTCTTCCGGATCCTCTTCGGAGGGATCCTGACAGACGACGCCCGGCATGAGTTCTTTTCCGAGGAGGGTGCGATATGAAGCAGATCCTGGCCGTCGTTCTGGCCTGCGCAGCGCTTGCCGCGTGCGGCCGCGGCTCGGCGGCGCTGGAGGCCTCAGGAACCATCGAGGCGACGAGCGTCCAGGTCTCCTCCCGGTCCTCCGGCGAGATCCTCCACCTTGATGCGGCGGAGGGCAGCGCCGTGAACAAGGGCGACCTCCTTGCCTCCATCGACCACGCTACCCTCGACATCCAGCTCGGCCAGGCCCGCAGCGGCGTGGACCTCGCTCGGGCCCAGCTGGACCTCCTCACGAGCGGCGCCCGCGGTGAGGACCTCGCCCAGGCAAAGGAGGCGCTCAACCAGGCGGAAGAGAGTCTCCGCAGCGCCCAGGAGGACTTCCAGCGCATGGACAGCCTCTTCAAGGTCGGGGCCGCCACGAAGAAGCAGCGTGATGACGCAGAGACGCGGCTCGTCAACGCGAGAGCCCAGGCGGCTTCGGCAGACCAGGGCCTGAGGAAGCTGCAGAACTTCGCGCGGCCGGAGGACGTCAAGGCGGCACTCGCCCGGGTGGACCAGGCCGTGTACTCCGTGCGCCTGTTGGAAAAGGCCGTCCAGGACTGCACCGTTCGGGCCCCCGCCGGCGGGATCGTCACGGAGAGGCTCGTGGAGGAAGGGGAGCTCGCCGCCCCCGGTAGCGGCCTGTTTGTGATCACCGACCTCGCCACGGTGAAGCTGACCATCTACGTCCCCGAGACTGACCTGGGAAACATCCGCCTCGGGCAGACGGCCCGCATCTCCATCGACTCGCGCCGACACGAAACTTTCTCTGGCACCGTCACCTACATCTCCCCGGTGGCCGAGTTCACACCCCGGGACATCCAGACGAAGGACGAGCGCGTGAAGCTCGTCTACGCCGTTCGGATCAAGATCGCCAATCCCCAGGGAATCTTCAAGCCGGGAATGCCGGCGGACGCCGCGCTGGACCGGCAGAAGGGCTGAGCCGACATGAGCGCCGGCAGCACGCCGGTTCCTGCCGTGGAGATCACCGGTCTTTCCTACAGCTATGGCCCGGCCCCGGCCATCCGCGGCATGGACCTCCGCGTGGAGGCGAACGAGATGTTCGCCCTCGTCGGTCCCGACGGCGCGGGAAAAACCACTACCATCCGGCTGCTCTGCGGGATCCTGAAGCCGCGGGCCGGAGAGCTTCGGATCTTCGGACGCGACCTGCGCCGCAACCTCCCCGGGGCGAGGGAGCAGGTCGGATATCTCTCCCAGAGATTCAGCCTCTACGGGGACCTGACGGTGGACGAGAACATCGAGTTCTTCGCCCGGATCCACGGCGTGCGGAGCTTTCAGGACCGCCGTGAGGAGCTGCTCTCGTTCACGAGGCTGCTTCCCTTTCGCGGGCGTCTCGCCGAACGTCTGTCCGGCGGCATGAAACAGAAGCTCGCCCTGGCGTGTACTCTCGTGCACCGGCCCCGCCTCATCCTTCTGGACGAGCCCACGACCGGCGTGGATCCCGTCTCCCGCAGGGAGTTCTGGATCATCCTCTCCCACCTCCTGCGGGAGGGCATCACGATCGTCATGTCCACCCCCTACCTGGATGAAGCGGAGCGGGCAACCCGGGTCGGGCTCATCAACCGCGGACGTCTCATGGCCGCGGAGAGTCCGGCCCGCCTCAAGGCGCAGATGAAAGGCGCGGTGCTGGAGATCGTGTGCTCGGATACCCGGCGCGCGAGCTCCCTGCTCAGGGACAGCGGCGCCCTCGGGGAGGTGCAGCTCTTTGGGGACCGCCTGAACGCGGTCGCCGCGGACGCGGCGCAGGGGGAGACGTCAGCCCGCCGGATCCTCACGGAGGCCGGAATCGACATTGCGTCCCTGCGCGTGATCCCTTCCAGCCTCGAGAATGCATTCATCTCCCTGGTCAGGAACGAAAGCGAGGAGCCTCATGCGAGCTAGGTCTGCCGCCGCAGGCGGATTTGCTGCCGCCAGAGGCGGATTTATCGCAGCGGTCATGACGCTGTTGTCGTGCGCCGTCGTCGTCTCCGGGCAACCGGCGGCCCCCGCGCCGCGCGTCGTGGGCCTGGAGGAGTGCATCACGCTGGGCTTCGCGCACGATGCCGGACTGCGCACCGACGAGCTGGAAGCCCGGATCGCGGACGCGCGCGTCCAGGAAATGCAGCGCCAGTACGCGCCGTCCCTGTCCCTGCAGGCAGGCTACTCGCGGCTGTCTGACGTGGCGCCCGGCACGTTCACGGCGTCGACAGGCGGGCCGTCGTCGATTACCGTGACGTTCCCGCCGTCCCTGCTCAGCAACACCAGCATCCGCCTTGCGCTGCAGCAGCCCGTGTTCACAGGCCGAAGAATCGAAAGCTCGATCCGGCAGGCCGAAGCAGCGCGGGATTCCAGCCGCGGGGACCTGGGCAGGAGCCGGCTGGACCTGCGCTACTCCGTCACGGAGGCCTACTGGAGCCTTGCCCGCGCCAGGGCCCAGGTGGCCGCCATCCAGCAAAGCGTTGCGCCGGCAGAGTCCCACCTTGCGGACGCGCTCAAGCTGCTGGGCCAGGGAATGGCCACCAACAACGACGTCCTGCAGGCGCGCATGAGGCTGCAGGACATCCGGATCGACCTGGCGAGCGCCCAGACGATGCGTGACATCTCCCGCGCCCGGCTGGCCCTGCTCGTGGGTCTTCCCTGGGGTGACGGCCTGGAGATCCCTG
>DATKLM010000227.1:0-16045 GCA_035542415.1 Spirochaetia bacterium
TCTTCGGCGTCATCTCCACCATGTCGGGGCACAGCCACATCGAGACCGCGCTCGCGCTCACGGACGTGAGCCTGATCTCCGTCGCGCGGGAGCAGTACGGCCTGCTGATCGAGCGCAACGCGCCGGTCGCAATGAAGATCATCCAGAGTTTCTCCCGCAAAATGAGGTTCCTCGACGAGGCGCTCACCCGGCTGACGTTCAAGAACACGGCGAGCGGGGATCCGTCTCACCTGTTCAAGGTCGCGGAGTACTACGCGCGGCAGAGCCAGTACAACCAGGCCTACTACGCCTACTATCGCTTTCTCCAGAACTGCCCCACCGACTCGAACGCGCCCAAGGCCAAGGAGCGGATGGCCAAGATCCATCCCTACGCCAAGGCGGTCTATCTGGAGAAGACGAGTGACGACCTGACGAGGACCTATCCCAAGAACACGATGATCTTCAGCGAAAACGAGCCCGGCACCGAGCTGTTCATCCTTCAGAAAGGCGTGGTCAAGATCACCAAGATCGTGGAGGACAACGAGGTGCTCCTCGCCATGCTCAAGGTGGGAGACATCTTCGGAGAGATGGCCCTTCTGGAGAACAAGCCGCGGTCCGCCTCTGCCATTGCCAATGAGGACTGCACCCTCATGGCGGTGAACAAGACCAACTTCGAGCGCATGGTCCAGTCCCAGCCCCAGCTCATCACGAAGCTCACCACGGTGCTCAGTGACCGGCTGTGGACCATCTACCGGCAGCTGGCCAACACCCTGATCCAGGATCCGCTGGGCAGGCTCTACGACGCCCTTCTCCTCCAGCTGGAGAAGAACCGGGTCCCCCTGGCGTCGGGGGGGAAGTACACGTTCCAGCTTGGGCCGAAGGAGCTGCTCAACATGGTGGGGCTGTCCAGTGAGAAAGGCAACCCGATCATCCGCAAGCTCTTCGAGAACAAGAGGATGAGCCTCGCGGACAACAAGATCGCCACGGCGGACGTGGAAGAGATCCAGAAGCAGGCAGAATACTTCAAGAAGATGGAGAAGATCGAGCGCGCGCGCCGCAAGGCCGCGGCCAGTCAATAACCCCCAGCCCGGCGAGCTAGTAGGTCCCCGACACTGTCAGATCCTCGAACGACGTGGTGTACGACGTAATCCCGCCCACCGCTTCTTCGTGGATCGTGAACAGGTACGGCAGCTCCTTCCTCAATACCGTCTTCCCGTCCGGGCTCATCTGGTTCACGTCCTCAAGCCCCTTCGTGAACGTGACGTGCCTGTTGTCCAGGTTCCCGAAGTAGTAGGTCCGGGGATCCGACAGCGGCCCCTGCGCGCCCGGCGCCGGCTTGTCGCTCCCCAGAAGGGGGTCCGCCGGGATCCATCCCAGCGAGTCGATGTAGAACTCGTCCCAGAAGTGGCGGCGGGTGGGCTGCCCGGTGTCCCCGGCGATGTAGCCGGCGACCATGCGGGACGGAATCCCGCCGGCTCGCAGGAGGGCGCAGTAGAGGGCCGCCCAGGAATAGTCGTCTCCCTTCTTCAGCCGCAGCAGGAGCTGGGGATCCCCTTCCTGGGCCGTGTCCGCGTAGGTGAGGGTGGACAGCATCCACTGGTAGAGCCGCCTCGCCTTGAGGTACGGGTTCTTCTCCCCGGCCGCAGCCGCGGCAGACGCCTTCACGACGTCAGCGCTGGCCGAGGGAACGAGGACGTCCGGCGCGGTGAACCGACGGTAGAGCTCGGTGGTTGTGTCGGGCGCGGCAACCTTCGACGGGTTCACCTGGGTTTCCACCGCGTAGCGGTCGAACATCCAGCTCAGGTCGATGTGGGAACGGCCCCCCTTCGGGAGGTTGCTGAAGGAGTACAGTGCCGGGCCCGAGGTGGAGAGCATGGGCTCGGGATCCTGGGACACGAGCTGGACCTTCCTCTGCTCGGGCGTCTGGATGACGTGAGGAAGCCAGAGGTACAGCGTGCTGTCTCCGGAGGCCGCGTTGACGGAGACGCTCATGCCGTAGCGGACGGAGTACTTGCGCGGGGACGCGTAGAACTTGGTCCCGGCGCCGCTCAGCACCTCGAAGTACACGGAGTTGCTCTGACCTTTGTCGGAGGTCACGAGGACGTTGCCGGAGGCCGCGCCGTCAGGAACACGGAGAACGATTTCCCGGTCCGACCACGACACGTAGTCCACATTGTCTTCCCGCGCCGGCAGGAGGCCCGCAAGGTCGATGCCCGCGTTGGCGGACGCGGCGGAACCTGCGGCCCACGTGAAGTACACCTGGGAGCCGCCCTTTTCCAGGCCGAAGTTCATGCCGGAGATCGTGATCTTGTCTCCGACTTCGGCGGCGGACGGCTGGATAGAACTGACGTAGGGCTCGCCGGGCTTCGCCGGCCCGGATGCAAGGACGGGGATCTGGTCCCGGTTGATGAAGAGGAGGCCGCCGCTCCTGCCGTTGCGCGTGATGACGTACACGATGCCGGATGTGGCCTCGTCCGGGATCGTCACGCTGATGCGGCCGTCCGTCCACTCCACGTAGTCCGAGGAGGTGGGAGAAACCCCCGAGATGCGCACCTCTGAGGTGGCGCGCGTGGAGCCGAAGTATCGCCCCGTGATGATCATCACATCGCCGGGCTTTCCGCTGGCCGGCGTAATGGAGTCGATCTGGGGCGGGCGCCCGACGAGGCGGGAGCTCAGGAGAACGAAGAGGACGAGCCCGACGACCACGACGGTGGGAATGAATCCCTTGCTCTTGAGGATCCTCTCATGAGGCTTGCGCGAATCACCTTCCCCGGCCGCGCCCGGTCCGCCGCCGCGCGCGCCCTCCGGCAGCGCGTAGGGATCAGGGGAGGGGTCGGGATAGGATACGGCCACGTCTCCTCAATTCTGCTGCGCGGGCTGCGCCGTGGGGGCTGGGGAAACCGGCCGCCCGGTCTCGTCATACGGAACGATCTTGATCTCGAGCTCCATGTTGAGGTGGTCCTTCTGCCGGGCCTCCGTCTCCGAGAAGCCGAGGGGGAAGAACAGGACCTTCTCTCCGAAGGAGACGGGAATGCTGTAGAAGGCGCTGGAGTACTTCACCTCCCGGTCCTCGAGGGGGGAAAACCACACCTCGCCCTGGGCAAGGAGAAGCACCTCACCGTCGTCCTGCACGTAGGGCGTGCAAACGAGATGGATCCGCACGTTGTCGCCGTCCAGCCTCACACGGATGGGACGCCCCGGCAGGGTGAGCTTCGTGCTCTCCGCGTTCCAGATGGGCTTCTCGTCCGCCGGCAGGACCCGGGCGGAGATCGTGATGCGCAGCGCCCGGGTGAGGAGGGACTGGAGCGCCTCCCGGGGATCCTGGTCAGTGTCCTTTGCGTGCGCCTGCCCGACGGCAAGCGCCAGGAACAGCGGGGCGAGGGCGAGTCGTCCCCTCACCATGTCTTGACCTTGGGGAACTCCGCTGCCTTGCCCATCCGGGGCTCACCGACAGGGAGGAGCCGGACGTTCTTGGGAAGGACAATAACGTCCTCCCGTGCCGCATCCTCCGCCCCGACGGTCTTCAGGAGAGTCTCCAGCTCCGAGATGGGCGCGGAGATCTGGATCTCCGTGCCGCCTGCCGGCGCCTTGGTGATCCGCACGAGCCCGATGCGGGGGCGGAACTGGGTGATGGCGAGCGTGATGCCGAAGAACAGGAGGAGGGCGGCAGCCAGCGCGGCCAGCGGGAGCGGCAGGCTGACCCGGCGCGCCCAGACCGCGGGCTCACGCACCACGGGACGCACGCGCTCCCGCAGCTGCCGGCGCACGCGCTCCATGGAGCCCTGGACGTCGACGACGGGATCTTCCCGCAGCGCGCGCTTCGTTTCCGCCATCCGGTCGTAGAGGGAACGGCATGCAACGCAGGAGGCCAGGTGCTCGGCGATTGCCTTGTCCCACGGGGCTTCGATTTCCCCGTCCAGGTATGCAGAGATGATCTGGCGATCAGGGCACATACGCTTCACCCTCCACGAGAGCTTTCTCCAGGCGCTCCCGCGCCCGGAAGATCCGAACCTTCACATTGTTTTCACTGATGCCGAGAATGGACCCGATCTCCCGGTAGCTCAGGTCTCCGTATTCCCGGAACACCAGGGGCACCCTCAGGTTGTACGGCAGCGAGTCCAGCGCCCTCTGGACGGAGGAGCGGGTTTCGTCCTGCATGAGCTTCTTTTCACTTGATTCCGATACGCCGATGGTCAGGCGGGTCAGCCGGGTGTACGCCGATTTCTCCCGCTCCTTGCGCTTCTCGTAGTTGAGGGAAAGGTTCTTCACCACCCGGATGAGCCAGTATTTGCACTGATCGATGTCCGGCAGCAGGCTGGGACGTTCCATAAGCTTTATGAAAGCTTCATGACTGAGGTCCTCCGCGATCTCCCTGTCTCCCGTTACGCGGAGCGATACCCGGAAAATGATGGGGAACAGCGTTTCATAGACGACATCAAACGACGGGGGCTGCACATACTCCGTGCTACTCATTACTAACAACGATCACTTTCCGATGTTACAGTTTTCTCTCACCTTTGACCAGCGGCAAAGCGTACCTTCTGACCCTTCGGGGAGTCCTGAATTTCGATTCCACGGTCCGCGAACAACTGACGGATTTCATCCGCCCTCGTGAAGTTCCGTGAAAGGCGCGCGAGCCGCCGCTCCTCCAGGAGGGCCTTCAGCTCGGCGTCCAGCGGAACTTCAGTCTCCCGGGCAGAGGCGAGGTCGAGGTTGAGGATCCTGTCCATGCGGAGCGCCGCGCCGAGCTTCTGCCCGGGCGTCACGGAGGAATCCCGCAGGAGCGTCCAAAGGTCCGCCAGGCAGCGCGGCATGTTCAGATCATCCGCGGCGTGCGTCTCGAAGTCATGGAGGCAGGCCCGCGCCTTTCCCTCCGGCTCCTCCGGTCCCCGCGGAGCCTCCGCGGCCAGCTGCACCATACGCTCCATGAGCCCGGTGCGGCTGGAGCGCGCGGCATCCAGCCCCTCCCAGCTGAAGACGAGCTGCGTCCGGTAGTGCGCCCCGAGGCAGAAGTAGCGGTAGTCCAGGGGGTCGTAGCCGTTGTCCGTCAGCGTCGAGAGGGTGATGAAGTTGCCGGCGGACTTGGCCATCTTGTCCTGCCCCATGAGGAGAAACTCTCCGTGGAGCCAGTAGTTGACCCAGGTGCGGCCCGTGGCCGCCTCTGACTGCGCGATCTCGTTCGTGTGATGGACGGGAATGTGGTCGATGCCGCCGCAGTGGATGTCGAATTGCTCCCCGAGGTACTTCATGGACATGGCGCTGCACTCGATGTGCCAGCCCGGGTATCCGCGCCCCCAGGGGGAGTCCCAGAGCATTGCCTGGTGCTCGAACTTCGACTTCGTGAACCAGAGCACGAAGTCGAAGGGATTCCTCTTCCCTTCGTCGACTTCAATCCGCGCGCCGGCCCGCAGGTCCTGCTGATCCAGCAGAGCCAGCCTGCCGTACCCGGGGAACTTCGAGATGTCGAAGTAGAGGTTGCCGCCGGCGGAGTACGTGAATCCGTTCGCCTCGATGCGGCGGATGAGCTCTATCATGTCCGGGATGTGCTCGGTGGCCTTGCAGACGACGGTCGGCATGGCACAGCGAAGAAGCTGGAAATCCCGGAAAAACGCCTTCGTGTAGAACTCAGCGATCTCCCAGACCGTCCGGCCGGTCTCCCGGGAGCTCTTGACCATCCTGTCTTCGCCCTCGTCCGTGTCCCCGGTGAGATGGCCGACATCCGTCACGTTCATGACGTGGCGGACTTCGAGCCCGAAGTATTCCAGAGTCTTGCGCGCGATGTCTTCGAAGACGTACGTTCGGAGGTTGCCGATATGGGCGTAGTTGTACACGGTGGGGCCGCACGTATACATCCCCACCTTCCCGGCCTGGATGGGAACGAACGTCTGCATGGCCCTGCCCATTGTATTGAAGAGCTTCAGCTCCACGGGACCCCCTGAAAATCGCGGCGCGATGATGTCAGTAGACCACGAACGGCCCGCCGGCTACAATTCTTACTCGTGGCAACAGTACGGGAATTGACGGGGAAAATCAAGCTCGACGGGTCCGCGCGCGACGCCGAGCCCATGAAAGGGCACACGAGTTTCCGCATCGGGGGCCCCGCGGACCTGTACGTGGCGCCGCGTTCGCCGCAGGACGTGACGCGGATTTCCGCGTGGTGCGTCGAGCGGTCCATCCCCTGCTTCTTCCTCGGCGGAGGCACCAATATCCTCGTCGCAGACCGCGGGGTCCGCGGCGCAGTGGTGGACCTGAGCGGGTTGTCCGGAATCCAGGCACGGGAGGTCCCGGGCGGCGTCATCGTCTCAGCTCTCTGCGGGACCCCGGTATCCGACGTCGCGGAGTTCGCGCGGGACCGCGGCCTGCGGGGGATGGAGTTCGCCTACTCCCTGCCGGGAAGCGTTGGCGGCGCCGTCTGGATGAATGCGCGCTGCTATGACCGCGAGATGAGCGACGTCCTCGAGTACGTCGAGTACCTGGATCCCCGGGGCGTGGTGCGTCGTGACCCGATTGATCGCGCGGAGTGGAGCTACAAGCGCTCACCGTTCCAGGCCGGCGGAAAGATCATCCTGGGCGCGGCAGTGAGGCTCGAGCCCGGCAGCCGTTCGGACATCGACGCCCTGATGCGGGAGCACAAGGCGGACCGGGAGCGCAAGGGCCACTTCCTCTTCCCGTGCGCCGGCAGCGTCTTCAAGAACAATCACGATTTCGGTGCGCCCACGGGAAAGCTCGTGGATTCCCTGGGACTGAAGGGGCGGAGAATCGGCGGGGCGCAGATCGCCCCCTTCCACGGAAACATCATCATCAACACGGGCGACGCGTCGGCCGGAGACGTGCTGTCTCTCATGCAGATGATGGAAGCCGAGGTGCGCGCGCGCCTGGGCTTTGCGCTGGAACGCGAAGTCGTCCTGGTGGGCGACTGGTGAGACGCGTGGATGTCACTGCCGCGCTGACCAGGAGAACGAAGCCCTCGGTTCCGGCGCGCGCACTTTTTCGATGCCGGCCTCGATCATCACGGTGACGTTCTTCCCTCTCAGTGAGAAGAAGGCATCAGCCGAGCACGACATCGCGGCATATTCGCCGCGGCCCGTCATGGAACCCGTTCCCTTCAGGCCCAGAGAGGACCCGCGCCGATCCAGCGATGCGGCGGCAGCAATCACGGCAGACGTCTCTTCCGAGGTCCGGGAAACGGACACGGACAGCTGCAGCGGCGTCCACCGCGCGGTAACGAGAGCGGCGCATCGGGTCTCGTTCACCGTGTCACCACCTGAGTATTCATGCATGATCCAACTACCCTCGAGCCGAGCCGTGAGGGAGAACACGGCCAGATCCAGAAGCCGGCGCTCCATCGCGATGGATGCCTCATCCCGGTGCTCCCGGCTCTGTCCGGGAGAGAACGGGAGCCCGTGAAGAGACCTGGAAACCCTGCAATCCAGGGTCCCGACGGCGCTTGAGAAGACTGCGGCACACGAAATCTGCGAGAGATCGAGGCAGGGCTCGCCGGAAGGCGTGACGTAGGTTCGGTCTGCCTCTGCCAGGAGAAAGTAAAGACTGAAACCCTGCGCCCGCAAGGCGACGTGGGTATGCGCGAAAATGCCAGGCGGGTATCTGTCACCGGACGAGTAGCCGACGGAAGCCGCCATGCCGACAACGGGAGATGAGAGAAGAATGCGGGCCGCGCCGCTGAGGATGCGGCCTCCGGGAAACAGCGGGTGCTCCAGGAGCCACTCCTCCTGCGGATTCGCGGCCTCTGCCTCGGAAACGGACATGAAGGCTTCAATGCCGGATCCTCCGGCGTCCAGCAGGCTGGTGAAGGAGCCTATGCGGGAACCGCCGGCGCCGGTGGGCCCGGCGAACACGCCGAAAGTCCGCGGGAGGGGCATGAAGAGGACGCCGGAGGACCGGCTGGGCAGCGAAAGGTCCAGGAGCAGGCCCGAGCGCTGGACAAAAACGTCGCTTCCTGCTCCGAAGCCCGCGGGATTGAAAGCCTCCCGAACCAACCCGGCAGGAGCCAGGGGGCCGACGGTGAGCCAGGGAAGGGACAGGCCGGCGGCGATCCGCTGCCCCTCCGGGCCGGACTGGCAGGCCGCGGCGAGCCGCAGGTCCTGCTGGCGGAGCGCTGCGCGCAGCGTGAGGCCGCCCGGCCATTCGGAGACGGAGGAGAGCTCCAGCTGCAGGGGCGCTGCCCCGGCTGCTGCGGCGCTCACCAGGAGAGCGACGCCAAGGCAGGCGCGACGCATCACGAAGAGAAACGTGACGATCTTCCGCTCGCTTGACCTGCCGCCGGTTTGCGGTTACCAATGATCGCCGGGGCAGCGCCCCATCATCGCGCACACGCGATGTACCTGCCGTCGAAACGACATGCTGATCACCATCGAATGCGGTCCCTCCGGCCCGGGAGCGCCGCGGGAGAAAGGGAAAACCTCATGGACATACTGACTCTCAACTGCGGGAGCTCCTCGCTCAAGTACCAGCTGTACCGCTGGGAGGACCGGGAGGTCCTTGCGTCCGGAATCGTCGAGCGTGTCACGGTGGGCGGATCCTTCATCAACCACTACTCCAAGAAAGTCGGGAAGAAGATCAAACGGGAGCACGACTGCCCCAACCACAAGGTCGCCATCGAGCTGATCGTGCAGACGCTCATGGACCCCGAGGTCGGCGCCATTGCCAATCTCTCCGACATCAAGGCCGTGGGCCACCGGGTGGTGCACGGTGGGGACCGCTTCGCCCAGTCCGTCATCATCGACGAGCACGCGCTTGCCACCTTCCGCGAGCTCTCCGACCTCGCGCCGCTGCACAATCCGCCCAACATCACCGGCATCGAGGCCGCGCGGGAGGTGCTTCCCGGCGTTCCCCATTGCGCCATCATGGACACAGCGTGGCACCAGACCATGCCGCCCACGTCGTTCATCTACGCCCTTCCCTACGCGTGGTATGAGAACTACCGGGTCCGCCGCTACGGGTTCCACGGCACGTCCTTCCTCTACGTCTCCAAGCGGGCGTCCGTGCTCCTCGGAAAGGATCCCTTCGCGACGAACCTGATCTGCTTCCACATCGGCAACGGCTCCAGCGCCAACGCGGTGAAGAACGGCATCTCGGTGGACACGTCCATGGGCTTCACCCCCCTGGAGGGCCTCGTCATGGGCACCCGCGCGGGGGACCATGACGCCACCATCGGCTACTACGTCATGAGAAAGGAAGGGCTTCGCCCGGAAGCCATGGAGAGCATCCTGAACCGCAAAAGCGGAGTATTCGGGATCACGGAGAAGTACACCGACCGGCGTGACATCGAAAACGGGGCGTGCGGCGGAGACGAGCGCTGCCAGCTCGCCATCGACATCGAGTGCTACCGCCTCAAGAAGTACCTCGGCGCGTACTACGCCGCCCTGGGACGGGTGGATGCCATCGTGTTCACCGCCGGGGTCGGAGAGCGCGGGCCCATCACCCGGGAGAAGACCCTCGAGGGACTGGAGGAGATGGGGATCGTGCTCGACCGTCGGAAGAACGAGATTTCCATGACGAGAAACGCGGAGACGGAAATCACCGGCCCGGGCTCCCGCGTGCGAATCTTCGTGATCCCCACGGATGAAGAGCTCGTCATGACAGAGGACGCGCACGCGCTCATCGAGGGGACGTACAGGATCCACACGAAGTTCACCTACTCGTTCCAGAGCCGGGACTACACGAACAAGTCGCGGGAGGAGATGCTGAAGACCGAGATCGCGGAGAAGAAGTCCCTCGCGGAGGTCATTGCCAGGCCCCGCTGATGCATCGCTACTTCACCCGCAGGAAACCGTCCATCGCACGGGAGCTGCGGAGCCTCCTGGGCTCCCGGCGCGGGGACTTCGGCCGCGTCAACGCGTGGGGTCCGGACCTGGGCGCGCGGCTCGTGGACTTCTCCCTCCGGGGGAAGATGGTCCGCGGCGGGCTGCTTCTCCTGGGACACGAGATGTACAGCGACGGGAAGACGGCGTCCCGTCCCGTCCTGCGCGCCGCGGCTGCCATCGAGATCATCCATTCGTCGCTCCTCATCCATGACGACATCATGGACAACGACCGCCTCCGCCGCGGCGGCCGCACCATCTACGTCCAGTACGAGCAGGCCGGGCGCCGCGCGCGGGCCGCGGACCCCGCCGCGTTCGGCCGGTCCATGGGGATCTGCGCCGGAGACGTCGGTTACTTCCTCGCCTGGGAGATCCTCTCCGGGCTGGCCATGGACGCGCGGCGCAAGGCATCCCTCCTGGCACTGGTCTCCCGGGAGTTGTCGTACGTGGGTCTGGCCCAGATGCAGGATGTCGCCTTCAGCGCGTTCCCCCGGGTCCCCTCGCGTGAGGACGTCCTGGCGCTCTACATGTACAAAACGGCGCGCTACACGTTCGCGCTCCCGCTCATGGCCGGCGCGCTCATCGCGGGCGCCTCCGACGGAGAGCGCCGGAAGCTCTGCGACCTGGGCGAGCGGCTCGGAGTGGTCTTCCAGCTGCGGGACGACGAGCTTGGCGTCTTCGGCTCCGAGGCAGAGACCGGCAAGCCGGTGGGCTCGGATATCCGGGAAGGGAAGAAGACGCTCCTCTACCTGGAGCTGATCCGCGGCACGCGGGGAGCAGAGCGGCGCCGGCTGGAAGAGCTGTTCGGCAAGCCTGATCTCAGCGCCTCGGAGTCCCGGCGCGTGCGTGAGGCCATCGAGCGCGCGGGCGCCCGCGGCACTCTGGAAAAGCTGATGGAGGGTCTTGCCGGGGAGGCCCGGCGGATCATCGGCTCTCTTGCTGTTTCAAAGGAGCATGCCCGGGTCCTGATGGAGATCTGCGAGCAGAGCCTGGACCGAAAGCGTTAAGGCGCCGGCGCTTCATACAAGAATCGCGGCCTCCACCTCATCCACGATGCTGTCCGGCGTGGATGCTCCGGCAGAAATCCCGACCACCCCGTACGCTCCCAGCCCGGCGGGCAGCTCGTCTGCTCCCTCGATGTGCCATGACGGCCGTCCGGTCTCGCGAGCCGTTTCGTACAACCGGCGCGTGTTCGCGCTTTCCTTGCTCCCGATGACGAGCAGGGCGTCCACCTCCGGGGCAAGGCGCAGGAGGCTCTTCTGCCGTTCCTCCGTTGCGGAGCAACCAGTGTCCCGGATCAACAGGTCGGCGGACCTGCTCTCCAGTGCCCGACAGATCAGCGCGAGATCCGCGTGTCGAAACGTGGTCTGGGAAACGACGAGCCACGGCCGGCCCGAGAGATCAGCCGCTTCGGCTTCCTCGATCCGCGATATGGCAAGGGAGACAGCCGCGTGCGCCCTGATCCCCTTCACTTCCCGATGGCCGGCATCCCCAACCACGATCACGCCGTACCCCTGCGCGTCGTGCGCGGCGGCAAGCTCCTGGATTCTCGCCACGCGGGGGCACGTGGCGTCCACGATCTCAAGCCCTCGCTCCCGGCAGGACTGCCGTTCCGCTGGGCCTGCGCCATGGGCGGGGATGATCATGGTCCCGCTTTCGACGGCCGGCACTTCCCGCACGCACGTCACGCCGCGCCGGTGGTATTCCTCCACCACGCGAGAATTGTGGATCAGGGGACCGAGAGAGTACACCGGGGCCCCCGGGACGGCGGCAAGGGCGTCATCCACGATTCTCAGGGCGCGGCGGACGCCCCAGCACAGCCCCATCGCGTCGGCTCGAAGGACCCGCATCAGCGCAGAATCTACCGTCAAAGTTGACTTTTCACCAGACCGCCCCTAAGTTTACAGGCAAGGGAAAGGAGAGACAGAAATGGCAGCACTGACGACGCAGTTCATGGGCTTGGCTCTCAACAACCCGATCATCGCGGGGGCCTGCGACCTGACGTCCAACATGGACAGCATCAAGAGGATCGAGCAGGCCGGCGCCGGCGCCATCGTTCTCAAGAGCCTCTTCGAGGAGCAGATCCAGCTGGAGCGCTACAAGCTGGAGGAGGAGGCGCAGGCCGGGGAGAACATCTACTCCGAGATGATGAGCATCTTCCCGAAAATGCAGCACGCCGGATCCAAAGAGCACCTCATGTGGGCCAAGAAGGCGAAGGAAACGGTGCGGATCCCGGTCATCGCGAGCCTGAACGCGGTGAATCCCGCGACCTGGATCGAGTACGCGAAGCAGCTTGCCGACCAGGGGGTGGATGCGCTGGAGTTGAACTTCTTCGCCACGCCGCGGGACTTCGACGTGGACTCGGCCCGCGTGGAGGACGAGCAGGTGGAGACGGTGCAGGCCATTCGGCAGGCGATCAGGATCCCGCTTGCCGTCAAGCTGAGCCTCTTCTACGCCAATCCGCTGCACTTCATCTCCCGGCTCGACCAGGCCGGCGTGAACGGCTTCGTGCTCTTCAACCGCTTCTTCCAGCCCGACATCAACACGGACAGCGAATCAATGACCCTGCCCTTCAACTTCTCCGAGCAGGTGGACAACCGGCTTCCGCTGCGGTTCGCCGGCCTGCTCCATGGAAAAATCAAGGCTGACGTCTGCGCCGCAACGGGCATCATGACGGGAAAGGATGTCGCCAAGATGATCCTCGCCGGGGCCGGCGCGGTGCAGGTGGTCACGGCTCTCTACCGTAACGGCGTGAAGTCCCTGACGACCATGCGGGAGGAGCTCTCGTACTGGATGGACAGCCGCTCCTACGGCGGGATCGCCGCCTTCCAGGGGAAGCTCTCAGCCGGCCGGGCGAAGGACCCGTGGATCTACACCCGCGCGCAGTACGCGAAGATGCTCCTGAGCCCGAAGGAGTTCTCCGAGCCGGTGAAGGTGTAGCCCTCCCTTCACGAGGAGCGTGTCCGTCCGTTAGGATGGGAAGCGCATGAACCGCAACACGCTCCTGGTCGTCGGGGTCGCCATTGTCGGCCTCTTCCTCGTCATCAATCCGCTGAAGTACCTCCGCGGCAGCACTGCGGCACGACGGCCCGTGGTGCCTGCCGCGGAGACAACGGCCCTCGTTTCCTGGGCAGCGCAGAATGCCCTTTCTCCCAGGGAGTACGTGGCCCGGACGCTCGCCCGTCACGACATCGTGTTCCTCGGTGAGCTTCCCAAGATCCGCCAGGACGTCCAGTTCGTCTCCTCTCTCGTTCCGCGCCTCGCGGCGGCAGGTGTCTTCAACCTCGGAGTGGAATATGCACTGTCCGACGACCAGGACAGGATCGATGCCCTGCTCACCGCGGCCGCGTGGGACGAGGGCCGGGCCCGATCCATCATGTTCGACTGGGTGGTGACGTGGGGGTACCAGGAATACATCGACATCTTCCACGCAGCCTGGACCGTGAACCACGGCCGTCCTGCCGGTACCCGGCCTTTTCGCATCGTTGGTCTTTCCCCCCGGGAGAACTGGCAGTACCTCACGTCGGAGAAGGATGCTCATGACCCGGCCGCGGTGGCGAAGATCTTTCAGAACGGGATACCGGATGAGCACATGGCGAAGGTCATCGACCGGGAGCTCATCCGAAGGGGTGAGAAAGCCCTCATCTTCTGCAACGTGCAGCATGCCTTTACGGCGTACCGCAACCGGGAATACGAGAAGAGCGCGGCGGATTTGAAGCTTTCAGAGACGCGGCGCGCCGGCGCCATCGTGTACTCGGAGATCGGCTCCCGGGCCTTCACCATCGCCATTCATTCTCCCTGGCCGGATCCTGGATCCCGGTCCGGCCTCACGTGGGCTGCCGACGGTGCCGTGGATGCGCTCATCGATGCGCTGCCACCGGAAAAAAAGAGCGCAGGTTTCGACACGAGCGGCCCCCTCGGAGCGCTGCCGGTGACAAGGGGTTACCGGTCCGCCTCCGGGGGCCCCCTCGTCTTTCGGGACCTGTTCGACGGGTACGTGATTCTCGGGCCGCTCGCTGATTACCGTCCGGTGACGCCCATTTCGGATTTCGTCCGTCCGGAGGACGCCGCGCAGGCGCTGGAGCGTTTCCCCGGCCCGAAACCTGCGTCCCTCACCGCAGAGCAGGCAAACAAGGCCATCGCGGATGACGCGGCTGCCCTGGATGGTCTGCTCGCGCAGTTCAGGTAAGCCATGCCGGATGGCGAGCTCTCCGTCCTGTACGAGGATGAGTGGCTCATCGCCGTGGACAAGCCGGCGGGCGTTCACACGGCGCCGCTTCGCGCCGGAGAAACGGGAACTCTCCTCGACAGGGTTCTCTCCCGGTTTCCGGAGATCTCCCGGCTGCCCGGCGTGAAGCCCGTTGAGCCGGGGCTTCTCCACCGGCTGGACCAGGAGACCTCCGGCGTGGTGGTCGTGGCGCGCACGGAGGCTGCGTTTCGGGCGCTTCGAGAGCTGTTCGAAAGGGGGGACGCTGTCAAGGACTATCGGGCGGCGTGCCGGGCGGAAGAGGGCAGGCTGATCCCGTCCACTCTGCGGATCGAAAGCAGGTTCGCCCCGCGAGGACCCGGTCGGCGCATGGTCCGCGTCGTGCTGCCCGGGGCAGCGGGAAAGGCACGGGAAGCAACCCGGGACATCTACACCACGGAGGCCGGCGTCGAGGAAAGGCGGGGGACAAGCGCGCTCCTGTCAGCTGTCATCCGCCGGGGGTTCCGCCACCAGGTTCGGGCGCACCTGTCGTACCTTGGGTTGCCGATCTTCGGCGATGACCTGTACGGAGTTCCCGCTCCTGCCGGCGCCCCCGCGCGGATGTACCTCCACGCGTGCGGGATATCATTCGCCCACCCGCTGCGGGGCGGGACGGTTCGTATCGTCTCCCCCCTGCCCGACGCTTTTCACGCCGCGCTCGGGTGACCTGGGCATCGTTCCGAACACGTAGTCCCAGACCGGCGAGCTCACCCCGAAACGCATGGTGGGGCACGTGCCATGGTGCTGCATGTGCTGCTTGCGGCACATCATCACGTACGCGTTCTTCGTGCGGGCGTGATGGAGCGTGTAATGCATCATGTCGTAGACGATGTAGCCGATGACGAAACCCGTGAAAACGGGTGAGAACCACCACGGCCGACCGACCAGGACGTCCAGCACCAGATGGAAGATCCCGAAGAAGATCACTGCCAGCGGAATGCTGATCACCGGCGGCATCACGAGGCGCGTTCTACAGAGAGGCTGCGCGTGATGGACGCCGTGCACAAGGAAGAACACCCTCTTCAGCCTTTCGGTCTTCGGATGATAGTGGAAGAAGAACCTGTGCATGAGGTACTCGACGAGGGTCCAGATGAACCATCCCGCGAGGATTCCGAGGCAGACCGCGGCGGCATCGAAGCCCCCCCGGACGCGCCAGAGGGAGTCCCAGGCGAAAAACAGCGCCACGGGGCACCACAGCACCAGGACGGTGACCGGCTTGACGTGGGAGAAGAACTCCAGGAATGGAGACTTGAAAAGCCGGATCGGCTCGACTTCCCTTCTTTCTGTACCAGGCATAGGCTCCCTACGTACTCCTAATTTCGCGAATCCGGTGAAAATCAGCAAGTAGCAGTCTTCGGGGCGGGCTGTCTTGCCGCGGCTGCCTTGAATGGCTACTGTGGCGAAGGGAGGGGCGCCATGGGGCCAGAGTTCCGCGACCGCGACATCATCTCCATCACGGACTTCTCCAGGGACGAGATCCTTCACCTGTGCGAGGCGGGCCGCCGCATGCAGGAACTGGAGAAGACCGAAAAGCGCAACAGCCTGCGGGACGCCCTCAAGCACCGGACGCTCTCGTACATGTTTTACGAGCCGAGCACCCGGACGCGCACCAGCTTCAACACGGGCATGCGCGAGCTGGGCGGCCGCTATGACGGCTTCTCGGGCACCGAGGGGACCTCGGTGATGAAGAGCGAGACGGTGCGGGACACCGTGACGATGATGTGCGCCAACCACAACGACGTCATCGTGATGCGCCACCCCCTGGACGGGTCCCTCCAGTGGGCCGCTGACGTGGCGAACATCCCCGTGATCAACGGGGGAGACGGCAAGAACGAGCACCCCACGCAGGCCCTGCTGGACCTGCTCACCATCTACGCCCTGAAGGACGGGAAGCTGGACGGCATCCGCGTCGGTTTCGGCGGGGACCTTTCGCACGGCCGCACCGTCCGGTCTCTCAGCCTCGCGCTGTCTCACTTCGACAACGTCACCATCCTTTGGG
>DATKLM010000228.1:0-5239 GCA_035542415.1 Spirochaetia bacterium
ATCAACAACCCTCTCGGCATCGTTCGAAACTACGTGGAGCTCCTCAAACTGAGGGACCTCGATCCCGACGCCGCCGTGAAGCTCGGCAAGATCGAGAATGAGGTAAACCGGATCGAGAAGATCGTCGGCAGCCTGCTTTCCTTCTCCAAGGTGGACGACGCATCCTTCCAGGACGTGGACCTTGCCGAGATCCTGGAGGAGGTCCTGCTCCTCCTGGCGCATCGGTTCGCGGAGAAGAGCATCACCGTGGAGAAGCGCATCCCCGCGGGACCCGTTTCCGTACGGGGGGACCAGAACAAGCTGAAGCAGCTCTTCCTCAACCTTCTCACCAACAGTATCGAGGCGGTCCCCGACGCCGGCGGAGCGGTGGAGGCCGCCGTCGCTTCGGATGCGGAGGCGCGAAGCGCGGAGATCGCCATCACGGACAACGGGTGCGGGATCCCCGACGATCTGCAGGGGAGGATCTTCGATCCGTTCTTCAGCACGAAGAAGAACCGCAAGAACGCCGGGCTGGGACTCTCCATCAGCCAGCGCATCGTCGAGCTGCACGGAGGGATGATGTCCTGCACCAGCCGGCCGGGCCGTTTCACGCGCTTCTCCGTCCGCTTCCCCCTGGCGGGCGTGTAAGTCGTTACCCACGACAGCGCCGCCCTGTTACCTGATTTGCACATGGTCCCGCCCTTCCTTCCGCGCGGCGGAGGCGGGATAGCAACTTCTTGTCGAAGGGGAACTTGGGGCGTACCGCCGGGCCGGCCGCGGGCGCTCTTCCGGTACGATTCTTGCAAGGACAGGGCGTGCGGCCGACGAACGGTCCGCACGAAAGGAGTCTTCATGAAAAGACTGATCATGATCCTGTGCGCGCTCCTCGTCGTCGGACTGCCGTCCAGCTTCGCCATGGGCGGAACCCCGGAAAAGAGGGTCTATGAGGTTGCGGTATCCCTCCCCGGCTCCGTGGAGTTCTTCAGCGTGGAAAGAAAGGGCATGGACAAGGCCGCGGCGGAGTACGGCCTGAAGCTCACCTACGCGGATGCCGAGTGGGATGCCGGCAAGCAGCTCTCCCAGGTGGAGAACTTCGCCGCCAAGAAGGTCGACCTCATCATGCTCTGCGCCGCGGACAACCAGGCGCTCCTTCCCGCGGTGAAGGTCTGCAAGGAGGCGAAGATCCCGCTCATCACGTTCACCAACGTGGTGGGGCCGAATCCTGACGGCACCCTCGACGGGGTCGTCTCGTACATCGGGACGAACGAGGTGACCATCGGGCGGCTCATCGGCAAGATGGCGGAGAAGGCACTGGGCAAGTCTGCGGCGAATATCGTCCTCATCGAGGGAACCCCGGGAACGCCGCCGCAGCGGATGCGGACGCAGGGATTCAAGGAGATCGTTGACGCGCACCCAAACTGGAAGATCGTCTACTCCCAGGCCATCCCCGGCTGGACGAAGGAAGGCGCGCTCGCCGCCATGGAGGCATTCCTGCAGACCGGCCAGAAGGTCGACCTTGTTGCCGCCCACTGGTATGGGGGGGCCACGGCGGCCGCCCAGGCGCTGAAGGAGAAGGGGTACAACCAGAACAGGGTCGTGATAACGGGATACGAGTTCTCCAAGGAGCTTGCGCCGTTCATCAAGGACGGGACGGTGGATATGACGGCCAACTACTCCATCCAGGACACCGGCTACAAGGCCGTCCAGGCGGCGGCGAAGGTCCTGAAGGGAGAAAAGATTCCGGCGTTCATCGAGATCGTTCCGGATATCGTGTCGAAGGACAACGTGGACTCGGTGGTGCCCGAGCTCTAGGACGCCGCGCGGAACGCCCGGGCCGGCCCAGCGCCGGCCCGGGATCCGCAGCCCCCCCGCCTCAAACAGGGACAGACCGTGATTGCAACGCAGCTTTTCTACGCGGGCCGGGAGAGAGAGGCATTCGGCCTCCTGGACGTGGACCGCGCCATTCGCGGCGCCCGGGACACGGCGGGGATCGCCGCGCTGATGATCTGGCCGTGCGCGGAGCTCGAGCACCTGGCGAAGGTGTGCCGCGCGTGCGGAATCGAGCCCTGGGTCTGGTTCCCCGTTCTCGCTGATGCTCCGGGCACGAGCATCGTGCCGGATGAGCTCGTGACGGCGTTCGACGGCAGCCGGGGGAATGGGAAGATCGGCGCGTGGAGCGGCCTGGAATCCGGAGATGAAAACTTCCTTTTCTCGTGCCCGAACAATGACCGCCGCGTCGAACGCGTCCTTGATTCCTGCTCGTCGCTCATGGACCACTCCGATCTGAGCGGCATCATGCTGGACCGCATCCGCTACCCGTCGCCGGCCAACGGACTGGAGATGCTGTTCAGCTGCTTCTGCGATTCCTGCGCACGGGCGTTCCGCTCGGAGACGGGGCATTCCCTTGCACCGCTGGCGGACCGGGCCCGCGCGTTCCTGCAGCGGATGCGCAGCCTCACCGCGCAGAGCTTCCGGGAGGAGTGGGGTGACGAGGACACGTTGTGGACGGTGTCCGGCCTTGCCGGGCTTGCCGCATTCCGCGCGCGCTCGATCTCCTCTCTGGTTGCCCGGTTCAGCGCGCGGGCGCGCTCGCGGGGCTTGAAAGTCTGCCTGGATCTCTTCAGCCCATCCCTTGCGGGCATGGTCGGACAGAATTACCGCTCCCTGTGCGGGATGTGCGACTGGGTGAAGCCCATGATCTATCGCCACGCCCGGGGTCCCGCGGGCTTTCCCCTGGAATGGGACAGCCTCCGGGAAGCGCTGCTGCAGGTCACATCCCTCTCATGGCGAGATGCCGAGGGTGCCGTCGGCGCCGCCCTGCGGATGATGATCCCCGGGGACGGGGGCTTCCCGGCGGATCTCATCACGCGGGAGCTGGACGTGCTGGACGGCACGATGCTCCCGCCCGGTGTCCAGGTCTTGGCCGGGATCGAGGCCGTCCGACTGCCGCAGTACGGGATCGACGTGACGGAGTCCATGCTGGCAGAAGGGCTGTCCCGGATGTCAGGCCGGGTTCAGGGGATCGTTGCCTCCTGGAACCTGCTGCACATTCCTGAATCCAACCTGCGCCTCCTGGGTGCGTTCGCCGCGCGCGGGGGTCACGCGTGAGCACGATCCTTGACCTGGAGCGCGTCAGCAAGAAGTTCCCCGGCGTTCTCGCCCTGGACGGCATCGACATGGGCCTGGAGAGAGGGGAAGTGCACGGCCTCCTTGGCGAAAACGGAGCGGGGAAGTCCACGCTGGTGAAAGTCATCGCCGGCGTGTACCGAAAGGACGGCGGAAAGCTCCGGTTCCAGGGACAGGATCGGGACTTCGCCACGCCGGCGGAGGCGTCCGCGGCGGGCATCACGGTCATCCACCAGGAGACGAGCCTCATTCCGACGCTGAGCGTGCTGGAAAACATCTTCCTGGGGATCGAGCCGGTCCGTTTCGGCGTGATCGACTCGCGGAGCATGCGCGGGACGTTCGACGAGGTGTGCCGGAAGCTGGACTTCCACCTCCCTCCCCAGCGCCTTGCGCGGGACATGAGCGTGGCGGAGCAGAAGATGACGGAGATCATGAAGGCGATGGTCCGCCGCGCCTCCTTCATCATCATGGACGAGCCCACGGACGCGCTTGCCGCGGACGAGATCTTCCACCTCTTCCGCGTGATCCAGGACCTGCGCCGCGGCATGGTCACGATTCTCTACATCACTCACTACCTCGACGAGGTGTTCCGGATCACCGACAGGATCACGGTCCTCAAGGACGGCCGGAAGGTGGGCACGTGCCTGACCTCGGAAGTGGATCATGACGCCGTGGTGCGGATGATGATCGGACAGGAGATCGATCTGCGGCGCGCGCCGGCCCGCGCGGCGGGGCGGCCGCGGCACGGAAGCGAGGCAATCCGAGCGGAAGGTCTTTCCCGCGGCCGGGCGGTGCGCGGCGTGAGCTTCGCCGCCTTTGACGGCGAGATCCTCGGGATCACCGGCGTCCTGGGGTCGGGAAAGACGGAGCTGGCCCGGCTCCTGTTCGGGGCGGACATGCCGGACGCCGGATCCGTGGTGGTCCGCGGGCGCCGGTGCCGGCTCCGATCGCCGCGGGATGCCGTGGCCCGTGACATCGGGATGCTTCCGGAGGACCGCAAGAACCACGGCCTCATCCTGGGCCACGAGGTCTTTGCGAACATCACCATCGCTTCCCTGCGGAAGCTCTCCCGCTGGATCTTTCTGGACGCCGCCCGGGAGCGCGCCGCCGCGGAGTCCGCCGTGCGGAAGCTCGATATCCGCATGGCACGGCCCGACCAGGCCGTCCGGGACCTGAGCGGGGGGAACCAGCAGAAAGTGGTCATTGCCAAGTGGCTGGCCGCAGACAAGAAAGTCCTCATCATGGACGAGCCCACCCGGGGGATCGACGTCGGGGCAAAGGCCGAAATCCACCGGATCATGCGCGCCCTGGCGGACGGCGGAGCGTGCGTAATCTTCATCTCCTCCGAGGTGCCCGAGGTGGCCCGCGTGGCGGACAGGATCCTCGTCATGCGCGACGGCAGGATTGGCGCGGAGTTCGCCGGTGGGACGTCGCCGGAGCAGATCATCCAGGATATGCTGAAAGGGAGCAGGATATGAACGGGATCGGGAGCGCGCTGCAGAAGGTCTGGGCCCGCCGCGGGGGGTTCTCCATCAAGAAGTACGGGCTCATGATCGGGTTCCTCTTCATCGGGATCGTCATCTCGATCATCACGCCGAGCTTCCTCACCGCGACGAACCTTCTCAATATCCTCCGCCAGAGCTCAATCGTCGGCGTCATGGCAATCGGAACCGCTTTTGTCATCATTGGAGGCGGGTTCGACATCTCCGTGGGGTCCCTGCTCGCCCTCACCGCCGCCATGAGCCTCAAGATGCAGCAGAGCGTCCCGTGGTATTTCGTGATCGTCCTCGTGCTCGGCGTCGGGGCGCTCTCCGGCCTGGTGAACGGCGTGCTCACGGCCAAGGTGCACATCGTGGCCATCATCGCGACGCTGGGTACGATGACCATCCTCCGCGGGCTGACGTACCTCTACACCGGAGGATACCCCATCACCGGCTCCTCCAGCGACTTCGAGTTCATCGGGTCCGGCTACGTCGGCCCGATCCCATTCCCGATCATCATCTTCCTCGCCATGGTGGTGTTCTGGCAGTTCATCCTGAAAAAGACGACGCTGGGCAGGTACGCCTGTGCGGTCGGAGGGAACAAGGAGGCGACGCGGCTCTCCGGCGTGGCCGTTGACTTCTACCACATCATG
>DATKLM010000229.1:0-2953 GCA_035542415.1 Spirochaetia bacterium
GCCTTCGATCTTTTCGATCTGATGACGAAGCCGCCTGCTCTGCCGGTCAAAGGAATCCAGGAGTTTCTTTACCTCCGCTCCGTACGGGGATACCCGTTCTGCGCTCCTTTTTGATTCCAGCCGCCCTTGCCGCGCTGCCGCGCCGTCCGGCTCGGCGCGCTTTCCGTTTCGTTCGTCCCTCACGTACCGTGAGAACGTGCCGAACTCGTAGTTCTCCGTGTCGTAGGCCCGGCCGGTGAACAGGTAGATGAAGCCGCTCTTGAACTGCTTCTGGACGAGGCTTCCGACGCCCTCTGCCTTGTAGCGCCGAACGGAGTGATAGACGTACACGTGGGGGTAGACGCGGAAGCGCCCGACGAGCGAAGCGCGGTTGATGTAGTCGAAGTCTTCGGAGACCCGGACCTTCTCCGAAAAACCGCCGATCCTGTCGTGAAGCCGCTTCGTCGTGAGAATGCAGATCCCGAGGCCCTGGGGCTGGATGACCTCCATCAGCTTGAAGAAGGTGTTGCTGAACTGAAAGATCGTGTTGTAGATCGGGTTGGTTCCGTCGATGGGCCTGATCCACGGCACGCAGATGTCGATGAAGTCCTTCTGGAAGCGCGCCATGATCCGGCTGATGAAGCCCTCCGGCAGCACGGTGTCCGCGTCCACGAAGAGGAGGTACTCCCCGCGGGCGGCCGCGGCCCCGCGGTTGCGCGCGACACCGGGCACGCCGCCGCGGACCACCCGGGCGCCGTGGGCCCGCGCCACGGAACGCGTCCGGTCGCGTGAATCGTTGTCCGCCACGATGATCTCGTAGTCCGGGTAGTCCTGGGCCCTGATGCTCTCCAGCAGGCGCGGGAGATAGGACTCCTCGTTCAGGGCGGGGATGATGATGCTCACCATCGCGTCTGGACAAAGCCTCCCGATTTCTGTAGTGTCTTTGCGAACGGGATTTCAGCAAGGCGCCGTACCCAAGAGGTAAGGGAGAGGTCTGCAAAACCTTTATGCATCGGTTCGATTCCGATCGGCGCCTCGGACTTTCACCCTGTCAACCCTCCACGCGAAGATGTTCAGCAGACCCAGGAGAACCATCGCCATCTGGCCGATGCGCAGGATGATCGTGTAGACGAGGCTTGGGTTCGAGCCGATCTGCAGCAGGTTGAAGATGAACAGGTGCGTCCCTTCCATTCCCCCGATGTTGCCCGGCAGAAGGCCGATCAGCCCCTGGACCACCACGGTGGAAAAGATGACGAGCGAGTTGGGAAGGCTCGGATGTCCGAGCACGAACAGGATGTACCACGTCTGCAGCACTTCGATCACGGCGACGATGAAGCTCGCGATCATTGCCAGGTAGAAGATCTTCCGCCGGCCGATGAGATCGTGCACGTGGGTGCCGAACTCCTCCAGCGCCCGCAGCACCTTCTCCGCCACGTTCGGGTTGAGGCGCGAGAGCGGCCGCAGGATCCTCCGGAAGAACGTGATGATGAACGTGCGGCTGCCGAACAGCTTCACGATGAGGAAGACGAACAGGCCGACGAAGACGATCACGATGGACCCGGCGACGAAGATGAGCGCGGTCCCCGTGTGGGCGAAGTACACGAGAAGGGAAAAACCGGCCACGATGCACGGGATCTTTCCGGCGAGCTCGATGTACTTGTCCAGCGCGATCGTCGCGTACACTTTCTGGTAGCTCATCCGGCCGTCCTTGTAGAGGCTCGCCCGCACCGGCTCCCCCCCGAAGTACATGGACGGCGTGAGGTAGGTGAGGGCGAAACCGCTCACCCGGGACCAGAACGTCCACCAGATTCCGCGGTAGATCCCGGCTTCCCGGAGGATCAGAGCCCATTGGAGGCTCTGGATGGAAAGAATGGCGAGCTGGAACCCGAGAATCCCCACAATGACCTGCGGAGTAATGAGCTCGATGTACTTCCGCACCTGGCGGACGTCGAGCACTTTCACGAAGAGGAAGACAAGGAGGACGAGCACGGCGAGTTCAATGGCGATTTTGACGGGCCGGCTGAGCCTCACCTTCATATGACTCCTGCTGCCGCCCGAGTATACCAGAGGAACGCCACGATGACGAGCGAGTTGACGTACTCTCCCGTGCCGATGCTCTGCCGGAACGTCCGGACCGGCACCTCGACCGTGTCCAGCTCTTCCAGCTCGTCAAGGGCCTTCTCACCGGCCGGGCTGAGCTCTTCCGCGAGCCAGGTCGAGCACCAGTTCGACATGAACGCGGGATTCGGGCTGACGCGGCCGATGAGCGTCATCTTTGCGGCGCGGCGGCCGGTCTCCTCCTCCAGCTCGCGGCGCGCGGCCGCCTCCGGGTCCTCACCCGGCTCGATCAGCCCGGCGGGGAACTCCGTGGTGATCATCTGGGCTCCGTGGCGGAACTGGCGGACCATGAGGAAGCAGTCCTCGCCGTCCGCGTTCTTCGTGACGGCGACGACGTTCACCCAGTCCGGCGCCTCCAGGACGAGGAACTCCCCCCGCTTCCCGCGCGCGGAGGTCCGGTCTGACAGGTGGAGATCGAACAGTGAATGCGATGCAACGCGCTTTCGCGAGAGCTCGCGCCAGCGAAGATGGCTGTCGGCGTCTTTCATGGGAAGACCACTATACCATGTCCGCTCCGTACGGGGATGACCCGTTCGGCGCCTCCTCGTGAATCCAGCCGCCGTCTTCTCATGTCCACGTCGCCGAACAGGGGCCCCTTTCGATTGACAACCGAAAAACCGATCCATATACTGGTAGCGGAAAAACGGTAATAGAGCATGGCGAGCCCTCTGCAGCTCTCGATCGTCAACTTCAACCGGAACTCGTATATCATCGTCGAGGGAAAGCAGAGAGCGGAGTATTTCTACATCATCAGAAGCGGCAAGGTCCGTATCAGCAAGGAAGTGGAAGTGGTGGAGGAGGAGGGCGGCAACATGCTCGCCCCGGGGGACTTCTTCGGCGTCATCTCCACCATGTC
>DATKLM010000230.1:0-9490 GCA_035542415.1 Spirochaetia bacterium
GGATGATCCACCTGCCTCGCAAGGAGTACGGTGCACTGCCGCTCAATCTCCTCCTCATAGCTCTGGCGGTATTCGTTGTTATCGCTCGGTGGAATCTCTTCGCATGACAAGGAAGGGGCGCTAGGAGAGGTTGAACGATACCGAACTCCGCGCCCTCGTCGAAACCAAGACAAGCGCAGGCTGAGAATCAAATGTCGGACCCGATCCAAGTATCGATATCCGAGCTCTCCAAGCGGGGCTACCAGCTCCTCAGGGAAGATCATATAGCAGAGGCTGAGGAAAACTTCCGCCGGATCCTGGAAGTGGAGCCGCAGAACAACTACGCCCTCGTGGGGATGGGGGACGCCGCGCGCAAGCGCAAGTCCTACCACGAGGCCATCCGGTATTACGAGGAGTGCCTGGGATATCACCCGGGGAACAAGTACGCCCTTGTCGGACTGGCGGACAGCTACCGCTCCCTGAAACAGTTCCACCGGGCCGTCGAGATCTGGGAAAAGTACCTGGCGCAGGGGGACAGCGACGTGACGGTGCTCACGCGTATTGCGGACTCGTACCGCAAGGTCCAGGACTTCAACCGCTCCAAGGAGATCTATCACAAGATCCTGGAGATAGACCCGGACAACCCGTACGCGCTCACCGGCCTGGGCTACCTGCTTTTCGACCTGAAGGAGTATCGGGAGGCGCTCACCTACTGGGAGCGCATGCACGAGAAGGACCCCAAGAACATCTGGGTGCTCACGTCAATCGGCAACTGTTATCGAAAGCTCAAGACCTTCGAGAAGGGAATCCCCTATTTCAAGAAGGCCCTGGAGATCCAGCCGAACAACTTCTACGCGCTCTTCGGGCTGGCTGACTGCTACCGCGGGATGAACGATCCCCAGGAATCGCTGTTTTACTGGCAGAAGATCCTGGCTGCTGACCCGGACAACAAGGTCATCCTCACGCGCATCGGGGATTCCTACCGGGCCATGAACGAGCTGGACACGGCGAAGGATTATTACAGCAAGGCCTTGAACATCGAGTTCGACAGCTATGCCGTGCTCGGGCTCGCGCTGATCAACAAGGAAAAGGGCAATTACCTGGAGGCTATCGAGAGCCTCTCCGGCCTGCTCGTGAACGACGCCAAGAACCCGCGCCTGTACCTGGAGATTGCGCAGTCGTGGCTTGCGCTGGACAAGAAGGACAAGGCCCTGGAGGTGCTCACCCGGGCCCAGCGCATGGGCGTGAAGAACCTCGGCGTGGCCGAGATGCTGGAGAAGCTGCAGAAATCGGGCTAGGCGCGCCCGCAAGGCGCGCCAGCGTTCAATTCAGCACCGCCCTGATCCGCCGTACGCCGGAAGATGACGACTGCTCTTTCTGGATGACGAACTTTCCCAGGACGCCGGTATGCTCCACGTGCGGCCCGCCGCACACTTCCTTGGAGAAGTCTCCGATCGCGTAGACCTTCACCTTTTCCTGGTATTTCTCGCCGAACAGGGCAATGGCCCCGCTGGCCTTTGCCTGCTCCAGGGTCATGATCTCCATGCTCACCGGCAGGTCGCGCCTGATCTGCTCGTTGACGATGGCTTCCACCTTGCGGACTTCCTCTTCCGTCATGGGCTGCGGATGGGAGAAGTCGAAGCGCAGACGCTCTACCGTGATGTTGGATCCCTTCTGTGCCACGTGTGTTCCCAGCACGGTGCGAAGCGCCTGGTGGAGGAGGTGTGTTGCCGTGTGCAGCTTCGTGGTCATCTCCGAGTGGTCCGCCAGGCCTCCCTTGAACACCTTTTCGGCGCCGGCCTTGGACAGCTCCTGGTGCTTCTCGAACGCCTCGTCGAAGCCTTTGCGGTCCACGCCCATCCCGTGCTCCCGCGCGAGCTCCTCCGTGATCTCGATGGGGAAGCCGTAGGTATCGTAGAGCCGGAACGCCACGCGGCCGGGGATGGTCTTCTGAGGATTCTTCATGAGGTTCGGGAGCAGTTTCTCGAACTCCTTCTCCCCTTTCTGAAGTGTTTCGAAGAACCGCCCCTCTTCGAGCCCCAGCTCGGAGACGATCATCTCCGAGCGCGCGCCCAGCTCCGGGTACTGGTCCCGGTAGATGGCGACGACGTCCGAGGCCAGTTTTCCCAGGAAGCCGCCCTCCAGGCCGAGCTTGCGGCCGTGGCGGATGCTGCGGCGGATCAGCCGGCGCAGGATGTACCCCTGGCCGAGGTTGGACGGCTTGACTCCCTTGTCGTCCCCGAGGATGAACGTGGAAGCGCGCACGTGGTCGGTGATGATCCGGAACGAGGTGTCGATGCCGGCGTCCGCGCCGTAGCTCTTGCCGGTGACCTGCTGAAGGCGTTCCATGACCGGCCAGAACAGCTCCGTCTCGAAGACAGTTTTCCTTCCCTGGAGCATGGCGATGGTCCGGTCCACGCCCATGCCGGTGTCCACGGTCTTCTGAGCCAGGGGCGGGTACTTCCCGTCAGCGGTCTTGTTGTACTGCATGAACACGTCGTTCCACACCTCGAAGTACTTGCCGCAGTGGCAGCCGGGCTTGCAGTCCGGTCCGCAGGCGGAGATCCCGGTGTCGATGAACATCTCCGTGTCCGGGCCGCACGGTCCGGTCTGCCCGGCGGGACCCCACCAGTTGTCCTTGCGCGGAAGGAAATGGATGCGGCTTTCCGGAATGCCGACCTTCTTCCAGATCCCGGCAGCCTCGTGATCCGGCGGAACCTCGGCGTCTCCGGCGAACACGGTGACGGACAGCACGTCCGGGGAGAACCCGAGCCACTGCGGCGAGGTGAGGAACTCGAAGGAGAAGCGGATGGCGTCGTCCTTGAAATAGTCTCCCAGGGACCAGTTGCCCAGCATCTCGAAGAACGTGAGGTGCGATGGATCTCCCACTTCCTCGATGTCATCCGTGCGGATGCACTTCTGCACGTCAACGAGCCGCTTCCCCGCCGGGTGCGGCTCCCCGAGGATATAGGGCACCAGCGGGTGCATGCCCGCGGTGGTGAACAGGACCGTGGGGTCGTTTTCCGGAACGAGGGACCTCCCGGAGATCTCCGCGTGGCCTTTTCCCTTGAAAAACTCTATGAATGCGCGCCTCAGCTCGCTGCCGGTCATGGCAGCTAAGGTACGGGAAGGCGAGTGGGGTGTCAATCATGGCCAGGGACGGCGACCGCGCCAAATGACGCGCAAGCGCGTCGGGCGCGGTAGGAGGGCCGACGAGTACGAGAGTACCCGTTCGGCGAGTACGCCGTACAGGGATGTACGAAAGGAGGCCGGAGGTGGTAGAAACAGAGCGCATGAAAGGCCGCCCGCTGCTCGTCGTTGCCTGCTACATCACGATCTACATCGTCTGGGGCTCCACGTACTTCTTCATCCGTCGTTCCGTTGCCACGATTCCCCCCGGGTGGGTGCTCGCCATCCGGTGGATCACAGGCGGCGTCCTGCTCCTGGGATTCGCCGCGGCGCGGGGCCGTGTCTCCCGCTTGCCGTCACCACGGGAGCTGGCCGCTTCCATCGTCCTGGGTGTGCTCCTGCTCCTGGTGGGCAACGGCGGCATCACCGTTGCAGAGAAGTACATTGACAGCTACATCGCCGCGCTGCTCGCGTCATCCACCCCCATCGTCGTCGCGGTTTTCGACGCGGCGCTGCTCGGCAAGCCCCTCTCCGTGGGACGGATCCTCGGGGTGGTGCTCGGCTTCGGCGGCGTGGCGCTTCTCCTGTACAACGGACATTCGGTGGCCGGCAGCATCAGTCCGGCAGTCCTCATCGGTCTGCTCGGCGCGGTGAGCTGGGGGCTCGCCACGAGCCTCGGCCACCGCGCGCCCGTTCACGGTGACAACACGGTCAACAGCGGGATCCAGATGCTCTTCGTGGGCATCGTGAGCCTCATCGGCAGCCTCGTCTTCGGGCCGTCCCCGGCCGCCGTGATCTCAAGCATGTCCGCTGCCTCCCTCGTGGGTGTTCTCTATCTCGGCATCATCGGATCCCTGGCGTTCAGCGCGTACACGTACCTCGTGTCCTGCGAGCCTGCCGAGCGCCTCGTGAGCTACGCTCTCGTGAATCCGCTCATTGCGGTTCTCCTCGGCCTCGGCCTGGGCGGAGAGTCTCCGACGCCTCTTCTCGGCGTCGGGTTCCCGCTCATCCTCGTCGGCCTTGCGTTCATGATCTACGGGGAAAGAGTGCTCGGGTGGCTGCGTTCCCTGGCCGCCAGAAAATGACGCCGGGTACGTCGTCGGCGAAAATGACGCCGGGTACGTCGTCGGCGGAAATGACGCCCGACGCAGGCTCCGTTGTTCGCGGATGCCTCGTCCTGGCAGCGCTGGCCCTCCTCATCGCAGTTCCCTTCTGGCTGCCGTGGCGAGCCCTCGATTCATTTCTCTCCGACCCGGCGGGAACGCGCATCACGGACAGGAGCGGCGCGCTGTTGTCTCTCGTCCTTGACCGGCGCGGTGAGCTGCAGGAGCACCTGGGTTTCACGGAGATCCCCAGCGAATGCCGCCGGCTCTTCGTCGAGCTGGAGGACGTCCGGTTCTATCGACATCCCGGCGTCGATCCCCTGGCGCTCGGCCGGGCTTTCCTTCTGCGCCTGCGCGGCGGCGGCTCGGGAGCCTCCACCATGACGATGCAGCTCGCACGGATCATTTCCCCTCATTCGCGCAGCTTCGCGGGGAAGCTCGTGGAGGCGTTTCATGCGCTGAAGATCGAGTCGCGGCTTTCAAAGGAAGAGATACTCTCCCTGTACCTGGACTCCCTTCCGTACGGAAGGAACACGAAGGGAGTGGCTGCTGCCGCGTGGACGTATTTCGACGCCGCGCTCTCCGACCTCAGCCCGGCCCAGCTGCTCGCCCTTTCCATCATTCCCCGCAATCCCTCCGTGTACGATCCGTTTGACCACCCGGAGGCGTTGATCGCCGCCGCGAGCCAGGCGGCCCGGCACCGGGACCTCGCGCGGGAGATGGGGATCGGGGAGGGCGACATCCGCGCCGCGGTGCTCGGCGCCCGGTCCGGCCGGCCGCCTTCTCATGCGCCCCACTTCAGCAGGTTTGTCTCCACCGAGATCCGGGAAGGAAAGCTGCGCGCCCGGGCGGGGGAGATCAGGACAACGCTCGATCTGGCGCTGAACGACTTCATTGAAGAACGCGTCAGGTTCTATCTCGACCGCTACGCCCAGGCCCGCGTCACGAATGCCGCGGTGGTGGCCATCGACAACGCAGGCGGCACCGTGATCGGATGGGTCGGCTCTGGCGACTTTTCGGATGACGCCCGCTCCGGGCAGATCGACGGTGCGCTGATCCGGCGCCAGAGCGCCTCCACGTTGAAGCCGTTCCTCTATGCCCGCGCGCTGGAGAACGGCTGGACGCCGGCAACGCTCCTGCCCGACAGTCCCATCGAGTTCGGGTCCGCGGGCGATGAGACGTATCGCCCGGTCAACTTCGACCGGCGAAGCCATGGGGTCGTCAGGCTCAGGACGGCGCTGGCAAGCTCGCTGAACGTTCCTGCCGTCTTCACCCTTTCCCGCGTCGGCGTCCGCGCGTTTGCCGGGGACCTGAGGTCGCTGGGCTTCGCGCTTCCCGCGGACACCGAGTCCCGCTCCGGGCTGGGGATGGCAATTGGCAATGCAGAGGTCTCTCTCCTCGACCTGGTGCACGCGTTCACCGTGTTCCCTCGCGGCGGCACATTCCTGCCGCTTGCAGTCACGCCGGCCCAGAGCCCGGGCGGAGGCTCCGGAGGAGGCCCGGGCGGCCAGCCCGCGGCGCGGATCTTCGATCCCGCAACGGCATGGCTGATCTGCAGTATCCTCTCCGATCCGTCCGCCCGGGCAACCGGGTTCGGAACGCGGACCTACTTCCGCACGCCTTTCCCGTCCATGTTCAAATCCGGCACCTCCAGCGAGTTCACCAACCTCTGGGCTGTCGGGGCCACGCCGCGCTACACGGTGGGAGCATGGGCCGGCAACTTCGACGGCAGGACCGTGATCAACAAGACCGGGAGTATCGTTCCTACCCAGCTCGTCGCGGACGTCCTGAACCGGTTGACCACCGCGCCGGCGGATTTTCAACGCCCGCCGGGCATTGTCGAGGCCAGGATCGATACTCTCACCGGCATGAGGGCCACTCCGCTGTGTCCCTCGACTCGCAGCGAATACTTCCGTTCAGAGGCGCAGGTGCCGCCTCCCTGCACGTATCACGAAAATCCCCGGGGTCGGGAGACACTCCTCCTGGAAAGCCTCCTCGGCGCCGGAGAAACGCTGCGCATCCTGTTTCCTGTGGACGGCCAGGTATTCTATCTCGACACGACGGTGGCCGAGTCCCGGCAGTCCATCCCCCTGGTGGCGGCCTCCCGGGGCGGGAAGGAAATCACGCTGTCCATCGACGGACAGCAGATCCGGAGCCACGCGCCGGAAGGAGAAATCTCCCTGCCGGCCCGCCGAGGGCATCATGTGATCATTGCCCGGACCTCGGATGCGGAGGCTCGGGCGGTCTACGACGTCAGGTAGAGGTCAGAGTGGAAGGAACGGGCAGCGGCTCGCATGCGTTCTACTCCGTCCAGGGCGGCCGCGTGACGCTCAGGGTCAAGGCAAGGCCGGGAGCGCGGCAGGATGCGATCCTTGGCGTACGCGGAGCAGAGCTCGTAGTTTCGGTGCGGGTCCCTGCCGAAAAGGGAAAGGCAAACGCGGAGATCGTCCGCGTCCTCTCCCGGGCCCTCGACGTTCCCCGCGCCGACGTCGTCCTGAAGGTCGGCGGCGGTTCTCCGCACAAGGTCTTCGAGCTTCCTGCTTCCGCCGCTGCCGCGCTTCAGCGGTTCAGGCCGTAGCTGCTGCCTTCGCCGGTCTCTTCCTGAATGTGAGGCCGCTGGGCCCCCGGTCTACAGTGACCGCATCCCCTTCAGAGACGTCACCGGCAAGCATCAGCTTTGCGAGGGGGTTCTGAACGAGGTTCTGGATCGTCCGCTTGAGCGGCCGCGCGCCGTACTGCGGATCGAAGCCGGTCTCCGCGAGGAATGCCTTCGCCTTGGGCGTGGCTTCCAGCGTCACCTTCTTCTCCCGGAGCCGGTTCTTCAGGATCTCGAGCTGGATATCGACGATCGTGAGGATGTCGTCCTTGTTGAGCTTGTTGAAGAAGATGGTTTCGTCGATGCGGTTCAGGAACTCCGGCTTGAACGTCGCCTTGAGGAGCGCGCTGATGCCGTCACGAACGTCGTCCATCTTCGCGGCGTTCTGGATGATATCTCCGCCGAGGTTGCTCGTCATGATGATGAGGCAGTTGCGGAAGTCCACCACCCGGCCCTGGCCATCCGTGAGCCTTCCCTCGTCCAGGAGCTGCAGCAGCACGTTGAAGACGTCCGGATGCGCTTTCTCGATCTCGTCGAACAGGATGACGGAGTATGGGCGCCGGCGCACGGCCTCGGTGAGCTGGCCGCCCTCCTCGTAGCCGACGTAGCCCGGGGGCGCGCCGATCAGCCGGGACACGGTGTGCTTCTCCATGTACTCGCTCATGTCGATGCGCGTGATGGCCTTCTCGTCCCCGAAGAGGAAGTCCGCGAGCGTCTTGGCCAGCTCCGTCTTCCCGACGCCGGTGGGGCCCAGAAAGAGGAACGTGCCCATGGGACGGGCGATGTCAGACAGTCCCGACTTGTTGCGCCGGATGGCGTCGGAGACCGCGACGATGGCCTCCTTCTGACCGACGACGCGCCGGGAGAGGATCTCCTCCAGCTTCAGGAGCTTCATCTTTTCCGAGGCGAGCATCTTGGAGACGGGAATCCCGGTCCAATGGGAAACGATACGCGCGATATCCTCCTCAGAGACCTCCTCTCTCAGGAGGCTCGTCTCGCCGTGCACCTTGTCGAGATCCTTGCTCTTCTCATCGAGCTTTCTCTGGATGTCCGGGATCCGCCCGTGCTTGATCTCCGCGGCCTTCGTGAGGTTCCCTTCGCGCTCCAGGCGCGTCTCCTCGATGGACAGCTCCTCCAGCTGGGCCTTGAGCTTCCTGATCTCCTCAATGATCCCCTTCTCGTTCTGCCACTGGAGCCTCATCGTATTGCGCTTTGCGCCAAGATCTGCCAGTTCCTTGTCCAGCGTGGCCAGCCTCTCGCGGGAGGCAGGATCCTTCTCCTTGGAGAGGGCCTGCTTCTCAATGGTGAGCTGGAGAATCCGCCGCTCCGCCCGGTCAAGCTCCGTGGGCTGGCTCTCGATCTCCATTTTCAGCCGGCTGGCTGCCTCGTCGATCAGGTCGATTGCCTTGTCCGGCAGGAACCGGGAGGTGATGTAGCGGTCGGAGAGCACCGCCGCCGCGATGATGGCGTCATCCCGGATGCGCACGCCGTGGTGCACCTCGTAGCGCTCCTTCAGGCCGCGCAGGATGGCGATGGTGTCCTCCACGGACGGCTGGGACGTGAAGATGGGCTGGAACCTCCGCTCCAGCGCCGGGTCCTTCTCGATACGCTTGCGGTACTCGTCCAGCGTGGTTGCGCCGATTGCGCGCAGCTCCCCGCGCGCGAGCGCCGGCTTGAGCAGGTTGGAGGCGTCCATGGCGCCTTCTGCCGCGCCGGCCCCGACGAGCGTGTGAAGCTCATCGATGAACAGGATGATGGCGCCATCGCTGTCCACGATTTCTTTGATGACCGCTTTCAGCCTCTCCTCGAACTCTCCGCGGAACTTCGTGCCCGCCACGAGGCTCCCGAGGTCCAGCGACAGGAGGCGCTTGTTCTTCAGGGAATCAGGCACGTCTCCTGAGACGATCCTACGGGCAAGCCCCTCCACGATGGCGGTCTTGCCCACGCCGGGCTCCCCGATGAGCACGGGGTTGTTCTTCGTGCGCCGGGAGAGGACCTGCATGACCCTCCGGATCTCCTCATCACGGCCGATGACAGGGTCCAGCTTCTCCTTGCGGGCCAGGTCTGTCAGGTCACGGCAGTACTTCTCCAGGGACTGGTAGCGCGCTTCGGGGTTCTGGTCGGTGACTCTCTGGTTCCCGCGCACGCTTTTCAGCGCCTCCAGGACCGCCTCCCGGGTGACGCCGCGCTGGCGCAGGAGGTCGCGGGCTTCTCCGCCGTCTCCGTCCAGCATGGCCAGGAGGAGGTGCTCCGTGCTCGTGAACTCGTCCTTGAGTCCCGTCGCCTCCTGCTCCGCCTTGTTGAGAACGCGCGACAGGCGCGGGGTCATGGTGAGCTCCGCGGCATCCCCATGGACCCGGGGCTTGCCGGCAAGAACCGAGCGCAGGGCGCCGGAAAGCTCTCCGGCATCGACGCCGATGCGGTCGAGAAGCGGCGGGATGACGCCGTCCTTCTGCTCGACGAGCGCAAGCAGAAGGTGCTCCACATCCAGCGCCGGGTGGTTGTGCGAGTGCGCAAGGGAATCCGCCTGTTGCAGCGCTTCCTGCGCCTTGAGAGTCAGCCTGTCATATCTCATGCAATTCTCCGAAGGAACGGATCTTTTGACACTAAGATACGGCGGGAATCTCGCGCGGTCAAATATTTGACACTCCCGGCCGAGGCCTTCTATACTCCGTGCCGCAGA
>DATKLM010000231.1:0-21280 GCA_035542415.1 Spirochaetia bacterium
GGAACGGATCGCCAGGGAGCTCCGCGATATCGTGGGCCAGGCGGGCACTGAGACCCGCCCCGTGCCTTCTGAAAAGGGCAAGCCCGGTGATCATAAGACTCCCCGGTAGCCGCCACTTCGAGGCGTACTGGCTCTCCACCAGCGGGTGGCGCTTCCTTGTGAATTGACGTTCGGGCGGCACCGCCAGTATGTATGTTCTCACGATGACTGCACGGGACATGATCCGCCAGCGGCTGGCAAGCCAGCAGGTTGCGGTACCGCGACTCACGACCGCCGCGGAAATCGTCTCCTGGCTGGGGGCGGTCCAGTCCCAGGACTACCCCTCGGCCAAGTGGGCGCTCGGCGTGCGTCTCCAAAGCGCAACGGACCTCGGGATAGAGGAAGCAGTGGACAGGGGGCTCGTCGTTCGGATGCACCTGCTCCGCCCGACGTGGCATTTTGCTGCCCGTGACGACGCGCGCTGGATGCTCGCGCTGAGCGCGCCGCAGATCAGGGCAGCCATGAAGTCCCGGGACAGGCAGCTGGGGATCACGGACGACGTGGCCCGGAAAAGCAACCGCGTCATTGCCCGCACGTTGAAGAACGAGGAGTCGGTGCCCCGTGAGCGGCTTGTTGAAGCGCTGGAAGCCGAGGGAATGGAAAACCGCGACAACCGCGCCGCCCACCTCCTCATGCGCGCGGAAACGGACGGCGTAGCCTGCTGCGCCGTTTCACGGGGGGGCAGGCAGGAGTACGCGCTGTTCGATGCCAGGATACCGCCGCAGCCGCCCCTGAAACGGGATGAAGCCATGGCCCGGCTGGCGGAGAGGTACTTCTGCAGCCGCTGGCCGGCAACCCTGCACGACTTCGCATGGTGGTCCGGCCTGACGTTCACGGATGCGAAACGTGCCTTTGAGGCAGTGAAGTCCGGCTTCGGCACGGAGACCATCGATTCAAAGACCTACGTGATTGCGGGTCCGTCGGGATCTCCTGCGCCGGACGGATCCCGCGCCGACCTGCTTCCGGCGTACGACGAAATGATTCTCAGCTACGCGGACCGCGCGGCCCTTCTGACGCGCACGAGCTGGACGAAGATGGTTACCACGAATGGCATCATCAGGCCGCTGATTCTGGTGAACGGGCGGGCAATCGGCACATGGAAGAGGGAGGCGGACACCGAGAGAGTCGTCCTGACCATGCAGCCCTTCGCGAAGACGCCCGTGGGCGCGGGCCCCCTGATCCAGAAGGCCGCGGAGCGCTACGCCGCCTTCCTCGGGAAGGCGGTAGAAGTCCGACGGGAAACGCCGAGGCCTAAAGGGAAAGGCTGATCCCCGTCGTCTCTCGAAGCGTCTCGCAGACCTCTGAGCCGCTTCCCGCTGCCACCGTCATTTCGATCTCGTACTCCTGGGCTCCCCCCGGGGCCAGGAGGACAGCCGGCGCATGGACCTCCAGCTCGGAGTACGACAGGCGGCCGGTCTCCGCGGCGTTGTACACCTGGACTGCATCACCGTTCTCAGCGTCCCGAACGGACTCGTGGGACGGCCTGTCCACGTACGTCGCGGCCGGATCCACGGAGAAGCGCATGGCCGTCAGGACCCACCCCTGCTCATGCCCAGTCTTTCCGGCGAGCCGCGCGGGGCGCAGGCTTGCGATAGATCCGGCGGCCTCCCCGGCCCCGACACCGATCTTGTACATGCCCACGCCGCCGGTCTGAAGAAAGACGCAGCCGCCCTGTTCGCGGACAACGCCGGCCGGAGGCGTTTCGTAGCAGGGATGGGCCGCCCGCGGTCCCCGGATCGGAATGAGGATCATCCCGCCCCGGTCACTCGGCACATGGGCAATGCACCACAGGCCGATCTGCCGGTCCAGCGGCACGGTGCCCGCGTTCTGCAGGCCCTGGACCAGGCGCATGCGGAGAGCGCGGCCGCTGCCTGATTCTTCCAGCTTCATTCTGCGCATGACGGCAACACGATACTCCTCTCCGCGCTGCGTGCGAACGGTCATCTCGCTGCGAAAGGCGAGCCACCCCTCCTCCGCCGGTGTCTCCCGGTATTCAGCAGGATCCATGGCGGGCTGCACGTCCCACACGCCCTCAACGGAAAAGAAAAAGCCGTTCGCGCGTGCCTCAGGGGCAAGCCACGTCCTGAGCCCGCCCGCATTTCCTCCCCGGCTCCACGGCGCACGCTTGATCCGCGGGGGAATCCACAGCGCGTTCTCATCTGCGATTCCCATTCCCATGATTCGAGCCCCCAGGGCCGGAGCAGCGATCAGCCAGCCGTCACGGGACTCCAGGGTGGAGAAAGGGACCTTCGCCTTTCCAAGCGCGCTCACCAGATCTTTGCGCGTCACGGTTTTCATGGGCGTATTGTGTCCTCGTTTCAGGCACGGAGCAAGCATCCAAGGGCGGCAATGCGTATGGGGGGATGGGGATCTGCATCAGGATGGAGGCGCTCCCCCCTTTTCCCGGGCACCGGCCTCTGGTATACAGGGGAGCGCAGGTATTCAAGGAGGTGCATCGTGGCCGCGCCCGCGTATCTCGATCCCGACGTTCCGCTGGAGGATCGCGTCAGAGACCTCCTGGGCCGCATGACCCTGGAGGAGAAGGTCTCGCAGATGATCTACGAGTCCAAGGCCATCCCGCGGCTGCAGATCCCCGAGTACAACTGGTGGAACGAGGGCTTGCACGGCGTGGGCCGGGCTGGTATTGCCACCGTGTTTCCGCAGGCCATCGGTCTTGCGGCGGCGTTCGACCCGGACCTCGTGGGACGGATTGCCACGGCGGTCTCCGACGAGGCCCGCGCGAAGCATCACGAGTTCGCGCGCCAGGGCTACCGGCGCCAGTACCACGGGCTCACGCTCTGGAGCCCGAACGTCAACATCTTCCGGGATCCCCGCTGGGGCCGGGGCCAGGAGACGTACGGGGAGGACCCGTTCCTCACCGGCCGGCTCGGCGTGGCCTTCGTGAAAGGCGTCCAGGGGAAGGATCCCCGGTACGTGAAGCTCGCGGCCACTCCCAAGCATTTCGCCGCGCACAGCGGCCCGGAGGCGCTTCGCCATCACTTCGACGCGCGGGCTTCAGAAAGGGACATGCGGGAGACGTACCTGCCCGCCTTCCGGGACTGCGTCGTCGAGGGAGGCGCAGAGTCCGTCATGGGCGCCTACAACCGCACCAACGGGGAGCCGTGCTGCGCCAGTCCCACCCTGCTGGGGAAGATCCTGAGAAAGGAGTGGGGCTTCACCGGCTACGTCGTCTCGGACTGCGGGGCGATTCTGGACCTGCATGCGCATCACACCGTGACCAGCACGCCGGAGCAGTCCGCCGCACTTGCCGTGAAGAACGGCTGCGACCTGGAGTGCGGCCGGGTCTATCCCGCGCTCGTGGATGCGGTGAAGCAGAACCTCATCACGGAGGCTGAGATCGACACGGCCCTGGAAAGGCTTCTCCGCATCCGCTTCCGCCTGGGGATCTTCGACCCGCCGGTCCGGGTGCCCTACGCCTCCATTCCCTACGACCGGGTCGACTGTGACGCGCACCGTGCGCTGGCCCTCGAGGCTGCGCGGGCTTCCATCGTTCTGTTGAAGAACGCCGGCGGGATTCTCCCCCTGAAGAAGGACCTGGGGACCATCGCGGTCATCGGACCGAACGCGGATGACCGCGACGCGCTCCTGGGCAACTACAACGGCCTGCCGTCGCGCTCCACCACGATCCTGGAAGGAATCCGCCGGGCCGTCAGCCCATCCACGCGTGTGCTGTATGCGCAGGGCTCGGACATCGTCAAGGACCAGGATTCGATCTGGGGAGAGAAAGCGGACGACTGGTTCGGCGAGGCCCTCGCCGCGGCAGAGAGGGCCGACGTGGTGATCCTGGTTCTGGGCCTGAGCGCCCGGTTGGAGGGAGAGGAAGGATCGGCATCGCAGTCCCAGTGGCAGGGAGACAGGATCCGCATCGACCTGCCGTCCATTCAAAGGCGGCTGTTCGACGCGGTTGCGGCAAAGGGAAAACCCATCGTCCTCGTTCTGCTCACGGGGAGCGCGCTCGCCATCCCGCATGAGGACGAGCTTTCCCGCGCCGTGCTTCTTGCCTGGTACCCCGGGGAGGAGGGCGGGAAGGCCGTGGCGGACGTGCTCTTCGGGGACGCGAGCCCGTCCGGGCGCCTGCCGGTGACCTGGGTGAAATCCGCGGATCAGCTTCCGCCTTTCACCGACTACTCCATGAAAGGCAGAACGTACCGGTACTTCGAGGGAGAACCCCTGTATCCCTTCGGCTTCGGCCTCTCCTACACCGAGTTCCGCTACGCCAGCATGAAGCTGGATCGAAGCGCAGTTCCGGCTGGAGAGCAGCTCGGAGTCTCGGTGGAGGTGACGAACGCCGGCCGCAGGGACGCGGAGGAGGTGGTCCAGCTGTACCTGAGCTGGCCGTCGGCGCCCGGCGCGGCGCCGCTGCGCCAGCTCGCCGGCTTCAAGCGCGTTGCGTTGACAGCAGGCCAGACGTCCCGCGTCTCTTTCACCATCTCCGGCCGGCAGATGAGCCTGGTGGGTGAAGACGGCCGGCGGGTCATCCAGCCGGGGAAACTCCGCGTGTGGGCCGGCGGCAGGCAGCCGGACAGCCGCAGTGAGGCGCTGGCCGGAACGGCCGTTCTCAGCGCCGATATCGAGGTGACGGGAACCAAGCGCGAACTGGACCCGTAGCCATGGATGGCGAGCCGCGCCGAGTACAGGGACGTACGAGAGGCGCGGCGTAGCGCGCCTTTCGGCCGCGCTGCATCGGCATAATGACCTATCCTCACCCCGTGACCATTCCGAACCGGGGAACCGAGCTTCGCCCGGTTTTATCGCCCTGTTCGACGGAGTACGGTGACCGTGGAGGCTGCCGTGCAGTCACTCGCATCACTCTACGAACCATATTTCCCTGTCGGCGCCGCCGTGGAACCGCAGACGCTCATGTCCCAGGGCAATCTGCTCGCTTCGCAGGTGAACAGTCTTGTTGCTGAAAACGCGATGAAGTGGGAGCGGATCCACCCCCGGCCGGGGAAGGATCCGTCCGCGTACGATTTCGGGGGCGCGGACGCCATCGTGGAGTTCGCCCGGGCGCACGGCATGAAAGTCCGCGGACACACGCTCGTCTGGCACAACCAGGTTCCCGGCTGGGTGTTCCAGGCGGCGGCCGGACAGGGCGGGTTGGCGGGACAGGCCTCGAAGTCCGAGGTCCTCGAACGCATGCGGGAGCACATCTCGACGCTTCTTGCCCATTTCCGGGGCGGGGTCTACTGTTGGGACGTGGTCAATGAGGCAGTGACGGATGCCGGGGAGTGGCGCACGGACAGCCCCTGGTTCCGGACCGCAGGGTCGGACGATGACGCTGAAGGAATTCCGGACTACGTGGTGAAGGCATTCGAGTACGCGCGGGCCGCGGATCCGGACGTCAGACTCTTCTACAACGACTACTCCATCGAAGGAGGCGCCAAGCTGGAGAAGGTGGTCGTCCTCGTGAAGGCCCTCAAGGGGAAGGGCCTCGTGGACGGGGTCGGCATTCAGGGACATTGGACGTTGTTCGGCCCTGCCCCGGAGCTCGTGCGCTCCGCAATCGAGAGGCTGGCCGCGCTCGACGTCGAGGTCCAGGTAACTGAGCTCGACCTCTCCGTTTACCGCCCCGGTGATTCCTCCTCGCTTCCGGAGCTGAGCCCCGGCCTGGCATCCGAGCAGGCTGCGCGCTACGGTTCGTATTTCAAGGTTTTCCGCGACGCATCCACCACCCGCGCCTTTACCGGCGTGACGTTCTGGGGCATCGCGGATGATCATACGTGGCTCGACTCATTTCCGGTGAAGGGACGAAAGGATTGGCCGCTGCTGTTCGACACTCACCATCGGCCCAAGAGCGCATTCTGGACCGTCGCCCAGTGGTGAGCGCCCGCCGGCCGCCGCGCCCCCGGCGCGTGATCGGCGTGCTCGCCGCGCAGCTCGATGACGCGTACCAGATCGCCGTCTGGGGCGGTATCGAAACCCGCGCCCGGCAGAGGGGAGTGGGGGTGGTCTGCTTCCTGGGCCACCGCATCGGTTCTCCCATCGAGTCGGAGGCCGCGGCGAACGCGGCTTTTCGGATCGCCGACCGCCGCTGCATCGACGGCCTGATCGTGGTTTCCAGCGTCATTGCAACGTTTCTCGACCGTGAAGGGCTGGAGAAGCTCTTTGCCTCCCGGGCCGGCATGCCGCAGGTCTCCGTCGGGCTGCAGGTGCCCGGCGTCTCCAGCGTGACGGTGGATGGATCCGGGGGCGTCGCATCCATGGTCGAGCATCTCGCCCTCGTCCACGGCAAGAAGAGCTTCGCGCTGATCGAAGGCCCGAAGGGCCACGCGGAAGCGGAGCAGAGGACGCGGACGTTCCGCGCCGCACTCGAAGGCGCCGGCCTCCCGTTCGATGCCCAGCTCGCGGTGGAAGGGACGTTCCTCCGCGACTCCGGTGAGCTGGCGGCGCGGAGGCTCCTGGCGCTCCGCAAGCCTTTCGACGCGCTGGTCTGCATGAACGACGAAATGGCCCTTGGCGCCATGGACGTCCTGCGCGGCGCCGGCATCCGGGTCCCGGAGGACGTGGCCGTTGTCGGATTCGACGGGATCGAGGAGGGGGAGGTGGTGACTCCGCCCCTGACCACCGTCATCCAGCCCCTGGGAGAGCTGGGTGCCGCGGCGGCAGACCAGCTCCTGGAGCTGATGGAGACCGGAAACGCGAAGGACCGGGTCTTGGGCTGCGCTCCGGTCTTCCGCCAGTCCTGCGGGTGCCCGCCCCGGCGCGGGTACGACCAGGGGCTCTCCAAGCTCCCCGCGGACGCCACTGCCGCCCAGCGCAAGGCCGTGGCCGAGCTCACCGCGAGCGCGCGCCGCGGAGATGCGGATGCGTTCGTGGCCGTGCTGACCGCGGCGCTGTCACAGACCGTGCTGGATGGAGGGCGGCCCGGGGCGTGGCGCGCGTTCCTGTCCGTGGTCCGCCGATCCGCCGCCATCCCGGAGGACCTGTTCGAGTTCGCGCTGCAGATCGTCGGCGAGGCTGAAGTCCGGCTCCAGGCGGCCCGGCGCGTCGCGGCCGGAGAGCGGCTGGCCACGCTGCGCGCAATCAGCTCCTCCCTCGCCGGGGCCTTCGAGATGACTCTCATGCTGTCCCGGTTGGAAACCGGCCTTGCGCGCCTTGGCATCGGCGGCTGCTATCTCGCCCTGTTCGAGCCCGGTGACCCTCCCGCGGCGTGGTCCCGCCTGGTCATGGCGCCTCGTCCTTGGGGCGGATCCGCGCGGGCCCTTCCCGCTCGAGGCATCCGCTTCCGCACGGAGCGCCTCCTTCCTCCGCGTGCGGGAACCTCGTGGCGGGACGCCGTGTGGGTTCTCGAGCCCCTCGTGTTCCAGACCGAGCCCCTGGGCTACATCCTCCTGCCTCTCGCCGTGCCGGAGCCTGCCGTGTACGACACGCTGCGGCAGCAGGTGTCCAGCGCGCTCAAGGGCGCCCTCCTCCTCGACCGGGTCCGGTCCCACGAGAGGCACCTGGAGGCGGAGGTGGCCCGGCGGACCGCGGAGCTCACCCGCACGAACCGGGAGCTGACTCGGGAGATCGAACGGCGCATGGGCCTGGAGAAGGAGGTCCTGGAAATATCGAATCGCACGATGCAGAGGATCGGGCAGGACCTCCATGACGACCTGTGCCAGCACCTTGCCGGCATCGCCATGTATGCTTCCGTGCTCCGCGGCGGGCTTCCCGCGGGGGATTCCGCGGCCGTGGCGTCCATCGAGCAGATCGGAAACCTCCTGGCGGATTCCATTGCGCGCGCAAAGCAGATCGCACGCGGGCTGTATCCAGCCGGCCTGGAGGAGCACGGGCTGGCTGCCGCGGTGGAAGAGCTCGTGGAGACCGCGCGCCGCAGCTATTCCGCCGCCATCGACCTGCGCGTCTCCCCGGACTTCAGGCTCACCGACACCGACCGCGCCCTCCAGGTGTACCGCATCCTCCAGGAGGCGCTCTCGAATGCGCTGAAGCACTCGGGGTCGGAGCGGGTGGAGGTGAGCCTCTACCGGCGGGCCGCCGGTGAGGGCGGGAGCAATGGGCATGGGCCGGCCGTGGTCGCGGAGGTGACGGACTACGGCTCCGGACTGCCCGCGCTCGTGAGCGGGGACGGAATGGGTCTTCGCATCATGCGGTACCGGGCGGCCACGGCGGGGGCCGAGCTCCGCATCGAGAGGCTCGCGCCGGGCACGCGCGTGGTCTGCCTTCTCCGGGGTGGAGACCGGGAGGCCTGATGGCAAAACCTGTGACGTTTCTCGTGGTGGACGATCATCCGGTGTTCCGCCAGGGCCTCGTGGCCCTGATCAGGAGCAATGACCGCTACGAGGTGAGCGGGGAGGCCGGATCGGCGGAAGAGGCGCTGGACGCGCTGAGCCGCGCGGTACCGGACATCGCTCTCGTGGACATTTCTCTCGTGGGCCAGAACGGCCTGGACCTCGTGCGCACGCTCAAGGCCCAGCACCCTGCCATGCTGATCCTGATCATCTCCATGCACGACGAGGTCGTGTACGCAGAGCGGGCGCTGAAGGCGGGCGCCCGCGGGTACGTGATGAAGCAGGAGGCGGCCTCCGTCATGCTGGACGCCATCACGACCGTCCTTTCGGGGAAGATCTACGTCTCCGCCGTGATGCGGGACCGGCTCCTGGAGACGATGTTCAGCCGCCGGGAGGAGAACGAGACCCCGTCCGTGGAGCGCCTGAGCGACCGTGAGCTGGAGGTGCTGGAACGCATCGGCCAGGGGTACGGAGCCGCGGAGATCGCCCGGATGCTCAACCTATCCGTGAAGACGGTCAACGCCTATCGCGACCACATCAAGGAGAAGCTCCGCGTGAACGCCGCCGGCGACCTGCGTCGATTTGCGGTAAAGTGGGTGCAGAGCCGGGATAGGTAATACAACCTATCCCCGAATTCGAGGTTTTGCCGATTTCTGGCTTTCCGGGCCGGAGGTAGGCTGGCGCAGACCGGGACTACCCCGGCCGCAGTCTGAGAGAGGAGGGTTGATTGATCATGAGAAGACGCGTTGTTGTATTGATCATGGTGCTGGCATGCTGCCTCCTGGCGGCTGCCCCGCTGATGGCCCAGAAGGCCGTGTCCTTCAGCTGGTGGCACCTCGGGGTGAATGAACCCGACAAGTCGACTTTGCAGAGCATCGCGGATGAGTACATGAAGCTCCACCCGAACGTCACGATCAACATCACGATCCTGGAGAACGAGGCGTTCAAGGCGAAGCTGACCACCGTCATGCAGTCCGGTGATCCTCCCGACCTGTTCAATACCTGGGGCGGCGGGCTCATGAGAGAATACGCCAAGGCCGGGAACCTGCGGGACCTCACCAGGGAGGTGAAGGGGACCGCGTGGGGCAACTCCATGCCTTCGGGCGTCCTCGGAGTCTACCAGGCCGACGGGAAGCAGTTCGGAGTGCCCTTTGACGCGGGTGCGGTCACCATCTACTACAACAAGGACCTGCTCGCCAAGGTCGGCTCCAAGAGCTTCCCGGCAACGTGGGCCGACATGCTGAAGCTCGTTCAGAAGCTGAAGGATGCCGGCATCACCCCGATCGCCCTGGGCGCGGGGGACAAGTGGCCCAGCCACTTCTGGTGGAGCTACCTTGCCATCCGCCTGGGCGGACGGCCGGCGTTTGAGAACGTGATCAATGGCAAGGGCAGCTTCAATGACGAGCCGTTCGTGAAGGCTGGACAGATGCTGCTGGACCTCGCCAACATGAAGCCTTTCCAGGAGGGATTCCTCGCGGCCACGTGGCCCGACCAGGCTGGAACCATCGGTGATGGCAAGGCTGCGTTCCACCTCATGGGGCAGTGGTCCCCCACCGCTGAAGCTGGTTACTCTGTTTCCAAGAAGGGCATCCTGGACAAGGAAGGCCTGGCCGCGTTCCCCTCTGTTCCCGGCGGCAAGGGTCTTCCCACGGACGTCTTCGGAGGCGGCAACGGAATTGCTGTCGGCAAGAACGCGCCGGATGAGGCCGTGGACTTCCTCCGCTTCTTTACGAACAAGGAGAACAACTCGAAGTACGCGGCGACGGGCTCCATCATCCCGGTGACCAAGGGCGCCGAGTCCGCCATCCCCAATCCGAATGCCAAGCTGGTGAAGGCACTCGTGGACAAGGGGACCTACTACCAGCTCTACCTCGATCAGTTCTTCGCGCCGGCCGTCGGCGGCGTGGTCAATGACTCGGTTCAGACCATCCTGGCTGGGACCGCCTCACCGGCCGAGGCTGCTGCTGCCATCCAGAGGGCGTTCGACGCGAACAAGTAGTCTGTTTTTTGCAGCAGCGCCCATTGAACATTGAAGCGCCCGGGGCTTTCCCCCGGGCGCCTCCTCATCTTATCATCAAGGACAGCGCATGAAGACGAACGCACGGGCCGCCAGTCTTCCCACCCTTATCCTGCTCATTGGTCCCGCATTCGTTCTCTTCACGGTGCTCGTCGTGGCGCCCGTGGTCCAGGCTGCCATCTACAGTCTCTACAAGTGGAACGGAATGGGTCCCCTGGTCGACTTTCGAGGGCTCCAGAACTTCAAGAACCTCCTGGCGGACCCCGTCTTCCAGAAAGCGCTCTGGCACAACGTCCTGATCGTCATCGTCTCCCTGGGCATCGAGATCCCCATGGCTCTCGGGCTGGCGCTCATCATCGGGAGGAGCGACTTCAAGCTCGCCGTGTTTTTCCGAACGTTCTTTTTCCTTCCGTACGTGCTGTCCGAAGTCATCACCGGCGTGATGTGGCAGTTCATCTACCATCCCCAGTACGGCCTGGTGCGTGCCATCTGGCTGTTCTTCTCCCCCGGGACCCAGCCGCCCATCCTGCTGGCAGACCCGAAGCTCACCCTGTGGATGATCATGATCGTGATCGTCTGGAAGTACTTTGGCCTGCACATGACCATCCTCATCGCGGGGCTTCAGAACATTCCCCAGGAGCTGCGGGAGGCGGCGCGCATCGACGGCGCGTCCCGATCACAGGCCAACCGCTACGTGATCCTGCCGCTTCTGCGGACCACAATTCAACTTTCCGTATTCTTCTCCATCATCGGGAGCTTCCAGGTCTTTGACGTGGTGTGGGCAATGGGGAAGGGAGACCCGGTGAACGCCGCGGAGACGATGGTGACGTATCTCTACAAGTTCGGGCTCCAGAGGCTCAGCATCGGGTACGGGAGCGCCGTGGCTCTCACGATCTTCGTGATCTGCCTCGCGTTCAGCATCTTTTACCAGCGGACCGTTGCGCGGGAACGGGATTGAGGGCCATGACACGATACCGGGCGAACCAGACTCTTACGTCGATTGTCCTCTATGGGATCTGCTTCTTCGTTACGCTCCTAGTGCTCGTCCCCCTGTACATCTCCGTGACCGGCGGCGCCAAGAGCATGGGGCAGCTGCTCTCCCAGCCCTTGAACCTTCCCATCCCCCTGGAGATCACGCAGTACAGCAACCTCCTCACGGGGAAGGTGGGCGGGTACTGGAGGGCGCTCGGCAATTCCATGATCGTGGCAGGGCTCTCCGTCCTGGTGGCGCTGGCGGTCTGCGGAGCGGCGGCGTTTGCGCTGGCGCGCATGCGCTTTCGGCTCAACGCGCTCATCTACAACTACTTTCTCCTGGGCCTGCTTTTCCCGCTTGCCGTCGCGATCCTTCCTCTCTACCTGCAGATCAGGCGGCTGGGTCTTCTGGACCGGTATTGGGGCGTGGTCCTTCCCCAGGTGGCCTTCCAGGTCCCGTTCCTGGTGCTTCTCCTGCGGGGGTTCTTCAAGACGATCCCGCATGAGCTGGAGGATGCCACGCAGATCGACGGCTATGGGCCGCTGGGGTTTCTCTGGTTCATCGTCGTGCCCCTTTCCACGCCCATCCTTGCCACCTCGGCCGTGCTCATGCTCGTGGTGAGCTGGAACAACTTCTTCCTTCCCCTCCTGGTGTTCAACAAGGAGATCCAGTTCACGCTGCCCCTGGGCGTCATGCAGTTCCAGGGTCAGTACATGACAGGGTGGAACCTCGTGCTCGGCTACCTTACCCTTGCCATGATCCCTGCCGTTCTCCTCTTCATTTTCGCCCAGAGATACATCGTGGCAGGGCTTGCCAGCGGCGCAGTCAAGGGATAGCCAGGCGCGGCCTTCGCCCTCCCTGGCTTCAGAAGTTATACCTCGCGTGCGCGAACACCTCGTTCTTTCCGCTCATGCCGCTGAACGCCGTTGAGCTGGCGGCCTGGATCCAATGGATTCCGATCACGAGCTCGGCGTTGTCCATGGGACGGAAGCTGACGGACGGCGCTCCGAGGATTGCATAGTTGTTCGGAATGTCCGTCCAATCTTTCACCTCCAGAAGGAAGTTGAACGGGGAGATCGTCACCTTGTCGTCGAACAGCTTCCAGTCGAGATTGACGGCAAAGTAGTCCTCCAGGTTCGCGGTGCCCGCCTCCTGGAAGAGCCCGTGGAGGTACTGCGCGTTTATGTAAACATTGCCGGGGAACGTGTAGTCCGCTCCCACGATGTACTTGACGTACGGTGCGTTGTCCAGGACCGTGGACTGCTTCACACCCATCGCCAGGGCGCTCAGGTCCGTCGTCAGTGTGACTTTCTCCGGCAGGAACACCCCGGCCTCCGCCCAGACCCCGACTCCACCGATGGAGCCCGCCATGTCGGCGCCGAACACGTGCTCCCGCGGATACACGAGCTGGGCCGTCACATTCACGGAAGCGTCCACCACCACGCTGTCCACAAGGGGGATGCTCTGCCGTCCGTAAAGGTAGGAGATCGAAAGGTCGTACCCGAGCAGGTTGCCCTTGATTCGGATCCCCGCCGTTGCACTGTCAGCAAGGCTCAGGTCGGGCAGTTTCACGTTCGTCGTCACCGTGCCCAGCGGAATGCCGGGCAGCGCGATGGATGACGGCATGAGGGCGTTCGCCCATTGCCCCGTGGGCAGAACGGCCGGGGTGAACTGCGCAACGGCCAGGCCCGTGAACTGAACGCCTCCCGCGTAGACGGTCAGCTGCACCCCGTCCGACCCGAGGTGCCGGCCGAAATCCCACGGATCGCTCATGTCCAGCGCGTTCACGTTGTCGGTGGGATTCAGCTTGTCCGCGGTCCCCCACGCAATCCTCTGGCGGCCGACCTTCAGATCCACGTCGTTGAAGATGAACCCGCGCAGCTCGAACCAGGCCTCCCGCAGGTCCAGGGACACGGGGGCCACGCTGCCCGCCGTGAAGAGGCTGGAGGCCGAGGTGACGGGGGACGAGAGGCCGGCCGACCTGATCCACGCCTCTCCGTGGAACCGCGCGGAGCCGGCGGGCTTCGCGTCCGCGGTGAGCTCCAGCCGGTACTCCTGGAACGAAAGCTGCGGATTCGCATCCGTTGACACGCGGTCATCCGTGGAGGCGGCCCCGCCGAGCCGGAAGGCGCCTCCGGCATCCGCCTCCTGCTGGGCCCAGGCTGAAGGGCCGAGCAGGGCGGCAAGGATTGCACAAACGCATGCCATTCTTTTCATTGTCATTCTCCTACTGGCTCAGGTACCGCTCGGTGAACTTGTCGTCACCGACGCCGGTGTCGAGCTTCAGGTCGGATACGAGCATCCGCGTCTTGTGCTGCTTCCGGACGTCCTCCATGGTGCTGTCCATGGACACCCAGTATCCCTGCACCTGCTTCAGGTCTTCACGCACGAGAACCTTGGCGAGCTTTCCTGATCGGTCGTACATCTCGATGCGCACCGGGTAGAAGCAGTCGTTGCGCACCGTGATGAGCTGCCGGGAGTAGTCCGATGTCCTGCCCGGCCGGGGGGTGGCCTCCAGCACCGTCGTCTGCGGCTCCTGCGCGGAGATGGACGCGGTCCACTTGTCCGACCACCTCGCGGCTTCCAGGTCTTCATAGGTGAAGTCGGTTCCGGCGAAGTTCGTGTTCTTCACGGAGCTGGCGATCCTCCGTACCTTGTTGAAGGCAGGGAGGTAGAGGTACTGGACGTCGTTCGGCAGCGACAGGAACGCGATCCCGCGCTGGTCGGCCGGCGCGATGAACCGAACCACCCGCCGCTCCCGTCCCTTCTGCAGCATGACCATTTCCCGGGTCTTCTGGCCGCCGTCCTTGTCCGTCAGGACGAGACGGACGGTGTAGCTCTGGTCCTGCGGGCCGTTGATCGCGTCATCCACCTTGTCCAGGATCTGCGCGGCTGTGAGGGCGCCCGCCTGGGCCTGGACGTGGGCTGCCGCACCGAGCGCGCACACCAGCCCCGCAAGAATCATGGCAATTGTCTTCTTCATGCTGTTGTCCTCCTCTGGATCTCCCAACGCCTGCCCATGAACGCCGAGGGGGCGCTGAGAATGAGCGCCGGCAGGAGGGTCAGCGCGCCGGCTCCGCTTCCGATCATGGCCACGGCTGTCAGGATCCCGAACTGCCGAAGCGGCAGCAGGTTCGCGAACAGCAGGGCGATGAATCCCATGGTGACCGCCAGAACGTTGATGATGATGGCCAGGCCCGTGGTCTGGATGGTCTTCTCCACGGCCGCGGCGGCCGTGGAAGGACCCTGGTAGTACGTCGAGAATCGGACGCTGAAGTGGATGGAATAGTCGATTCCGATTCCCAGGGCGATGGCACCCACGAGGACGGTAGCCACGTTAATGGGGATGCCGGCCAGTCCCATGAGGCCGAACATCACCATCACCGCGAGGATGATCGGGGCCAGCCCCATGAGCCCGGCCCGCCAGGAGCGCAGCTTCACCGTCAGGAGCAGGAAGATGAATGCGAGCGCGATGCCAAGGCTTTCCGCCTGGCTCTCCAGAACGCTCTGATCAAGGTGCCACGAGATCAGGGGCATGCCGGTCCAGCGCACGTCGAACCGGATGACCTCGGGCTCTTTCTCCTCGGACACGGAAAGCTTCTGAAAGAGGCCCAGCGGTATGGCGGCGCTGGCCTGGGACAGCTCGGCCGGGTCGGAGTCTTTTCCCATTCGATACTGCATGACCAGGTCGCGGTCGCGGACGGAGAGAGAATCCATGCGGACAACGACCAGCTTCTTGTCCATGGAGTCGATATAGGTCTGCAGGGACTGGATCATGCGCCGGAGCTTTCCGCTCTCCAGGAGCCCCACCATGGCCTGCACCTGTCCCTCGTTCCTGTCGTCATTCAGCAGCCCGCTCACCAGCTCCTGGCCCTCCAGCATGAACATCAGGTTGGCGACCTTGGCCCGGTCATCGGGGATCACTTTCCGGCCGTCGATGAGGTCGTTCATCTCCGCGACCAGGTCCGCCGCGGAGACAGGGTTCGCGGCAAGGTGGTCCCGGGAGATGAACCGCTCCAGGCGGAGCATCTCCTTGAGGACGAACGGATTGGTGAGATCCCCGGTAAAGACGATCTGCAGCGGCCGCGACCCGCCGAACTCCCGCTGGAGGAGCGCCTCCGTGACCCGAACGGGGTTCTTCGGGTTGATGAAGTTCGTGAACTCGGACTCCCGCGTGATCAGCGGGATGCCGGCGATTCCGGCGGCGAGCACGACGAGGCTGACGATGATGATCAGCTTCCGCCGACGGACCACCACCCGAGCCCAGGCGGCCATGAACCGGGAGATCAGCCGGCCCCCGGCCGGCGCGGCCCGCCTCGGGCGCACGCGGATGGATCCGAGGAGCGCCGGCACGAACAGGATCGAGATGAGGAGGGAGAACGCGACGCCGACGGAGGCGAAGATGCCGAAGTCCTTGATCGTCGTCAGGTAGGAACCGAGGATGAACGACGAGAACCCCAGGACGATCGTGAGCGCGGCCAGGATGACCCGGATGCCCACCTCGCGGAACGCGGCCTGGGATTCCTTCCCGTCGCTTCCGTAGCGGCTCACGTCCTCATCGAACTTGCTGAGGATGTGAATGCATGGCGCCGTGCCGATGGCCACGAGAAGCGCGGGGATGATGTTGGAGACGAGCGTGAGAGGCACCCTCAGGAGGCCCATGAAGCCGATAACCCAGACCGTGCTCATGAGGACCGACCCCAGCGGAATGAGCACGCCGCGGACGGTGCCAAAGGCGAGGAAGAGGGTCAGGATGATGAGGACGGACACGATGGGGATCAGGATGCGCAGATCGTGCATCATCATGGAGGCAAGCTCATTCGCCAGCACGGAATTGCCGCCGAGGTGCAGCCGGGCGTTGACGCCCGCCGCGGCGGCCGCCTCCTGCACGCGCCGTACCAGGGACGCGCTCTGCGCGCCGGACTTCGCCCGGCAGACGATCAGAGTCGTCCGCCCGTCTTCCGAAACAAGGCTTCCCCGGTAGCGCTCGTTTCCCATGACACGGGCCCTGAGGGCCTCGATTTCCTGCGGCGCTGTCGGCGGGCTGCCGGGCTCGAAAAGCCGTCCGATCTCGATGCAGCCGTCCGGGGCCTTGCGGATGTCCATCATGTCCGCGAGGCTCAGAACGGATGAGATGCCGTCGATCCCGCGGAACGCGCTCGTCAGGCGGTCGATGTCCTTCAGGGATGCCGGCGTGAACACGTTGTCCGTCTCCACGGCCACGAGAATCAGGTCATTCTGCCCGAACGCGTCTCCCAGGTGGTTGAACAGGCGCACGGCGGAGTCCTCTCGCGGCAGGTAGCTCACAACGTCGCTGTTGACCGAGATGTTCCTGATCCAGAAGGCGAAAAAGACGGTGAGCGCCGCGAAGACGACGATGACGGGCACGCGGTGACGGAAAGCGAACTCGGTGATGCGCTTCATGGAGTCTGCCGTTTCAGGAGCCCGTAGAAGATGATGTCCAGCAGGGAATCGGGGTTCTGGTCGAGCTCCGCGAGCTCCTGGTTCACGGTGTACGGGTACTCGAAGGCTCGAAACGCAATGACCATGGCCGTGGCGGCCGCGTGAGGATTCTTGACGGCGAACCGGCCTTCGGCGTTCCCCTGTTCGATGATTCCGGAAATGATGCTGATCTCATCCTGGTCGAACATCTGGTGGATCCTCAGGAGCAGCTCATACCGCTCCGACGTCGCTTCAACGAACTCCATGTGCTGCTTGAGCTTCCGCCGATACATTTCCGTGCGGGTCAGGATGTACGCGCGGAGCTTACCTTCCGGTGTCGGTTCGGCGTTGATGGCCTTCATGAACTCTCCCCGCAGGCCCGCTACCTCGCTCCTGAAGACCTCCAGGACGATGTCTTCCTTGCTCGTGAAGTAGTGGTACAGCGAGCTCTTTCCCATGTGGAGCGCACTGGCTATGTCGCTCATCGTCGTCTTTGCAAATCCGAACTGCTGGATGACGACTGCCGCAGCCCGGACTACCGAAGCTTTCAGGTCTTCATACGTTTTGCCGTGCATTCTACCTCCGGCAGCCTTTGCATAGGCTGTTTACGTCCATTCGACCAAATTAGACTTATAGTCGAATAGACAACAACGCGCAACATAGTCCTCAAAAAGCGATTTGTCAAGAGAACTTGGCTGGGGGGTGGCCCACGCAATCTGGAGACGTCCCTCGTTGGAGCAACCCCGAAGAGGCGACCGTATTCCCTGCTGAAGGCTTACAAGCCGGTTCTTTTCTCCAACTCTTCGGGATACCGTGCTCCCTGGATGGTGATCTCTGAGGCTGCGCTGTCGATCTCACGGAGATCCTCAATCGAGAGGAACGATGGTGCGGAAATCGGAGCTGTCGAACTTCGTGTTCTGCCGCCTGTTCCAAGTCCGCGTTTCTGCATCGCTCTTCCTCCTGTCACCTCGAGGGTGAGTCAGCCTTCCTTGCCAGGCCGATTCTCTCCAGCCACGCGTGCACGTCCTCCTTTGCAGTCCCTGCGCTTCCGCCCCTGACTGCAAGGCCGTCAAGGACGATGGATCGGGGACAAAGGGCCCGAATGTCCTCCACGCTTCGCCCAAGGGAGCTTCCTTCATGCGTGCAGAAAGGGGCGATCTTCTTTCCCGAGAAGTCATGCGCCTCGAGAAAGGAGAACACGGCCATCGGCATGGTGGACCACCAGTTTGGGTAGCCAAGAAAGACCACGTCGTACGAGCCCATGTTCGTGACCTGGTCAGCAAGGGCGGGTCGGTCTCCATTCTGCAGTTCCTTTCGTGCAACCTCGACAACCGCGCCGTAGTCGGATGGGTAGTGATGTGCGGCTAGAATCCGAAAGGCGTTTCCCCCCACGATTTCATGGATCTGGTTGGCGATGGACTGGGTATTTCCTGAATGCGAAAAAAAAGCGACAAGAACGCTCCTATGGGCCATGAGACTCCTTCCTTTCACGGGTCGTTCATCTTCAGCGCGTCCGCGGGCTGCCCGTCTGCACGTCACGGGCACGCAATGGGAATATTGCGGCGAACGAGACAAGGAGTCTCCCTAAACCTACAAGTCTTTAGCACGATTCGCCACATGGTCGGTCAAATTCGCACGAGATGCCCTTTTTCAGTGGGAGACTTGAGGCTTCGTCTCGACCAGGAATCTGAAAAGGTCCACCGTGATCCCCTCAGCCAGGTCTGCGGGCGTCGGCGGCCTCCTCCAGTCTAGGGATAGATCCTCCCGATGGTCCGCGGGAAGGGGATGCACTCCCTGATGTGCTGGCTCCCGCAGATCCACGCAAGAGTGCGCTCCAGGCCGATTCCGAACCCCGAGTGTGGCACCGAGCCGAACTTTCTCAGGTCAAGATACCAGCCGTACGCCTCTTCCGGCAGCTTCTCCTCGTGGATTCTCGCGAGCAGCTTTTCAAGAATGTCCTCACGCTGCGAGCCGCCGATGATCTCTCCGTACCCTTCGGGGGCGAGCAGGTCGGCGCACAGCACCGTTTCGGGGTTCGCCGGATTCTCTTTCATATAGAAGGCTTTGGCCTTGCGGGGGTAGTTCATCACGAAGATCGGCTTGTCGTGCATCTTCGTGAGAATGGTCTCGTCTTCACCGCCGAGGTCATCACCCCACTGGATCGAGCTTCCCTTTCCCTGGAGCGTCCTCACGGCATCACCGTAATCCATGCGGATGAACGGCGGGGTGATCTTTGACAGAGGCGCGGTGTCACGTTCCAGGGCCCCGAGCTCGGTCGCGCAGTGTGCAAGGACATCCGAAACGACGCGGCTCACCATGTCCTCCTGGAGCCGCATGTTGTCCTCATTGTCCGCGTATGCCACCTCCGCCTCCAGCATCCAGAACTCGGTGAGGTGCCGGCGGGTCTTGGACTTCTCCGCGCGGAACGTCGGCCCGAAGTTGTAGACCTTGCCGTACGCCATGCACGCCGCCTCCAGGTAGAGCTGACCCGTCTGGGCCAGGTACGCGTCCCCGAGATCGAAGTAGGGAAGCGTGAACAAGGAGCCGGCGCTCTCCCCGATGGAACCGGTGAGGATGGGGGTATCGATGAGGATGTAGCCACGCTCGTGGAAGAACGAGCGGAAGGACATGATGGCCTGGTCGCGGATTCGCATGATGGCGGTGGGCCGGGCGGAACGAAGCCACAGGTGGCGATTCTCCAGGAGGAAGTCGATGCCGTGCTCCTTCTTGGAGATGGGGTAGTCCTCCGCGGGGTTCTGCACGACGTCCAGCCCGCTCACCGTCAGCTCGAATCCGGAGGGAGCGCGCTCGTCGCGGCGCACCTTTCCGCGGACCCTGACGGACGCTTCCATCTTCAGCGTTCCGATCTCCGCGAAAACGGCAGGGCCGCAGGCCGTCTCCTCCGCCACGCCCTGGATCCTCCCCGTCCCGTCACGGAGCTGGAGGAACGCGATCTTCCCCTTGGACCGGAGATTGTACAGCCACCCCTGGATCTCCACGTCCGCGTCGACGTGCCTGCCGATCTCCGCAATTGACACTCTCTCCATGCGTTTCTCCTCGATGTGCAGCAGCGCTGAGGGGGGCGGCTTCGCCGTCCCTATACGAACTCTTCGCGTTCGCGAAGAATGACGAGCTCGCCCTTCTGTTCGAGCACCTGGATGTATTCCAGGAAGTCCTGGAGCGCGGCGTCCGCGTCGCCCTTCCGCACCGGTCCCAGGGCATCCGATTCCAGGCGCACCAGCTCGCGCCGGCGCTCCGACATGGACGCCATGATCCGCGCCCGCGCCTTCTCTTCCACGCCCTTTGTCAGCATCGCGATCTCGCGGTCGGAGTGATCACGAAGGACCCTCTGCAGGTCCTTGTCGGTGAGCTGGAAAACGATATCGATCGTGTACAGCTTCTTTCTGATTTCGTTGGAGACGTTGGGCTCCAGCTCCTTCAGGATCTCCTGCTCCTTGCCGGGGTCCATGAAGCGCAGGATCTCCGTGAGGGCGCTCTTGCCGTCAATCTCCTCCGTAACGGGCACGGCCTGCTCCCGGACCTTGCCGCGCAGCGCCTCCTCTGTCCTGCGGATCACCTCCGCGTCCACCTTCTGGAGCTTCGCGATGCGCGCAACAACCTCGTGCTGGATGTCCGGGCTGAGGGCCTGGAGGATGCGCCCGGCGAGCTTGGGCTCCAGGTGCGCCAGGATGAGGGATGCCACGGGGACGGATTCCTCGCGGACGAGCCCGATGGCCTGGTGAGCATCGATGTCCTGGAGGAAGGAGAACGGCGGGGGCGCCATGTCCTTCTTCACCTCGGAGAGGATCTTCTCCGCCTTCTCCGGTCCGAGAGCAGCGGTGAGCATCTCCTGCGCTTTGTCGATCCCGCCCTGAGCAACGAGGGTGCGCGTCTCCGTGATGTACCCGAACTCCTCGAGGATCTTGCCTGCTTCGTGCTCGTCGATGTGCTGGGTCCGCGCGATCTCCCGGGTGATCCCTTCTACCTCTTCCGCGGACATGTGGGAAAGAACGCGCGCGGCCTCGTCCTTGCCGAGGAGCATCAGGAACCGCGCCGCCTTGCGGTAGCCGGCGTCACGGCTGGTTTCCTTGATGAACCCCCGCACGGACGGGTCCGGCGGCTGTTTCGGGGCTTTCTTTTTTTCCCGGGGATCGCGGCGGCCCGCCATGACCGTTATAGTATCTGCAGGCGCCGGGGTGGTCAACGTTGTTGTATCTTTGGAGACATGAATCGCCTCGCCGGTGAGAAAAGCCCGTACCTGCTCCAGCACGCTTCCAACCCGGTGGACTGGCGGCCGTGGGGGGAGGAGGCGTTCCAGGCCGCGCGCGAATCCCAGCGGCCCATTTTCCTCTCCATCGGGTACTCCACCTGCCACTGGTGTCATGTCATGGAGCGCGAGTCCTTTGAGGACGAAGGCGTGGCGGCGCTCATGAACGGGGCGTTCGTTTGCATCAAGGTGGACCGCGAGGAACGGCCGGACCTGGACGCGCACTACATGACGGCCTGCCAGCTCATGACGGGAACCGGCGGCTGGCCTCTCACCATCGTCATGACACC
>DATKLM010000232.1:0-4320 GCA_035542415.1 Spirochaetia bacterium
AGGAGTTTGGAGCGGATGCCATGCGGAAGTTCGCTTCGGGCCTCGGGGCCTGGGGGACCTCGGCGGAGCCTTTCCTCTCGGGGAAGATGGCGTTTTCACTGAACGGCCCCTGGATCGCGGACCACATCCGCCGCTACGCGCCCGACATGGACTGGGGCGTGGCCTCGTCTCCGTCGGTCCCGGCGGTCGCGAACAAGGGCACCTTTGCGTGGTTCGGCATGGACCAGATGGCCATCCCTAAGGGCGCCAAGAACAACGTGGAGACGCTGGACTTCATGATCTGGTTCTCCGGGCGCCAGGGCCAGTTCATCTATGACGCCGGCCCCAAGGGCACGGGCCGCGTTCCCACCACTCGTGACTTCGGCGGCGCGGACTTCTTCAAGGCCGCTGCTGCGGTCAATCCGAAGCTGAAAGCCTGGGTTGACTCCCTTGCGAGCCCCGTCCTGCAGCCGATTCCCTTCTTCTCCCCCGCGCAGGCGGCATACAACCAGGAGTTCGGCGCCATCCTGGATCCGGTCCTCACGCTCCAGGTGGACGCCAAGCAGGCGGTGGACACAGCGGTGGGCCGCGCACAGGCCGTGCTGGACAGGATGTAAGGAACGCTTCACAATTGATCTCTCGTTGGCGGCGGTGCCGGCACCGCCGCCGTTTTTTCACGGATCTGAAGAACGGCAGGTGACCATGCCAGACAGCATCGTCGTTACCCCGCGCCAGAGAAGGATCCGCAGGCGGCTCACCGTGCTCGCCTTCCTGTCTCTGTGGCTCATCGGATTCTCGGCTCTCTTCGTCTACGCTATCGGCCAGACGTTCGCGTATTCCTTCACCAACTTCAACTTCATGAACAAGATGAAGTGGATCGGGCTCTCCAACTACGCGTACCTCATCCTGACGGACAACGTCTTCTGGGAATCCCTGGCGAACACGGCGTTCATTCTCGCCATCGTCGTGCCCGTGATCCTCATCCTCTCCCTCCTGTTCGCCGTTCTCGTGAAGAACAGGACGGGGATAGGGACGTTCGCGAGCGTGGCCTACTTCCTTCCTTTCGTCATTCCCCTTGCCGCCACCGGCCTCGTATGGCGGTGGATGTTCAACGGGCAGTACGGCATCGTCAACTATCTTCTGCAGCTCATGCACGTGCCCGGGCCGGACTGGCTGCTGAACAGCTCCGTCGTGAAGCCGGCAATCTCGATCGCGGAGGCCACGCTCATCGGGCAATATTTCGTTATCTTCGTCGCGGCCCTCCAGGATGTTCCGCCGGAGTTCTACGAGGCGGCGGAGATGGACGGGGCATCGGGGCTGCGCAGGCTCTGGAGCATCACCCTTCCCATGATCTCCCCCGCGTTCTACTTCAACCTCGTCACCTGCTTCATCGGGGAGTTCCAGATTTTCGATATGCCCTGGGTCATGACCCTCGCCACCGGGGGACAGAACATCTCCGCGGGCGGGCCCGGATATTCGAGCACGACTTTTTCCGTCTACTTGTACATCAAGATGTTCCAGCAATACGACGCGGGCACGGCGTCAGCCATGGCGATGGTTTCCCTGGTCCTCGTCCTGGGCATCTCGTTCCTCATGGTCAGGGCAAGCACCCGGCTCGTCACCTATGAGCGGTAGAACAGGCGGGAGCGGCGCGTGAAACCTGCACGAAGAGTATCGCGTTCCGTCCGATGGCTCGTGACCCTCGTCACGGCGCTCATCTTCCTCTTTCCCTTCTTCTGGATGATCCTCACGTCCCTCAAGGGAGAGAAGCACATCTACGTCCTGCCGCCGGAATTCCTGCCCATCCCCCTCAACCTGCGGAACTTCAGCGACGTGATGGAGGTATTCCCGTACTGGCAGCAGCTGTGGAACACGTTCCGGGCCGCGATCCTCTCCGCAATCGGGCAGACCACGTGCAGCGCGCTGGCCGCGTACGCGTTTGCACGCCTGGCGTGGAAGGGGCGGGAGGCGTTCTTCATCGTCACCATCGGCGCCATGATCATTCCGCCGACCGTCTTCGCCATCCCGTGGTACATGCTGTACTGGCGGCTCGGCCTGCTGGGATCCCTCGCCCCCCTCTGGGTTCCGTACTGGTTCCAGCATCCGTACATCATCTTCCTCCTCACGCAGTTCATGCGGACCATCCCGGACTCGTTCTCCGATGCGGCCCGTATCGACGGGAACAATGACTTCGGCATATTCGTTCGGATCATCATCCCCCTCTCCCGTCCCTCCCTCGTGGCGGCGTTCCTGCTGCATTTCATCTTCCTCTGGAAGAACCTGATGCTCCCCATGATGTACATCAGCAAGGAGAGCCTCTTCACGCTCAGCGTCGGGCTGCAGAACCTGCTCGGCGGAACGATCAAGCCGCCCTTCAACCAGGACATGGCGGCCGCGCTCATGACGAGCCTCCCCCTCGTGATCATCTTCATCGTGCTGAGGAAGTTCATCTTCAGCGGAATCGCGGCGAGCTCGCTGAAGTAGCTCGTCGGAGGAGCTCACTTCCGCGTGCGGAATGTCAAGGGAGGCGCGACATGATCGAGCGCGGCAATGTCCGGGTCGTGGACTCCGGGGAGGCCGGTCAGCACTACCTGCGCTTCGAGTCCCGCGGACACGACGGAACGTGGCACGTCGTCTGCGCGACAGGCCTTGTCGACACCGTGTCGATCTGGGACGAGCGGCCCGTCGCGAAAAGCGAGGATCCCCTGTGCGAGTGGAAGGAGGCCGGGGACCCCGCGCCGCGGGCCGTGACGGGCTTCTTCGACAAGGTCTCCCCCTCGGCAGGCGGCTCGTCGCTCGCTCTTTCGCGGGATGTCGGCGGCCGCGTTGTGGAAGAAACCGTCAGCCTGAAGGATGACGCCCCGATTCACGTGCGCGTGCGCTGCACGGATATCGGAGGGCGCCGGCGTCCGTTCGAGCTCGGTCGTCTCATGACAAACCTCTACTTCCTTCCCGAAGGCAAAGCCGCGCGGAGCACCGAGCCGCTGGATTTTGCCTGGCTTCCGCTCCTGCACAAGGAAAAGGATCACGTCTGCGGAGACCACTTCTTCCGCTCCCCGGCGGCCATGGTTGCCAGCGGCGGCTTCTTTGCGGCGCTCGTTCCCGACCTGGATGCGCTCGCCGCGCGGGGGCCGGTGCGCCACGCGCTGGACCTGCGCGTCACGGACACGCTCGTTGAAGCGCCGCGCCTCTCCTACGGCCTGTGTCCGTGGGAGCCGCACGGACACGTGCACGCAATCCACACCGCCGACATGTTCAGTCCCGTGAGCGGTGAAGAGCTGGCATACGAGTTCGATCTCTTCGTCGGGACGACGGCGGACTACCGCCAGGTTCCCCGCCTCGTCGGCAGCTGGCTCTGGGAACGGTACGGGAGGCGATTCCTCGAGGACGCGCGGCCGCAGGTCCTGCCGTTCGAGGAATACGGGCGGACGTACGTCTATGCGGAGGAGCTGCCGCGGTCGGTGAAGTGGACTGGAGATGAAAAAGCGCCGCGCGCCGGAATCGACAACAGGGACCGGCGGGGAGCCAACTTCCACGCCTGGGAAAACGACCTGAACGTCGCGTACGGCATCAGGCACTACGGAATGAAGTGGGGAGACGCATCGCTCGCCCGGATTGCCGATGGAATCCTGCGCATGTACCTGGATTCGCCGCGGCGCGATGGCGCCTTCCCCTGCGTCTTCAACTTTCGCGCGAATGCGTACGAAGGGACCCTGTACTGGACCGGGCGGGCGGTCGATCCCCGGGAGGGCTTCGACGCGGCGGCCATGGGGGTAGCCACGTGGTGGGCCCTCCTGATGGCCGACGACTTCGGCGACGACGGCACCCTGCGGAACGCCGCGGCGGGCTACGCGCGGTTCCTCAGGGACATGCAGCTCCCGTCCGGTGCGGTCCCCACGTACTTCACCAGGAACCTGCAGCCGGCGCGCCAGCTTCTGCAATCCGCCACGACCTGCATCAGCGGGGCAGTCCTGGCGCGCGTCGCGCGGCTGACTGGTGATGCCCGCATTCGCGACGCTGCCCTCCGGGCGGGCCGCTGGGCGGCGGACAACGCCGTGCCGGGGCTCGTGTTCGACGACTTCGAGGCGTACTACTCGTGCAGCCCGAAGCCGCTCCACGCCGTCGATTACTGGACCGGCATCCGCCCGCACTGCAACCTGTCCATCCAGTGGGGATGTGACCAGATGCTTTCCCTTTACGAGCTCACCGGTGACCCCGCGTGGCTGGACACCGGCGAGTACCTCCTCGGAATCCTGTCGCTGTACCAGCAGGTGTGGAGCCCGCCGTTCTACACGGAGTACCTCTTCGGCGGCTTCGGGGTGATGAACACGGACGGCGAAT
>DATKLM010000233.1:0-7701 GCA_035542415.1 Spirochaetia bacterium
CCGCGTACTCCGCATCCGATGAGACCACCTTTGCCGCGCTGAAGTCCTCCTTGAGCAACAAGAACTTCGTGAGGTTCCTCGTCTCGGAGCTGTTGTACAACGTCTGCCAGACCATCATCCAGATGGGGCTCGTCTACTACGTGGTCACTCTGCTGTTGTTGAAGGAGGAAGTGACCTCGGATCTCCTGATTCTGCTGTTCGCGCTTTCCTTCGTCTTCTATGTTCCCATCACGGCGCTGACGGTACGGTGGGAAAAGAAGCGCATGACCATCATCGGGTTCGGCCTGCTCGCCCTGCTGTTCCTGATGTTCTGCCTCATGGGCCTGGTGCCGATCCCTGGGCTCCTGTACGCCTACATCACCGTGGCGGTCGCCGCCATTCCCATCGCCATCTTCACCATCGTGCCCAACGCCATCGTGGCGGATGTCGCCGAGGCCCACGGGATCGAAACAGGCGATTTCAAAGCCGGGATGTTCTTCGGCGTGCGTTCGTTCGAGACCAACGTGGGCATTTCCATTGCCAACATCGTCTTCCCTTCCCTGCTGCTGCTCGGGAAGTCGGTCGAGAACCCCTCCGGCATCCGCATGAGCGCCGTGGTGTCCGTGATCATCTGCATCGCGGGGCTCGTGATCATGCTGCTGTATGACGAGAAGTCAGTCCTGCGGAGCCTGGCAAAGAAGGAGAAACTGTCGGAGACGGATCTGAAGGAGGCGAACGCCCCGCGCGGCTGACGCCGAGAGGCCCTACGCGCCGCGCGCCGCCTGCAAAGACCTGCTGACCCGGGCCAGGAGGCTCGCGGCGTCGAAGGGCTTCTGGATGAGATCTGCGTCCGGCTCCGGGACCCCGTGGCGCGAAACGAGCTCCTCCGAGTATCCTGACATGTACAGGATTCGGAGCTTCGGCCGCAGCGCTCGAAGCCTGCGTCCTAGCTCCGGTCCGCTCATGCGGGGCAGAACAACGTCCGTGAGCAGGAGATCGATTTCGCGGTGCGGGGATGAGACCGATTCCAGCGCCTCGGCCGCGCTTCCGGCCTCGATCACGTCATAGCCCTTCTGCACGAGCACCTCGTGGACATATCGCCGCAGCGCTTCCTCGTCCTCCACGAGGAGAATCGTTCCGCTGCCCCTTTGCTGAAAGCCTCGCGCACCCGGGCCGGCTTCGGAGGTCATCTCCTGGAATGCCCTTGGCAGATAGATCTGGAAGGTGGTTCCGACTCCTACCTCGCTCGAGCAGAAAATGTAGCCGCCGCTCTGCTTGATGATTCCATAGACCGTCGCCAGCCCGAGACCTGTTCCTTTTCCAAGCTCCTTTGTCGTGAAAAAAGGCTCGAAGATGCGCTCCAGAGTCGTGCCGTCCATGCCCATTCCCGTGTCGCTCACGGTCAGGAGCACGTAGCCCCCCGGGCTTATTTCCGGGTGGAGGCTCACGGGAGCTTCATCGAAGGCGACATTTTCGGTTCGAAAGGAGAGAGTGCCGCCCCGGGGCATTGCGTCGCGGGCGTTGGCGGCGAGGTTCATGATCACCTGCTCGATCTGCCCGGGGTCAGCGCGGATGTTCCCCGCGTCCGGCTCCAGGATCAACGCGATCTCGACGTCTTCCCCGATGATCCGCGGAAGGATCTTCTCCATGCTCTTCACGATGTCGTTCGGATTGACGATCCGGGGCTGAAGGACCTGCTTGCGGCTGAACGCAAGCAGCTGCACCGTGAGGTCCGCGGCCCGGTCGACTGCCCGTCTCACCTCGCGGATATCGGCCCGCGCCGGGCCGGTATCGGGAAGACTTTCCTCCACCAGCTCGGTATACCCCCGGATCACCATGATGAGGTTGTTGAAGTCATGGGCGATGCCGCCCGCCAGCCTTCCCACCGCCTCCATCTTGCGGGCCTGGGCCAACTGTTCCTCGCTCCTGCGCAGCGCGGCCTCGGCCTTCACCCGGTCGGAGATGTCCAGGACGCTCACCAGCATATAGCGGTAGTCGGAGTCATCCTCCGGCGGGATGTACATCCTGATCGCGATGTCGATCCTCCTGCCGGATGTCGTCACCGCGTTCGATTCAGCCGCGCAGTACCTTCTGCCTTCCCAGATTGCAAGGATGTTTTCCCGCATGCTCTCGCGGGCTGCGGGATCACGCAGATCAAGGCGCGAGTCAAGCGGTCCCCGCAGCAACTCCGGCGCGGCGACTTCGTACAACGCAAGGGTCGCTTCGTTGACGTCGACCACCTGGATCAGCCGGGCAGCCTCCTCGATGAAGTCCGGATGTTCCTCCAGCCACTCCGAGAGGTCGGTGATGCCCCGCGCCCTGAGGTTCTTGAGCCCGGCCCGCAGCCCGCTGATGTCTTCCTCCCAGAGAGAGACGGCGGAATGCTGGAATATGCTTTTGTAACGCGTCTCGCTGGAAAACGAAGAGTCGGGTTCATCCGGTTTGCCCGTTGTCTTCCTTGTGTGGCGCGGCATGCCGGCAGGGGGTTAGTTCCCCCCCTGGTTCTGACCCCCCTGGTCCTGCGGTCTTTTCTTTTTCAGCTCATCAGAGCTCGAGGGCCCGGGCGCGGGGCCCGGCTTTTCACGCGGGCCTTCCTGCGGCCTCACCTGCGGTCCCTGCCCGGGGGGGAGCGCCTGTCCCTGCTGCCCGCGACGGACGCCAGGCTGCACTCGCGGACCCGGCTGACCCTGCTGCACGCCGGACTGCGGTCCGCGCGGCCCTTGTCCCTGCTGCATTCGCGGCGCGGGCTGACCTTGCTGCGCGCCGGGCTGCTGGCCCGGCGCGCGCTGAACGGGCTGCCCCGAGGCGGGGCCTGGAGTGACGACCCTGGGTCCCTGCTGTCCCTGAGGATACACCGGCTGTCCCTGCCCCCCCTGCACGCGTCTGGGCTGCGCGGAACCGGGCGACATCACCTGGCCGCGAGGCTGCGGGTTCACGATCACCACCGGGGGATTCTGCCCGGGCGAACCTCTCCTCAGTGTGGAAAGAGTGCCCGGATCCACCGGCCGTCCGGGATGTGCCTCGAGGGCCTTCTGCCGAGCGTCAAACGGCACCGGGGGAGGCGGCGGGGCCACGCGCGCAACGACGGGCCGCGACAACACCGTTGCCGGCGGCCGCGCGACGGGGCCTCGCATGGACTGTCCCAGAACGCTCTCCCTCACCGGCGCAACAGGAGCATACCCGCCCCGGACCGGAGCGCGAAGGACCTCGTCGTTCGACACAACGACCGCGGACGCGTGGACCGGCTGTGCCCTCACGAACGCCTGGTTGGGCACTGCGACCACCGCGCCGGGGACGGAGCGGTTCACATACCGGTAGGTCGTCACGTTGACCGACTGCACGTTGACGACAGTCACGTGACTGATGTTGACGTTCCGCACATACACGTTGCTCGCGGTGTATGGCGGCACATAGGGCTCACGCGGCCCTAGCGGGAACCAGCCGACCCCTCCTCCGGCAACGACGGTCGTTCCCCAGCCGCCGCCGCCAACGAAGACAACAAGGGCGGGGGCGTAGACGGGACGGGCCACGATCCTGCCCGGAACCCACACCCACGATCCGTCGAAAAACGCCCAGCGGCCATAGTGGAAGGGGGCGAAACCCCACGGGGCATCATCGATCCACGTCCAGCCCCAGGGATCCACCCACGCCCAGTGTCCGTAGCGATAGGGCGCCCATCCGGCAACGACAACAGTCGGTTGCCACACCGTTCCGTAGCCCGGCGCGACGCGCCAGACGCCGTTGCCGTCGAGGTCCTCGACGCCGATCATCTCCCGCGGCACGTAGCGCGTGGCCGCCATCCTGTTCTCCCTGGCATCCCGGCTCTGGCACCACTGGTCCCACTCGTCCGGAGGGTCAGCCGCGCTCACCTCGTAGGTTGGGGAATCGATACCGTTTATGTCGACTGCCTGGTTTGAGAACACTGAGAACGATGAGTCCCCCGCCGTCCCTTCGGCCTCGCCGGACCTCACCGTCAGGCTTGTGTCACCGGTCTCCTGGACGTCGACGCGGTAGCTGCCGGGCTGCGTCAGGGTGAAGCTGGAGTTGGGGGCATCGATCTCCACAACCTCCTGCGCCTCCAGGCGGCGCAGCCTCAGGTTCAACGACCCCGTGGAAAGACGGATCTGGGTTGTCTGGTCATCGAGGTTCAGAAAAGAAATCTCCGTGTTCGAAGCCAGGCGGATTGCCGTCGACCCCACGTGGATCTCGGCTTCTCCGTCCTGGTCGGCCCAGAGAGCATCGCCGGCGGTCATGGGATAGTTCAGCGCGGCCGGACTCCAATCCTCGACGCTGCCGGGATGGAAAGACACGGTACCCGTGATGAGATTGAGCCGGCCGACCCGCGCGGGCGGATCGGACCACGCCAGAGAGGCGCCGCACATGGCGACGAGAAGGACCGCGAGGACAATGACCAGTTTTCTGTTTGCTTTCATACAAAATCTCCGGAAAAATGTCTGACGAATGGATCGAACCCCAGCAAAAGGGTATCCCCCTGCCGGCAAACTGTCAATTCGCATCACATTGATGAAACACCTTTCGAGGGCTTCCCGGTTGCGCGTTCAGAAGAATTACTCCATGATACGAGAGACTGAATCCCGCGAGTGTGTCGCGAGATCGACATCCGAACGCTTCATTGATGGAGGTCTGGTGTCATGAGAGCCCGATACATGGCGTATTGCCTGGTGATGCTGCTCCTGGCAGCTCCGAATCTTGCATCCGCGCAGGTGCCAGACGCCCTTGCGGCAATGCAAAGCTCCTTCCGGCAGGTAGCGGCAAAAGTGCTGCCCGAGGTGGTCGAGATCGACGTCAGCGAGGTCATCCGCCAGCGGCAGCCCCAGCTGGAGCTGCCTTTTGACTGGTTCTTCGGCCAGCCCAATAATCCCGGCGGGAAAGAAAAATCGTTTCGGCAGTTCGGGCTGGGCTCGGGGATCATCGTGCGCAGGGTCGCCAACATAGTGTATGTCCTGACCAACGACCACGTGGTCAAGGACGCGACCGACATCAGCGTGAAGCTGGCTGACGGCAGCATCTACAAGGCCAGCGTCGTCGGGATGGACTCCCGCAAGGATCTCGCTCTGGTCTCTTTCGAAACGCGTGACCCCGTGAGCATAGCCGATCTGGGGGATTCCGATTCCCTGGAAGTGGGGGACCTCGTATTCGCTGTCGGCAATCCGCTTGGTTTCGCCTCCACGGTCACGTTGGGGATCGTAAGCGCCCTAGGCCGCCAGGGGCGCGGCGAGGTGGCAACGTACACCGACTATATCCAGACTGATGCGGCCATCAACCAGGGCAACTCGGGCGGCGCGCTGGTCAACATCCGCGGCGAGGTGGTCGGCATGAACACCTGGATCGCCGCTCCCAGCGGAGGAAACGTCGGACTCGGTTTCGCAATCCCGATCAACAACGCACGACAGGCAATCGAGGACTTCATCGCCAAAGGCAGGGTCGAGTACGGCTGGCTGGGAGTACAGATCGGAGACATCAAGAATTCGGGTCCCATCCTCGTAACAGCCCGCGACCTGAAAGTCGAGGGATCGAAGGGCGCCTTCATCTGGAACCTGTACCGGGGGTCTCCGGCCGACAAGGCCGGCCTTCTTCCGGGTGACTTCGTGACACGCGTCAACGGAAAGAACATCCGCGACGCGGGCGACCTCACGCAGCTCATCGGCGGCCTGCACGCCGGCGAGTCGTACGAGTTTGCCGTCATGCGATACGGAAGCCCGCTCACCGTGCAGGTGACAATCGGAAAGCGCGACGACCAGGACCAGGTGGCGCAGCCGAAGAACCTCTGGCCGGGATTGACGGCCCTTCCCCTTACCGACGAGGTGCGCCAGGACCAGAATATTCCCTCGGGCGTGCGGGGAGTTATTGTCGGAGACCTTGCCGATGAGAGCGCGCCCGCGGCGGTGGCGGGGATCCGGACGGGAGACGTCATCAAGGCAATCGACGGAAAGAGCGTGGGCAACATGATGGACTACTACAAGGCCTTGAACCAAGGCTCCCGCCGGGGCGTGAGCTTGCAGATCCGCCGCGGCAGCGGCGATGTGACTATCAAGCTTTCTCCGTGACCTCAGGGGTTGACGGACAGCCTCGTGAGATCGACGCCCCCTCCCGCCTGACCGTCGGGCCCGATCACCGTGGGCTCAGGGCGGATGCGTTCCTTGCCCTTGCGCTGCCCTTTCTCTCGCGCACCCGCGTCCGCCAGAAGATCCAGACGGGCGAGTCGCTTCTCAACGGGCGACGGTGCGCGACGTCCGCTCGACTGAAAGCCGGCGACGTTCTCACGATTCGCTGGCGGAGTCTCCCTTCGCCAGGTTCGACCCGCGGGTTCGAAATCCTCTTCGAAGACGAGCACGTGATTGCGCTCGACAAGCCAGCCGGCATCGCGTCACATCCAGCGGGGCGGTTCCAGGCCGGCACGGTCATCCAGTGGCTGCGTGAGCGTTTCGCGGGTGACGTCCAGACCAGCCTCGCCGAGGGCGGCGATTTCTACCCCAGGCTGGTCAACAGACTCGATGTGTTCACAAGCGGCGTGATCATAGCGGCGAAAACCACCGGCGCCCTGCGCCTGATGCTGGACCTGGCCGCCCGGGCAAAAATCGGCAAACGGTATGTCGCGCTCGTGGAGGGCCGGGTGGCACAGGAGGTCGGGAGGATCGACCTGTTCCTCGGACCGGACCCTGCCAGCTCGACCTCCGTGAAAATGGCCGTTGGGGAACGAGGGCTGCGCAGCATCACCGACTATTCAGTGCTTCGCCGCTTGAAGGAGTCAACCCTCCTGGCCGTTTTCCCCAGGACGGGCCGGCAGCACCAGGTCCGCGCACATCTGGCCGCCATGGGCCATCCCGTGTGGGGAGATCTCCTGTACCGGGACGAGTCGCTGTTCCTCCGCTACCAGCGCTCGGGAGGAACCCTCGACGCCACTCTCCCCGCCCGGCACTGCCTGCACGCGGAGGAATCGCATTTCATCCACCCGATCACGGGGGCTGCGGTGGTCATCCGATCACCCCTTCCGGCGGATTTCCGGGAAGTCCTGGATCTTCTCACTCCGCTGGCGCTTCCTCGATCCGCCGCTCGACCTCCTGGAGACGCTTGCGAAGCCTCTCGATCATCCGCTCGAGGCGCTCCCGCTCCTTGAGGAGGGCCTCGCGCGGATCCCGCGGCGCCCGGCGCTCCGCGTACCTTGCCTTCACCATGTCGGGCGTGTGCCCGTTCAGCAACTCCGCCTGCGCCCTGCCCCGCTCCCCATCGTCCCGGATGGCGGCGAGGCTTCGCATGTTCTCGAAACCGACCCGGGGATCGAGGTCCAGGGTGTGGGCCTTCATGATGAGCTGGGCGCTCGTGCGGGGGAGAGAAAGGACGCGATCGAGATAGTCGGAGAAGCTGGTGCCATGCTTCTCGCACAGGTTGTGGGCCTGGATGAGGAGCTTCCCCAGCTCCTTCATCAGGGAGCCGCTCGCCGCCAGGAACTTCTCGCGGATGCGTTTCGCGAGCTCGCCCAGCTCGTCGATTTCATCGAACGGATTGCGGTAGATACCCTTTTCCTCGGCCTCGAACAGGAGAGTGTGAAAGAGGTTCCAGAAAGATGTGGTATGGGTGCGCACAGAGATCGGAGTTGCCGAGGTCGTGAACTGGATGTGGTGAGCGTACTCGTGGATCGCCGTGTACATCATCTGGTTGTCATTGGTGAAGTTCCTGTTATGGATGACGATTTCCCGGGTC